>DATGIQ010000490.1:0-17553 GCA_035295665.1 Gemmataceae bacterium | reverse complement strand
TACGAAACGGGCATCAAGGTCAGTGACGAACAGATGGCAACACTGAAATTGAAGCCCGCTGATTTTCATGGCGATTGGAACTATGTCATTACTCCCCGCAAACACTAGAAATCGACGAAGTTATTTTTTCGCGGGCCCTTAACGATCACGAATTCCACGATCGCCAACAACACGACCAAAAACAGGATCGCTGGGACTCCCGGTGGCAGTGGCCTCGCCGTTTTCGGCGATAGCGTGGCCCCCTCCAGCGTCACGCTGGAGAGCAGCACGCTGAGCGGCAACCTGGTCGCCAGCAACACTCAGGCTGCCGACCTCTACGTGCGAAGCAACGATGGCTCCACGCAGACAATCACCTTGCATAATACGATCTTGAGTGCTACTGCGGGCAATCCAGCCGGCACGCCCAACGCCGCGACCTCGGGGGCCGGGGCGACCATCACCTCGCTCGGTCACAACATCAGCAGCGACGGCTCGAGCCACCTCACCGGGCCGGGGGACTTACCGAATACGAACGCCCTCCTGGGCACATTCGGCTTTCATGGCGGCGCCACGCCCACCATCCCCACGTTGGTTAACAGCCCTGCTATCAACAACGGGGACCCAGGCGGTGGGGCCCCGACCTTCGATCAACGAGGTGCCACGCGGGGCACCGCGAAGGGCTTAGGCCCTGAAGCCAATGCAGGTGCTCTCCCCGACATTGGCGCGTTTGAACAAAGCTCGCTCTACGTGGTCACCAGCTCCGACGCCACAACCACACCCCAGGCCTATGATAATTCGGTCGTGGGCACGTTGCGGGGTGGTGTAGAATGGGCCAATGGCAGCAGGAATGTCCTTGTGCCCACTACCACGTCAAACGTGATTCGCTTTGACACTTCGGGCAACTTCGCCACGCCACAGACTATCACCTTGTCCTTGGCCGGGCTGACACTATCCAACACCAGCGTACCCGAGTCGGTCATCGGCTCCGGCGTTACCATCAGCGGCGCCAAGCGCATCAGCCTCTTCCAAGTGAACAGCAGCGTAACAGGGACCATCTCCGATCTAACCGTCACTGATGGGTATACCGCTTTTTCCATGGGAGGAGGCGGGATTCTAAATTATGGAACCTTGACGATCTCTAATCTTTTCATGTCCCAAAACCACGCGCCCGGCGGCGGCGGCGGCATTTCTAATGCGATGTCCGGGATCCTGACCATCACCAACTCAACCATCTCGGGCAACCTCGCGACGGTAGGAGGCGGCCTCTATAACCAGGGGAACGTGGTCATCCAGGATACCACGATCGTCGGCAACAGCGCGGAGTTCGGAGCTGCCATGTACTTATCCATTGGAATAGTGACAATTGAGGACAGTACCATCACGGCAAATCTCAATGCCCCTGCTATAAAAACCTATACGAACTTGATACTGAATAACACGACGCTGGCTCTGAACCCCGATGGAGGCTTGCAAATCGGGCAGGGGGGGATGGTAACCGTCCGCAATACGATCCTGGCGGGCAACAACGGCTTTGATATTTCGGGGACGATCGTCTCGCTAGGGTCCAATTTGATTCAGAACCCGGCCGGCGGCTCCGGCTTCGTCAGCAGTGATCTTTTGAATGTCGATCCCCGGCTCTTGCCTCTGGCCCGCAACGGCGGCCTGACGGCTACATTGGGCCTGGGGTTCAGCCTTCCCGGCGATCCGAGCTTTCCCAACAACCCTGCTGTAGATGCCGGCGATCCCACGAGCGCCCCCCTCCCCACCGACCAGCGCGGTTTTACGCGGGTCATCAACGGGATCGTTGATATCGGCGCGTTCGAAGACCAGCTCGTCCTTGCTGCACCGACCAGCCCGCAGACCGCCGTCGAAGGAAACAGCCAGTCCTTCAATGTCGGCTCGTTCACCGATGCGGCACCGGGGGTAAGCATCTGGTCGGCCACGATCATCTGGGGCGATGGCTCCCCCAACACCCCGTTGACGCTCCCCAGCCAGGGCCCCATTGCCAAGCAGGCGCACTCCTACAAGGAGGAAGGCACCTACACCGCCACAGTCCAGGTTTCCGATGGCGTCGGCGATGCCGGCCAGAAGGCGTTCACCGTGAACGTTTCCGACCCCAATGTGTCGGCCTACGGCGGCTTCATCCTTAGTACCAGCGAAAACAGCGCTTTCTGGAATCAGCCAGTAGCTACCTTCATCGATCCCGCTGGGCCCGAGGCCTTGGACAACTACTCGGCCAGCATCAACTGGGGCGACGACTCTGGCGCCATGCCGGGCACCATCGTCCAGACCGGGACCACCTTCTACATCCTGGGCAGCCATAGCTGTCCCGAAGAAGGTAATTACACGATTACCGTCACCATTAATCACGAGAACACCACGCCGCAAACGGTGACCAGTAGCTCCACCGTGTCCGATCCGAGTGTAGTAGCCACCGGCAGCTTCCCCTTCACAGCCGTGGAAGGCGCACTCTCGGCCACCCAGACAGTGGCAACCTTCACGGACCCGGCCGGACCGTCCATGCTGAGTGCGTACAGTGCCAGCATCGACTGGGGTGATGGCACGCCGGCTACCTCAGGGAGCATCTCCCAGCCAGCCGGCGGAACCACGTTCACCGTAGCCGGCAGCCATTCCTACTCCGAAGAGGGAGCCTATACGCTCACCGTCACCGTCAACCATGAGACAAGCGTGGCACAAACCGTGACCGATTCCGTGGCGGTGTCCGAAGTCAATGTCGTGGCGATGGGCGGTTTTTCGTTCACTGCCAGCAAGGGCACGGCGTCGGCGTCCCAGACGGTTGCAACATTTACCGATCCGGCGGGGCCGGAGGCAACCGCAAGCTACACCACGAGCATCAACTGGGGCGATGGCAACACGACCGCGGGCAGCGTTACGCTGAACCAGTCGACCTTCACTGTCAGCGGCAGCCACACCTATGCAGCGGCTGGCAACTACACGATTACCGTGACGATCGCGCACGAAGTCAGTCCACCCGTCAAGGTGACCGATCCGCTTACGGTATCGGGTACCGGGGTCTCCGCCAAGGCCGTGAATGTCACCCCGACCGCCGGTGCACCCTTCACGGGAGCGGTGGCGACGTTTACCGATCCTGCGGGCTCCGACCCAACAGTCATCTACACCGCCAGCATCGCCTGGGGAGACAACCGCCCTCCTATCGCCGGTACGATCACCGTCAGCAACGGGGTCTTCACCGTCAGCGGCGGTTATACCTACGCGGCGGCTGGCTCCTACTCCCTCACGACCACCATCTACCGCCAAGGTGTGCCGACCACGATCCAAGGCAACGCTACGGTGGCCAGCCTGGGACAGTTTGTGCCGGCGGGGATGGTCAAGCCGATCAGCTTCTGGGAAGGGCTGCAAGGCCAACAACTGCTGCGCCGCTTCGGGCTGACGGCCAAGGGCCAATCCTTGGGACAGTGGCTGGCCAGCACCTTCCCTAACCTCTATGGCGGCCAGAATGGGGCCGCCAACTTAAGTCCCTTCAGCAATGCCCAGATCGGCAGCTATTACCAGAGTCTTTTCCTCGTATCCAAGGGAACTGGCCTGGATGCCGAAGTCCTGGCCACGGCACTGGAAGTCTTCGCCACAACGACTTCCTTGGGCGGCACGGTAGGACAAAGCTTTGGCTACGTGGTTACCGACAACGGTCTGGGAGCCTATTCCTGGAACGTCGGCGCCAGCGGGCAGGCATTCGGTGTACCAAACCTTACCGTGCTCAATGTCTTCCAGCTGCTACAAGCGGCCAACAATTCCGCCGTGAGCGGAGAGCCGTGGGCCACCAATAGCATGCTCCGCAATGAGAGCTTGAGCGTCTTCCGACTCCTCAACGGCGACGGCTAGCTGACGGCCGAGTACGCCGTGCTTCCATCGCTGCCTTGATCTTGTCCCGCTGCCAGCCTTACACACCTGACGTGCCAGCGAAGGATCCGTCTTCCTTCGCTGGCACGTCAGGCTTCAGGGTGCAGGTTCCGGTTTGATCGTTTAAGTTTCTGCCGTTTCGCCGAAGCCGCGTTCCAGGGAGAGCTGGCTGGCAATGGTCTTCATGGCGTCGATCACAAACTGGATGTGTTCAGTCAGCTCCACGCCCAAGTCCGCGGCCCCGCGCTCAATATCTTCCCGTTTGACGTTGCGCGCGAAGCCTTTCGACTTCATTTTTTTCTTGACGCTGGCGGCGGTCAGGTCCGTGATGCCGTTGGGCCGGACGAGGGCCGCCGCGGTGATGAGGCCGGCCAGCTCATCACAGGCGTACAGGGCTTTATCGATGCGGTGAACCCGCGGGCAGTCAGGAAGATAGTCGGCGTGCGATTTGATGGCATAGATTACGTCTTCCGGGTAGCCCCGCTGGCGAAGGATTTCCGCGCCGCGAAGGGGATGGTCCGGGGGATTCGGCCAGCGTTCGTAATCAAAATCGTGCAACAAGCCGACGATGCCCCAGCGTTCTTCGTCCTCCCCCATCTTCCGCGCATAGGCACGCATGGCGGCCTCGACAGCCCACATATGTTTGAGCAGGCTCGGATCCTGGGTATATTCCTGGACCAACGCCAAGGCCTCGGCTCTATTCATGGTTGCTCCTCAGAGGGCGCCCAAGTCCCGTGCTTATCGCCGCTGTTCGAAGCCCGCACGAACAGGTCTGCGATCCCGGTATCCACAATGAGCTGTCCAACGTGATAGCAGACCAGCGGCACGATGGCCAGGGGATAAGCGTCCTTGAAATAGACATCGAACAAGTACAGGGAGACCGGTAGCGTTTTCTGGCTGCCCGCGAACGCCACGGCAATTCGGCTGCCACGATCGAAATGCAACAACCGGCTGCTCCAAAAGCCAGTACCGAGGGCCGCCAGATGAACGCCGACACTGAGAGCCACGGCGGCCAAGATTCCGCTCAGGGACAGGGCCACCGAGCGATCACTGAGCCGGTCGCTGACATCGCTGACGGCCTTCAAGATCATGCTGAAGATCAGTAGCCGCGAGAGGACTCCGAGCAAGCGCTGATGCCGGCCAGCCGCCCGCCCCACGGGACCGATTGCCCGGCCCAGCTGGCCGAGCCCGACGGGCACGATCAGCACCAAGGCCAGGCCCGACATCATGCCCGCAGTGTCCAGGGCAACACCGGCGCGGGCAGCGAATGCCAACCACGCGGGGGTGATCAACCAACTGGTCGCCATGGTAAGCAACACCGTCAGCAAGGCGACGGCTTCGTTGCCGCCGGCCAACCGGGTCCACAGCACGGAGGAAGCCGGCGTGCACGGGACCGACGTGATGATCAGTAAGCCAAGGCGTAGGTCCGCAACGGGTAGAAGCCCCCCGACTAACCAGGCCAGGGCGGGCGGGATGGTGTAACCGATGCACCACGCCCACAAAGCGGGCGCAGGGTGGATGAGCGATCGGAACAAGCTCCGGCTTTCGAGAGTCCCGGCCATGATGAACAGGGCGAACGCCACGATCAGGCGTGGCTCCATCCATGCGGTTATGGGCCGGAGCCATTGCGGGCAAAGCCAACCCAGGGTCAATCCCGCCAGCAGCAGGATCAGAAACCAGCGCCTTCGCAACCGCTCCATCATGGCCGCCCGTGGGTTTGCTCCGGTTCGCAGAACGCGGCCGTTCGAGGAACGGCGGCTCAACGCCGTTGTACAGGATTTGCCAGAAATTGGCTTTATTGCGCCTTGAGCTGCTTTGCTAGATAGAGATGGGTCGCCTTTTCCAGGTCGTTCGAAATGCCGGAGAGGTCTTCGAGAATCGCGACGGCAGCCGCGCGGTTGCCGAGCGCTTGCAGAGCCCGGGCACGCAAGCGCCGGGCCGCGGGTGCCGCCGGCCAGGAGGCATAGTCATTCAAGTACGACGCCCACCAATTGGCCGCCGACTTCCAGGCATCCTCCGCGGCCTTGGCATCGGTTGCCGACGAAGATGCGTGCTCGCGCTGGATCTGCAAGCGTTCGGCTTGCTCTTGCTTGCACAGGGCCAGGAGGTAGACCACGCGCTCCAACATGGGTAGAGCTGCGGATTTTTGCAGAAGAACCATCGCCGGTGCCCGTTCCGCGCCCCAGAGCTGGTTGACGCGCTCATTGGCCTCAGCGGCCACACCTGACGATGCGCTGCCTTGCTTTTTCGCCTCTTCCTCGACCCGGATTAGGTCCGAATATGCCCCAATCACTCGTTCCGACCATTGCCGCGCTGCTTCCTCGAGCTTGGGTGTTACCGGGAGCGCTTTTTGACGTTCAATTTCTTCGCGGATGATCACCAATAATTTGGCTGCATCGTCCAGCCGGCCGTGCAACATCAAATCGCGGGGAAGCGGACTGCGGACCAGGTTTTCGGACGGCCGGCGGGTGCCGGGCTTATCCACCGAGGCTTCCGATCGGCCCGGCAACCAGCTCATGAGGAGATCCGAAGGCATCCGGACTTCCGTGCCGAAATAGACGAATGGAGCGGCAAAGAGCGTTTGCAGTTTCTGTCCCGGCTCCCCGGGAAGGCGCAATTGGGGGGGGAAATAGTCCAGAGGAACCACTTGCAGTCGCACCAGATTGCGGTACGGCTTCGTGGCCACGCCGCCTTCCTCCGGTGTCAGGAAGGCACGCAGCACATGCAAGGAATCGCTTGACTCTACTCCCGAACTCCAGATCTGGGCCGTTGCCTCCACGGATTGAAAGCGTTGGAAGCGGGCCACCGGGTCGACCCACAATTTGATCTTTTCGCTCCCCGCGATGTAGTGCTGCAAGTATTCCATGCGGGGAGCCAGCGATGACAAGCCAAATGCTACCCGGATTTGTGCCTGGCGGGCTCGGTCCGGCGACACGTCGTCGGGAGATTTCTCATGGACCTGAAGGATTTGTCCAATTGGGAGCCCGGCACGAATCTGGGCCAGCGTGGCGATGCCCTTGCCGCCCGGTCCAGGCAGTGGCAATCCGAGCCGGCTGTCGAAGACGTAAATCTCCTTGTCGATGAGAGCGCCCGCCGCCCAGTCGCGGAGCTGAGCCTGGTCCGGCGCTGCGGCGGGGACCGCGACCATGCAGCCATCCATGCCGAGCTGGTCCAGCAAGGCCAGGAACACCAGGTCCCGCTCCCGCGCCGTGCCATAGCCGCGTCGCAGGACCAATAAAGGGGGCACGGTAATGGCTTCCCCTTGCTGCAAACGTACCTGCCTTGTCACCCAGTCAAAGCCTTTGGCCGCCCGGGCCCGGGGCTCCAATCCATCCAGGTTCAGGCCCCGAATGGCATCGCGCAGGAGAAAGGCCAGCTCCAAGTAGTGGGCGTCCAGCGGTGTAAACGTCCCACTATCGACTTCGTTGAGTTCATTTTTGTCGAGGTGGGCGTGCTTGGTCAGGAGTTGTTGTTCCTCCTGAACCAAATGACGCGGCTGGGCATCGGGATGAGAAGCCAAGTAGTGGTTGATCTGTTGGATATAGGTCCGCCATGCTTCCGGGTCCGCTCCTTGGCGTAGCATCTCGGTGATGGAAACGACGCTGTCGTCCGTGACGCGGCTGGATTGAGCCACAACGCTTTTTTGGGGCGGCCGGGTACAACCGGCGAGGAACACCAGCAGCAAGTAAGCCAGGAAAGCAATTCTCATGGTGCCAGTCATGCGATTCCATCGGGGGTTCGGTCGACAAGCGCCTGCCGCAGCCGGAGGCAGAGTTCTACCAATGCCGGCAGGTCATCCAGGGCAATCATATTGGGACCATCGCTCAGAGCCTGGTCCGGCTGCGGGTGCGTCTCCAAAAAAACTCCGTCGCACCCACAGGCGACTGCAGCACGAGCCAGGTAGGGGACCATTCGCCGGTCGCCGCCGCTGCGGTCGCCGGCCGCCCCTGGCATCTGTACGCTGTGGGTGGCATCAAAGATCACCGGACTGCCCAAATCCTGCATCCAGGGAATGGACCGCATATCGCTTACCAGCTGACCGTAACCGAAACTGGCGCCGCGCTCGGTCAGCAGGAGACGATGGTTCCCGACCTCGGCCATTTTGGTGACCACGTGCCGCATATCCCACGGTGCCATGAATTGGCCCTTCTTGACGTTCACGGCCCGTTGGGTGCGTCCGGCGGCCTGGATGAGATCGGTTTGCCGCGCCAGGAAGGCCGGCACCTGCAGGAGATCACACACTTCGGCGACGGCGGCCGCCTGATGGCATTCGTGGATGTCCGTGGTCACGGGCAAGCCAGTCTGGGTCTTGACGGCTTCCAAGGTCCGCAGGCCCGCCTCCAGTCCTGGTCCGCGAAACGACTTGTTGGAGGTGCGATTCGCCTTGTCAAAGGAAGCTTTGAACACCAATGGCAAAGTCAACCGCTCGGCCAATTCCCGGAGCCGGTGGGCGATCCGCAGCGTCAGATCGTGGGATTCAATCACACACGGACCGGCGATCCACAACAGTGGCTGCCCTCTTCCGCAGTTCAGGCCACCAATCGAAACCGCGCGTACAGAGTGCACGATCCCCCCTCCTTGGTTCGAGTTCTGCCCCGCTTCGGCGAATCCCCGCGTCGATCCCCACTCACAAGGGCTCGGATTTCTTGATTTTAGAGAAACCGTGCCGTTTTTGAAACGCCTCTGGTCACCCCACGATTGCCGCCAAGGCAAGTTCGGCAAAATCCGTAGAACTGAAGAGCTTGCGGGACCAGGCCAGCAATCGAGTCGACATCGTGCTGAGCCCGAGCGGGTGTTCCGGCCGAAGGATAGGTGAGTAAACACAGGGCAAAGCCGTGAGCCGAATTACCAGTGCCGCCATCGGGTTGATCCTTTTCTTGCCATTGCCCCCCTGCTGGGCCAATCCCTTATGGAATCGGGATGACCTCGATGAGATCAACCACAAAATCCAAGGCCAGGTGATTGATCATACCGACAACCACGGCGCGGACCGCCGCATCTGGTCTTCAGCGCTCCATGAAAAACGCGCCCTGTATGTCTACCTCCCGCCGTCCTTCAATCCCCACGAGCGCTACCCGGTCATGTTCTGGCTGCACGGGTTTGCACAAGATGAGCGTTCCTTCCTCCGTTACGTCGTGAACGATCTCGACGCCGCCATGGTCGCCGGTCGGCTGCCGGCCATGATTGTCGTGGCGCCGGATGGTAGCTTGACGCGGAACCCGTTCCGAATCAGCGCAGGCAGCTTTTTCCTGAACACGCGAGCCGGGGCATTTGAAGACTTTGTCATGGTGGATGTTTGGAAGTTTGTGCTCGAGAATTACCCGATCCGTCCCGAGCGTGAGGCCCATGTGCTGGCGGGTGTTTCGATGGGCGGCGGCTCGGCCTATAACCTGGCGATGAAGCACCGCGATCGGTTCAAGGTCGTCCTCGGCATCTTTCCCCCGCTGAACAATCGCTGGCTGGACTGTCATTGTCGATATTTGGTCCCGTTCGATCCCGCCTGCTGGGGCTGGCGAACCGATTTCAGCAATCCCTATGAGGTCGTGGGCCGCTTCTATGGAATTCTCACCATCCGCTTGAAAGACGTAATGGACAGCCTGTACACAGGGGGTCCGGAAACCGTAGCCCAGGTAAGTTGGGATAATCCCATCGAGATGATCGATCGCCTGTGCCTACAGGAAGGCGAGCTGTGCATGTATGTCGCTTACGGAGGCCGGGACGAATTCAACATCACGGCTCAGGTGGAGAGTTTCCTGTTCCGAGCCCGGCAACGTGGTCTCAGCATCACCGTGGCGTATGATCCCAGGGGAAAGCACGATTTTGCCAGCGCGCAGAAGTTTTGGCCCAGTGTCATGGAATGGCTCTATCCCTTGGTAGCACCCTTTAGTCCCCGTGAGAGCCCGCAAGAAACCAGGTAAACAGCAGAAGATAACGGAACGAGGAAGAAAACTCACCCGAGCGCGTACTCCGCGCGCGGCAAGTTTCCGCCGCCATTTCAGCTGCACGCCCCGCCAGCGCGGCCGGCAAGTTGCTCTCCATTTACAACGCGGCTTCTGGTAGAGTCCCCGCCGATCAGCCATCCGCACGGACAAGGAGGTCGGAGCGTGGCCTATCAATGGCGGATTCGCCACAAGCTGCTGCTCGGACTCGGTCTCGTGGAAGGACTGTTGGGACTGCTTCTGGCGGGCACATTGATCGGGTTGTTGTCGTATCATTGGACGATGAAAAGCATCGACAGCAAATTGGGTGAGCTGGGAGCGGCGGAAGCCCTGCGGGAAACCGTCGCGCGGCTCACTCCTCTGGACCCCACGAAGCCTGAACAGGAGCAGGAACTGAAAAATGGAATCGTCGAGGGCCGCGGCAATCTGGCCGGGTACGAGGTGCGGCTGGCAGACACGCTCCTCCGCCGACGGGATCGCAGCGGCGCACACTATGAACAACTGGCGATCGAAGCCATCCAATCCTACTTCAACCAGCTGGAAGCCGCCATTCCCAACCGGCCCCTTTTTGAAGCCGGGGGCACTTCCTCCGAGGCAGGAGGACTCGAAGGCCAATACAAGGCCAAGGTCCTGGAGGCCGTCCGTCACCTGGTCGACGCCGCAACCGATCTCCGCAATGAAATCAACACCAAGCTATGGTGGAACATCCATGACTCCTACAGGCCATATCGGCTCAGCATGTGGATCGTCCTCAGCACGAGCGGGGTGGGCGGTCTGCTCATGGTCAGTTTACTGCGGTTCTTCTACGGCTGGATCTTCAACCCGATCCGCGATCTCGAACGGGGAGTCCACCGAGTTGCCCAGGGAGATTTCGAGCACCGCATTGAGCTGCACAGCGGCGACGAGATGGAAGAACTCGCCGCCGCCTTCAACGATATGACCAATCGACTGGATGAAATGTACCGTGATCTTGCCCATCAAGTGAACGAACGGAGCCGGCAGTTGGTGCGTTCGGAGCGGCTTGCCAGTGTGGGATTCCTGGCTGCCGGGGTAGCCCATGAGATCAATAACCCATTGGCCAGCATCGCCTTCTGCAGCGAGGCCCTCGAGAGCCGGCTCGTGGAGATCCTCACCAAGGCGCCAGAAGACGGCGAGATCATCACCAAGTACCTGCGCATGATTCAGGAAGAAGCTTTCCGCTGCAAAGCCATTACCCAGCGGTTGCTGGAGTTCAGCCGCGGCGGCGAACGGCGGCGCGAGCCGACGGACCTCGCCGACTTGATCCAGTCGGTTCTCGACATGGTTCAACATTTGCAAAATGGCAAAGGCAAAGAGATCGTCTTCGAGCCGATTCCAGGGCTGATGGCTTGGGTAAACGCCCAGGAAATCAAGTCGGTCGTGCTCAACCTGGTGATCAACGCTCTGGACAGCATGGACGAGGGCGGCCGGCTGACCATCACCCTGCGGCAGCACGACCGCATGGCCGAGATGGTCTTTACCGACAGCGGTTGCGGCATGTCGCCGGAGATTTTGGAAAACATCTTTGAGCCTTTTTTCACGCGCAGCCGGACCGGCAAAGGGACGGGCCTGGGCCTGTCGATCAGCCACCGGGCCATTACGCAACACGGAGGAGAGATCGAGGCAACCAGTCCGGGTCTGAACCGGGGGAGCACGTTCACCGTGCGCCTGCCGCTCCAGCCGGCGGAGTCGATGAAGGAGGAGACCCTTGGCCGCGCCGCCGCATAAAAGCCTCCGCATCCTGTTCGTGGACGATGAGAGATCGCTCCAGGAATTCATGCGCTCCGAGCTGCCACGCCTGGGCCATGACGTGACCGTCTGCCCGGATGGCCGGGCTGCGCTCAAGGTCCTGGAGAAGAGCACGTTCGACGCGGCCATCCTCGACTTGCGGATGCCCGGACTGACTGGCATCGAGGTGCTGGAACAGCTCAAACAAATGACGCCGGACACGGAAGCGATCGTGATGACCGGCCACGCCAGCATGGAGACCGCCATCGAAGCGGTCCGGCTGGGCGCCTTCGATTACATCACCAAGCCATGCAAGCTGGCCGAGATCGAGGCAGTCTTGCGAAAGGTCGCTGAAAAACGTGACCTGCAGCACAAAAACCTGGCGTTGCAGAGTCGCGTCCAAGCCGCCGAAGGGCCTACCGTACTGGTGGGGAATTCGCCGGCCATGACAGCAGTGCACCGCCTGCTCGCCACGGTGGCCCCGACAGATTCCACGGTGTTGATTCTCGGCGAAACGGGCACGGGCAAGGAGCTGGTAGCGCGTACGCTCTACCAGCAGAGCAAGCGCGCCGAAATGCCATTCGTGCCGGTCAATTGCGGTGCCCTGGCCGAAAACCTTGTGGAGAGCGAACTGTTTGGCCATCGCAAGGGTGCCTTCACCGGCGCTGACCGCGACCACAAGGGTCTCTTCGAAGTGGCCAACGGCGGGACACTTTTCCTCGACGAGGTCGGCGAGCTCAACAAAAGCATTCAAGTAAAGCTGCTGCGTTTCCTGGAGTCGGGCGAGGTCCGCCGGGTCGGCGAGACCGAGCCGTTCCGCACCGACGTGCGGATCCTCTGCGCCACGAACCGGGATCTGCGCGAGATGATTCAGGAGGACCAATTTCGCGAGGACCTGTATTTCCGCATCAACACGTTCGAGATTCGCCTCCCGCCGCTCCGGGAACGCCGCCAGGACATTCCCGATCTGGCACGGCATCTGCTCGGGCGTGCCGCCCGCCGTCCGATAGAGCAAGTTGCCGATCTCCTGTCTCCGGAGGCCATCGATGTCCTCTTAGAGCATGCCTGGCCCGGTAATGTCCGCGAAATGGCAAACGTGATGGAGCATGCCTACATCCTCTCAGGCGCCGAACGCATTACCCCGGAGCATTTGCCGCACCATCTCCGTTCGCTACCGGGCAAGGCCCCCACGCTGAACCTGGCAGCAGCGACGGCCACTGCCGCGCAGGGCGGCGCTCGGACGCTGCGGGAAATCGAAATGGAACATGTCTTGCGCGTGCTCGACAAGCATGGCGGAAATAAGCCGGCCGCCGCCGCGGAACTGGGGATCAGCCTCAAGACGATGTACAATAAGCTGAACCAGCTTCACGAAGACCGTAAGGCCGCAGGTTGAGATCCCGGCGCAACATCTTCCTGGTTGCGAGCCCGACGGGCCAACGCGGGACCGAAGTAGCCCTTCCCTGGCCTGTCCGATTCGTAAGCTGCCCAATCACGCAACTGATCATATCCCTTTTGGATCGGTACGCACTGAGGAGATCACTTCTCACCTAGCAAACTTCCTTGGCCGCCCGGCCGGACTTCGCTATACTACCCCTACGGATTTGTCGGGCTAATCAAGGATGGTTCTCATGATCGTCATGTTAGTGAGCCTTGCCTTCCTCGCTGGGACCGTTTTCTTTGGCTTTACGGCACCAGCCGTTGGACCGGGTCCCGTTGCCTCACCGCTGCAATCGGCCAAAACGCAGAACCGCCGTATCGATCCGGCAGCCGAAACGGCTGACCGTGAGCGCGATTGCCTGGAAGAGAGAGACAATAGCGACGAATCCTCGTCTTCCAAGCTGCGTGCGGAAGAATCGCGCACGGCACTGAATCGATATGGACTCGTTCGTTTCGGTGCCAAAGTTCACCAGCCCAGCGAAACACTGCATGAGACATTGGTCCCCCTCTTCTATGCACTTTGTCGACTGCTGATTTAGATCCTCCTGGCACCCTTCTGTAGTTCGCCCCCCTGATCCATCTCTACTGTGGAGATGCGCTGCCGTCTCCGGGGATCGTTGAACTGAGGTTTTCAGGAGGAAGAACCCATGTTGATTTTGAGTAGGAAAATCGGTGAGCGCTTGATCATCGGCGGAGATATCGTAATCACAGTCGCCGAGATTCAGCGCGGAAGAGTACGTCTGGGCATTGAGGCGCCGGCAGAAATAATCGTTGTCCGCGAGGAACTTCAAATGCGCGTTCCATCCGCCCAGCCGGCAACCATCGGGGGCGGGGCCGGTCGTTGAGAAGAGGCAGACCCCGGCAAACCTGGTCCGTTTCGCGGCGGTTCGCAGAATCGTGCAGTTCTGCGAACCGCCGCTGTGCGTCAAGCTTGCAGATTCTGGAGCATTTCTCGACGGGACACCAGGCGTTGTCCGCGGCATTCGTCGATGTGCAGGGCCTTGAGCAGCCGTCGTCGCAGCTCGGATTGCGTTTGCTCCACGGCACTGGGAGCCGTACTCGGCAAATAAATGGTCCCGCCGGCCCGGCGATCATGGCCCCCCGCTCTGCCGAGTTTGCCGACCACCTGCCGTAACATCTCGCCGGCACCGGCATGCGGTAGTGCCGTTCGAAGGGACAGGATGAGTTTGTCCTGGTAGACACCGGCACAAACGGCCCAATCGACTTCTTCAAAGCGGATAAGAAAATCGACCACCTCCGCGGCGAGTTCCGGCTGCGCAAGTTCGTTCACCCAGCTAATGATCAGCCGATCGTAGATGAAGGAACTTTGCAACGCCTGCAACATGCATTCGAAGTATGCCTGCGGAAGTCGAGCATTGCGGATCCGGGCCAACAATTCCTTGTCGGCCAAGGGGTACATGTAAAGCAGCGCACTATCGTCGAGCGGGCTGGCTTCACGCGGATACCCGCTCAATTCGGTTTCGATTCCGTACAGCAAGCCGGTGGCCAGGCGGGGCGGGACGGGGATTTCTTGCTCGATCAGGTAACTACAGACGATGGACGACGTTGCTCCGAGCCCCTCGCGAACGTCTACAAACGGAACGTCTTCGACTTCCCCAGGGGTATGGTGATGATCGATGACGCCATACAGCGGAACGGTAGGATCAAACGTGTGCCGGCCTGTATTGGGCTGACTGTCCACCATGACCAGGGCGTCGCCTTCGTGCCAGCTGATATCCTCAATCGGCTCCAGCCGGATGCCCAGCATTTCGACCATGGCGCGGTTCTCGGCCCGGCTAATGGGACCATCCCGGGTCAAGCGCGTCGGCTTCTGTAGACAACTCATTACCAGATGGGCCAGGCCCAACATGCTGCCCAGGCTATCGGGATCGGGGTGGACATGGGAAACCATCGTGACGGAGCGAAACTCCGCTAGACCCTCGAGAAATCGATCCGAACGACGGGCGTGATTGCGCTGGCCATTTATCTCAGAATCGGCGCTGCGACGCGCCATAGGAAACCTCCACTCTGTGCAGGAGATTGGCCGCGGTTCTCCGAACCACCGCTAAACCCCCTCGCTTAATTCTTCCACCCGGTGCCATTGATCCGCGCTGACCGGCATTACCGATAGCCGCGGTAACCGAACCAATTCCCATTGAGCCAGCAGGGGATCCTCCTTGATCCGGCCCAAGCTCACCGGATGGTGCAATCGCCGTACCGGACGAACTTGTACGACCACAGCGTTGGGATCGGCTGTGTTTTCATCCGGCCTTGCATCCTCCACGGCGCGCATTTCGCCTACCACCGCTTTGACTGTTCCGGTGTGATAAAACCAAATCCGATCGCCACGCCGGACTTGCCGTAAGTACTTGCGAGCCAGATTGTTCGTCACCCCGTCCCAAAAAGTTGTCTGCTCCCGCTCCAGATCGGAATAGCAGTAATGCTCCGGTTCTTCCTTAAAGAGCCAATACGCCATGTTGTTTCGCTAAGAGCAAGGTTCGGTCGAGCCGAAGGCAAGTTCATGCAGGGGCATAATGATCGTGTGTATATTAACGCTACACTAGGCAGTGGTATCCGAGAATGTTAGCAGCATTTCGGTGTGGCGGCAAGATACTAGCTGCTCTCTTCGGCTCGTAACTCAACCGAAGGTTGCCCTATTTGATGGGCCGGCCCATTTGGTGTAGGAGTTTCTTCATGTCCTCCCATACATCCTTCTTCTTGTCTGGACTGCGCAAGAGATAGGCCGGGTGGTACGTGCAGTGCACGGGGATCCCACGGTAGGTGTGAAACTGGCCCCGCAGCCTGCCGATCGGGGCCTTGGTATCGAGCAAGTTTTGGGCCGCGCACGCGCCCAGGGCACAGATGAATTTGGGTCGTATCAGCTCCAGCTGCTTTTCCAGATATTCTCGGCAGTTGGCCGCCTCATGAATCTGGGGCAGACGATTGCCTGGTGGCCGGCACTTGATGATGTTGCAAATGTAGACCTCTTCCCGCTTCAGGCCACACGCGGTGATGATCCGATTGAGCAATTGTCCGGCGGCTCCCACGAACGGCTCCCCAGTAGCGTCTTCGTCGGCTCCCGGCGCCTCGCCGATGAAGCACAGCTCGGTGTCGATCTTGCCGACGCCAAAAACGGTCTGGGTCCGTGTTGCGGCCAATTCCGCGCAGCGCGTGCAGCCAGCGACGCGCTGGGCCAGAACTTCCAAAGCGTGCCGCCTCTCCTCCACACTTGGCACTGGACTGCTCCCATGGCTTACTTGTGGCGGTTGGATGAGGCCTTCGAAGAGCGAAGATCCCGTGCTGGCACCGGGAGACGTGTCCCGTTCGCCTGGCTCCCGGTCGGCCTGGAGGGGTGCGGCAGCTGGGATCCATTCCAGGCCTGCTGACTGCAAACTTTCGGCATGATGGCGCCCCCATCGAGTCAGGTCCGCAGAGTTGGGTTTCCGGGCATCCGACATAGGCTTCTCCAAAATCGCTCATGGGCAGGCAAAGAGATCGAGTCCAGCCCCTTGTAGTGTAGCAAATGGCGATCGGGCTATGATCCCGCGCTGTCCGGAACACGCCGCCTTACATTCCTGCCGGTCCGGTGGTTTGCTTCAAGGCCTGATCCAACAGCCATCGGGCACCCCGATCAGCGGGATTCAATCGAACGGCGTGGCGCAAATGGACCAGGGCTTCTTCCCGTTGGCCTCGCTTGAGCAGGAGGGCAGCGAGATTGAAATGCGCAGCCGCATAGTCCGGCTTCTGCTGGATCGCCGTTCGAAATGCTGCCATCGCACCGGTATCATCGCCTTGTTCGCGCAAACAGTGGCCCAGGTCAAGATGAGCCTGTGCAAAATCGGGCTTGAGCTCCACGGCCTGGCGAAAGCACGTCGCTGCAGCCGCATGTTGCTTCTGCAAAAACAGAGCAACGCCCAGGTAGAATTGAGCGTCCGCCACAGCTGGGTCCATCTCGATGGCCTTGCGCAGACTCCGTTCAGCTGCTCCGGGATCCTTGCCGCCGATCCACGCTCTACCCAGCATCATCCAGCCCGAGGCCGAGTTTGGGTAATCCTGTACCGTTTGCTGAAGCAAGCGAACCGCATCGGAATAGCGGCCTTGGTTGATGAGCTTGTCCGCTCGGACCAAAGCGGTCTGCTGCCCAACCTGCAATTCGTGCACTTTTTCCTGAAATGGATCGACCCATTCTGCATCCTTTGGCAGCTCGGCAACTTGGCGAAGAGCTTGCTCAGCGGCCGATGGGTTTGCCAGGCGGCCGTATACCTGAGCCAGCAGCGTGCTGGCTGCTTTGCGCGTGTGGGGATCGGCGGTACAACGAGTGAGGTGAGCGACCGCATCCGACAACTGTCCCTGCTCATACATCACACGTCCCAGGCCCAAGAGAGCTCGGGCATTACCGGACTGAACCCGAAGGATGCGTAGAAACTGTTCCTTCGCCTCGTCCCATTGTCCCTGGTCGATGAGGAGTTCGCCCAGCTGCAACCGTGCCGCATCGGGGGTGCAGTCGCACAATTCCACTGCGCGCCGAAGTTTCGTGATGGCCACGTCTAAATCCGTCGAAATCACAGCAATG
>DATGIQ010000489.1:0-16554 GCA_035295665.1 Gemmataceae bacterium | reverse complement strand
CTATGGCGGCATGGTCCGCCGCAAAAATGTCCTGGGCACCATGATGCACAGCATGGTCGCCCTGGCCATCATCGGCATCCAATGGCTCTTGTACGGGTACGCCCTGGCCTTTGGCCAGAGCAACGGCGGATTCATTGGCTGGAGCTATGACTTCCTGGGACTGAACGGGGTCCTCTCGGACCAGCTCTTCCCGGGTACGCACATTCCAATTTTCGTCCATTGCATGTTCCAGGGGATGTTCGCGATCATTACACCGGCCTTGATCAGCGGTGCCCTCGCCGAACGCATCCGGTTTGGGCCCTATTGCCTGTTCATCCTGCTCTGGGCGACCCTCGTCTACGATCCGCTCGCCCACTGGGTATGGGCCGTCGACGAAAAGGGCCAACCGGCGGGCTGGTTGGGGAAACTGGGAGCCCTCGATTTTGCCGGTGGCACAGTGGTACACATCGCAGCAGGCCTGTCGGGTCTGGCTGCCATCCTGGTGCTGCGCAAGCGCCTGGGGTATCCCGAACATGCCATCCATCCGAACAGCATGGTCCTGACCCTGCTGGGGGCCGGCATGCTCTGGTTCGGCTGGTTTGGTTTCAACGGCGGCAGCGCACTGGGAAGCAATGGCTTGGCGGGGGCCGCCTTGACGGCCTCGCAAGTGGCCGCCGCGGCCGCAGCCTTGAGCTGGATGTTGGCCGAATGGCTGCACCGTGGCAAGCCCACGGCGCTCGGTCTGGCCTCCGGTGTGGTGGCCGGCCTGGTGGCTATCACGCCGGCGTCCGGGTACGTGGCTCCATTGCCGGCCATGGTCATTGGCCTGGTCGCCGGCCTGGTTTGCTACGTGGCGGTCTGCCTGAAGCCGTTCCTCAAGTATGACGATTCCCTGGATGCCTTTGGTGTCCACGGCGTCGGCGGCATCCTCGGGGCGGTGATGACGGGCGTCTTCGCCTCGGCTGTCCTTTGGCAACATGGAGCCGGCTCCGCCGACCCGCTGGGCGTTCTGAAGGATGGCCGGCTGAATCAGATCATGGTCCAGGCATTGGCTGCCCTGGTTTCGGTCGGTTATGCCTTTGTGCTCACCGCCATTCTGGTGAAATTGATCGATTCGACGTGGGGGTTCTGTCTGGCGACCAGCGCAGAGAACGAAGGGCTCGACCGCAGCGAACATGGGGAGGTCGGCTTCGATCTGGGGCCGGCGCTGGAATCGGTCCCGGAACATCTGCCCCACGAACCCCGAGCAGCAGTTGTGCCACCCAACGGACACCGACGCTTCACCATTGTGGTCGAAGGGGTTGATCCCGCCGAGTTGATCCGTGCCTGGTCGAAGCTCTGTCAGGCCGGTTCCAAGCCGCCCACCTCGGAATTCCGCGCGGTTTATCCCTTCGTCACGACGGTTCAGGGGAACCGTTTTCGGTTCCGCGGCGGAGATTCAACCCTCCTGAGCAAGAATCTGGAGCTCTTGTTCCAAGGCCAGTTCAAAGAATGGCCGGTCCGAGCTCGCGTGGAAAGCTAACCAGCGGAAAACACAACGAGGCGACGAGGTGGGAAGTGATGCAAATCCTTCTCACCTTGTCATTTTTTACAGGACTCTGTGGCATGAAACTGATTGTGGCCATCATTCGCCCTGAGAAACTCGAAGCGGTACAAGCGGCGTTGAATGAGCGGGATGTCTACCTGATGACAGTGAGCGATGTGCGCGGCTGCGGCCGGCAGCGGGGCTACACGGAAGTCTACCGCGGCACCGAGTTTCAGGTCCGGCTGCTGCCGAAATTGAAACTCGAAATTGCTATCAACGAAGCCTTTGTCGAGGCCACGATCGAAGCGATCGTGCATGCTGCGCGCACGCCGGAAACCGGTCAAATTGGCGACGGCAAGATCTTCGTCTTGCCGCTGGAGGATTGCATCCGCATCCGCACCGGCGAGCGGGGCGGCCAAGCAATTGGACCCTGAACCGGGCACGGCGGGTGAGCTGGTTTCGGGAATCGGCCATTAACGAGTTTTCGGCCCAGCGGGCTTGGCCGCGGTCCCGCGCCGGAGAAGTGCTTCGGCAACGCCCGGCAGAATGTAGCCTTTTGCAGAGGAGGACGTTTGTTCGTTTGCCCAGGCCAGCGTTCCCTTAACATCTGCGCGTCCTGATCACGCATCTCCTCAAATGGACCAAGCAGCCAGGCAACCGATCGGGAAGTTGGCACGGAAGCTTGGTGGCCAAGCGACAGAAATTCGTGAGTCTGCTGGGCCGCGGGGTGTTGCGAAACCATGCGGAATCCGTGTTGGCCCAAGTCTACGTGGATGCCTTGGAGCGGGCGGTCACAGAAACGGGGCTGCCTGCCTCGCCCCTGTGCACCGCGAACCATTCAGACATCACGCCGCGAAAAGTAAGCCAAGCCGAAAACGGCCAGCACGCAGGAAATAATCGCCGACCAGCCGATCAGCCGGCCCAGCGCGAACAGGTTATATTCACCCCGCAACACGTATGGCAAGCTATTAAGCGCCTGATACGGCGAGGGAAATGGAATCGGCAGCAACGTCAGCCCGAAGCCGACGCCGTAGACGGTAAGCCACAAGACGGCGATCCCGAGCAACGTGCTGCTGAAGACGGCACTGACCGTGACACCGCCGCTGACGACGACGCCGAGGAGAGCGGCCACCGTCACCAGGGCAACAAGGCTGCCGCTCAACGAGAGATCTTCATGGAGAAGAAAAAAGCTGCACGCCAAGGCAAGCAGGCCCATTAGAAAGAACGTGCCCAGGACCGCCACCAGCCGGGCGTGCCACTTGCCGAGGAAGTACTGATACCGGCTAATGCCCCGGCTCAGCACTGAATCCGCCACGGTGCCACGCTCCGTGGAGATGCTCCCGGCCGCCAGGACGATGACCAAGGTCAAACTTCCGAACATACACCAGCGCAGCAAATCGCTCACCAGCGTCGATGCCTGCTGAACGATGCCGGCCTCGCGATATACCCCGACCCGGTAAAGCAGGTAGCCAACCGCCGACACCACCGATACGAGGACCCATGCCCGATAGACCCAGCTCTGCAGCGTCTGGCGCGTGTCCGATTGCAGCACCGCCCAGTAAGGAAGCCAGCGCTGGATCGGCACACTTTTTGTCGCTTGGGGCGCTTCCACAGAATTCTCCTTGCGTCGCCGGCAGCCGATCGGAACTTAGGCGGCCTCTTTTTCCTGGTAGGCTCGTGTGAACCCGCGCGACTCTTCCTTCTCAACCAATTCCAAAAATGCTTGCTCGGTCTGCTGGCCAACGCTGCGGATGCTCACCAGGTTGACCTTATTATCGGCCAAGGTCATGAACATGTTCGCCAGGGCGGAGGTATTCGTCGACTCTTCATTGAGCCGGATTTCCAGGCGGCGCTGACGAAGAGTGACCAGCTTGAAGTCGGCGAGACCTTTGATCGCCTGGGCAGCCTTGCTGATGGCCTTTTGATCTCCCTCCAAATCCAGCTCATAGTGGTCCCGGCGCATGCGTCCTTTCAAGTCCTGGAGCGAGCCGGAAAAAATGAGCTGTCCCCGGCTAAGGACCGCTGCATGGTTGCAAACTTCGTCGATGTCCGTCAGGTTGTGGCTGGATACGATGAGCGTCTTTTCACAGCTGAGCGTTTTGATCAACTCGAGCATGCTTCGCCGGGCCTCGATATCGAGACCATGCGTCGGCTCATCCCAGACCAGGAGATCCGGTTCGTTGATCAAGCTGGCGGCAACTGCCAAGCGCGCGGTCATGCCATTGGAGAGTCCGGCAATTGGCTCACCGGAAACGGCCAGCAAGTCGACAGCCCGCAGAAGCGATGCAAGCCGGGGCTTGCGGACATCGGCCGGTAGGCCAAACAAGCGGGCGATGTAGTCCAGATACCGGATCGGAGAGAGGCCGCGCGGGAACTGGGGATTGGTCGGGATGTAGCCAATGCGGCGACGGACAGCGGCGGCATTGGGCGTCATGGTCTTGCTGAACACCTTCACCCAGCCGGCGGTTGGCCGATGCAGACCCAGGATGAGGCGCAGCAACGTGGTCTTGCCCGCGCCGTTGGGACCGAGCAAGCCCAGGACGCAGCCTGGCTCCATCCGCAGCGTAACATCATTGAGGGCAATCTGGCGGTTTTGGTAAATCTTGGTGAGCTTGTACGTTTCGACCACCAGGTCGCTGGAATTCTCGGCCACGAGGCTCCCTCCTCGAAGGCGGACGAACAAACCCGAGATTATACGGGCCAAGCCATCCGCTTCCTAGACCAACCCGGCGGTGGAAAAACTTCGAACGTGTACCGGGCCTCTCGACACGGAAAGCACGCATCACAGTAGAGGCAACCCTCGGAAAAGACCGATAAATCCCAACAGCGCGGGCATGGCCGGCGCCATCCTGGTTTAAGGGGAGAAACATGAGAAGTTTCCGGCGTCTAGCGTCGGCGGCAAAAGGAACGCTTTGGCTCCTGCGCGCCACGGGACTGCGCGACCACTTCTCGAAGGTTGAGAATCATCTGCATGATCTCGACAGCAAAGTCCTGCACGTTGCTTCCCAAAGCGCAGCGGCGATTCGGGTGGCCGAGAATGTGCAGCGCCTAGAGAAACAAATCACCGACGTGATGACAGATGTGCGTTCGCAACATGCGACCACCGTGCGCGCGGCCGAGAACGTCCAGCGGTTAGGGAAACACATTGTCGACGTAGCCGCCAGCAACCTCACCAATGGCCGGCTGAGCGAGCAATTCCAGAAGCTGGAGAAGCGCCTCGGCGAACTGGGTAGCCATCATCTGACGAACGGCCGGCTAACGGAACAATTCCAGAAGCTGGAACGGCACATCAACGAAGTCGCTGCACACAGCCTGAATGGCAAGCTCACCGAGCAATTCCGCAAGCTGGAAAAACATCTCGACAATGCCATCGCTTGCGGCCCCGGCAATCAAGACCTGAAGGTGCAATTGCAGGAACTGGAAAATCATCTTGCCCAGCTTGCCGCCAGCCAGCAAACCACGCAGGATGAACTCCGTGAACGCTTGCACCGCCTGGAAACGCAGCTGCAAGCGACGGCTCCGCTCGCCGAGCACTTCCAGACCCTCGAGCAGCGTCTGAAGGAAATTCCCATCCAGATCGAGCAAGCGCTGGCCGGAATCGCCAAGATGGGTTCCGAGGCACATCGGCAGCGCGAACAAACTCGCTGGCTGCAAGCCCAGGATTTGCGTGCCTACGAGCAGCGCGTTCATTCGGCCCAGGGACAGGACGGGATCATTCGGGAAATCCTGCACCGAATCGGGGTAGAAGCGCGTTCGTTCGTGGAGATCGGCGTCCCTTCGGGTCTGCAGAGCAACTGTGCCCGTCTGGTCCGAGAAGAAAACTGGAGCGGCCTCTTCGTGGAGTCGGATCCGACGAAATCCCAGCAGTTGGCGGAGGCTTACCATGCGAACTGGCGTATCCGGTGCCTCTGTGCCCGCCCAACCTCCGGGAATCTCGAGCAATTGCTGGCCGAATGCAGTGTGCCGTTCAACGTAGCCGTGCTGTCCATCGCAGTGCATGGCAACGACTATTGGCTCTGGAACGGCCTAAACCGCTGGCGTCCGCGTCTGATCGTGATCGAGTTCAATTCCCACTGCCCGCCCGGCCAACGGTGGGTCATGCAGGAGAATCCCGATCACCAATGGGATGGCACGAGTTATTTCGGAGCGAGTTTAGCCTCGTTGACGGGGCTGGGTCGGAAAAAGGGCTATACACTGGTGGCCACGGATTCGAGCGGCACCTCGGCCTTTTTTGTGCGCGAAGAGTTGGCCACCCCAGAACGGTTTCTCGACCCCGTGGTGCATTATTATTATTCCCCACCTGGTCACGGCCCATTCCTGGGCGGCAATCCGCTCGGCTCGGGACCGCATATGGAAATCTGATGAATGCACCATCCTGATTGGGTATCCATTTGTCCGCGTTGTCCTCGTTCCCAAACCCTGTTTGGAAACGCACCGTGCGAAACTCTGTTTCGTGATTGCTGCGTTCTCAGGAAACGGAGTTTCCAGCCAGACCATTCCCAAACAGAGTTTGGGAGCGAGACGATGTTCACTCGGTCGAAGGCTTTACGATTAGGCGAATGTGGCCAGTCCTATACGTCTTGACCAAGATGTCTAATTCTTCTGGATTTCTAAACGTACGCGTTCAATCGATAGCTATGAGTTGAGCTGAGATGTTGAGGGGACGACAAGCGAAGTTGTGCATGCAATCAGCCGACGCGTTTGGTCTGCCTCGCCGCCGGCTGCAGCGATGGCGCCGCGTTGACACCCAGGGCAGCCTGGCAAGCGGCCGTGAGGAACTCCAAGGCATTGCGGCCTTGGAGCCGGCAGGTCGTGACCACCGTCAGGATGCGCTCCACATAGGTAGCTCCCACCCGGCTGCGTGTGCCCAGGCTCTTGCGCCGCCACAGCACCGCTTGACGCAAGGCCCGTTCGGCCGCATTGTTGGTCGGCTCGACGCCTTCTCTGTCAACGAAAGTCCACAAGGACTTCTCCAGGGTAAGGATCTTGGCGCAGGTGCCTGCCGTCTTGGCGTGCGCGCAGTCTTGCCCCTGGCGAAGCCATCGTCCGACCTCCGCGCGGATGGGTATCATCTCGTAACGGAACCAGCGTCGCTTCATCGTGCCGTCACGCACGCGGAACCACAGATGGAACAGCTGATCGGTCAAGGCTTGCAGCCTGCGACCCAG
This sequence comes from Gemmataceae bacterium, assembly GCA_035295665.1. Classification (GTDB taxonomy): domain Bacteria; phylum Planctomycetota; class Planctomycetia; order Gemmatales; family Gemmataceae; genus DATGIQ01. The sequence goes on along the minus strand of DATGIQ010000489.1, from coordinate 9,882 downwards.
CGGCTCCGAAGGTCCGCCGCGATCGATGAACGCCTGCCAGTCCCGATCCAGATGAGCCCAGCACACTTGGCGTTGCTGGGCCACCAGCCAGGTATACGCGCTATAGCGATCGCTGCCGGTAATGCCCGGATAGCCTGTACCCAGAAGGGCCATGGCGCTCTCGGCGTCGCGGTGCTGGCGGATCAGGAAGACCGCCAAGTAGGCCGTGACGCCTACCCAGAGCCAGCCGGTGTTGGGGAAGCTGGTCTCATCAGCGTTGACCACCGCTGCCTGCTTCAGACGGGCGTGGGCTTCCTCCACGGGAGCAGCCACGGCGGCACTGACAAAACGCTCGATGTTGCACACCGAGCCCAGGGCGACGTCAATCGAGAAGCAGTCGGTCAGCAGTTCTTGGACTTGCCGCTTGCTGAGGTGATAGCGTCCGGTGCAGACGGCCACGAAGGCTTGCAGTCGGGGGCCGAAGGCTCCTTCGGGAACACCAGGCGGCAAGTCGGCGCGGGTGGCTTCGCCGCAGCGGGAACACGTCAGGGTATGCCGGCGATACTCATGCACCTGCGGTTGGATGGGCGGCAGTTCGGTGACTTGGTGGCACCAAGGCACGGGATCGGTGCCCGACAGGGCCGCCTGGCAAAAGCGGCACCGAGACGGCTTGAGTTCGTGGACGCCGTCGAGTTCGTCTTCGGGCAGCCAGTCGCGAAAGGTGTAGTCATGGCCCGGCTGACCACCGGGACGGCGGCGTACCCCTCAGCTTCGCCTGCGTGCAGGGCGCGTACCAGGCAGATCCGACGAGGGTGGTCGCGACGAGTTGGTGGAGTTCTGCTGGAGGCGAGCCCGCAGTTCGACCAGTTCGTTCTCCAGCCGGCCGAGGCGCCGTAGCAGTTCGTCGACGTAGGCCAGGACCGGTGCGGGAGTCTGCTGGCGGAGTTCAGGAGTCAGTGGTCGCGCCGAAGTCATGTCGGCAACCTAGCAGGAAGGCCCACCTGCGGCAAGCAGCTGCACGCCGCCGTGTGGATCAGCCTGCCGGCCAGTCGAAATGATACCTATGGAGTGAACGCGTACTTCTAAACTGCATGGCCACATTGGCCCCTTCGGGCCGATGACGGGTGGTCATGAGCGATAAAACCAAGACATTCTCCAGGATCTTCTCCGTGTCCGCCTGTTCGTCCGTGACGGATTCGGAATAAATATCCACAGAAGAGTTTGGTAAGAGGAAGCCGCCGGTTACGTTTGCCGCGTCCCGAGCTACCGCCACTTTCCCCGGCAGGGATTGGACCGCATTCGCGTCCCGCATTCGGTCAGGTCATTTTTGGTAATGTGCTCACCCGCTCGGAGTGCTTTGGCCAGGCACCGATTCCTCAGCTCATACGGATCGCGGCGGGCATCCTTCGGCTCTGTGCCCTTGATGTACGAAAGCCGCCCAAGCAGGTTCCTTGGCTCGCGGATTTGCCTTCCAGCCTTCATATCCGCTCCGGCCACCAGCAACTCGATCCGTTCGATATTGGGAAGCAGCTGGATTTCATTGACGAACTGAACGCAAAGAATGGCCACGACCAGGTTACAGACCATCTCAAAGAGGAGCAGAGTCCTAAAGTTCATGGGCAGTCCTCGGCAAGGAGGATTCGATTGGTGAAAAAAGTATAGCGTGCACATCGCCTGGGGGTCGTTTCGGTATGCCCCGACTCCCGCAATGGCGCAACTCCCGCCCAGCGACTTGCAGGGCAAAGAGCTTGGTTGCAATCCGCCAAACAGGAGTGCATAATCAACGATTCGTTCCCGTGGCGACTTCCCCTTTGGAAGGCCACAATAGTACGGGGAGCATCTTGCTGGGGAATGGCAACGGTTCCTTCCAGACTCCCACCAGCTACGTCACCGGACGGCTTGCTTACTCCGTGGCGGTGGGCGACTGGAACAGCGATGGCCATCTGGACCTCGCTGTGACCGGCGTCGATCAAGAGGGAAATGGCACCGTCGCGATCTTGCTGGGCAACAGCGATGGCACATTCGCAGCGGCCCAGAGATACGCCATTGTCTCGGAAGCGTACTCCCTCGCTTTGAGGGACGTGAACGGCGACGGCTTGCCGGACCTTGCGGTGGGTACTGTCTTGGGCGGCACTGTAACGATTCTGGTCAATGATGCGCTTTGGCCTGGACGTGGTGAATTGCTAATCTAGGTCAGCAAGGATGGGCTACCGGTAGCGGGTTCCATTTTCGAAGGGAGATATCATGAGAGCTTTCTGGGTAATGCTAGGAGGGGTGGCGATGGTCAGCTATGCGGCCGGAGTCGAACAAGGGGCGAAGCGGGCCGATGCGCGCGTCTTCGAGCTGCGGACCTACACCGCCGCACCCGGTAAGATGGCGGCTCTAAACGCCCGTTTCCGTGACCACACCTGCAAGCTCTTCGAGAAGCACGGCATGACCAATATCGGCTACTGGAATCCCGCGGACCCGAACGAAGCCGAGAAGAAACTGGTCTATCTCCTCGCCTTCCCTAGCCGGGAAGCAGCCGAAAAAAGCTGGCAGGCATTTCGCAATGATCCGGAATGGAAGACCGCTCGGGAAGCCAGTGAGAAGAACGGCCGGCTGGTTGAGAAAGTCGAAAGCGTCTTTCTGAGTCCCACCGATTATTCGCCGCTAAAGTAGGTTTCGTTGGCGGCAGTTCGCCGAACCGCGCGGTTTGGCGAACCGCCGCCGAGCAAACTGTAGGGGCAGCACCGCATCAGGAAACGCCGACGGCGACCGGAGAAGGACCGCGCACGCGGAGCGCTTCCGTCTTCCGCGCCTCCCAGCGAGCCAGGCTGGCCTGCACAAAGGCCCGGAACAACGGGTGCGCCTTGGTTGGCTTCGATTTAAACTCGGGATGGCACTGCACGGCCAAGAACCAGGGATGGTTGCTTAACTCGATTACCTCTACCAGGTTGCCGTCGGGGCTCGTCCCGGAAACCTGGAAACCATGCTCGGCCAGCTGATCCCGGTACTGGTTGTTGAGCTCATACCGGTGCCGATGCCGCTCCTGGACCTCCACGCAGCCATAGGCCTGGTGGGCCTTGCTGCCTTCGATCAACACACACGGATAGGAGCCGAGCCGCATCGTGCCGCCCCTGTCCACGATGTCATACTGCTCATCGAGCAGACAAACCACCGGATGACGGCAATGTTGATCGATCTCCGTGGTGTTGGCATCGCTCAGTCCCATCACATTGCGGGCAAACTCCACGACCCCACACTGGAGACCGAGACAGATGCCGAAGAAGGGGACATGCCGGTCCCGGGCATAGCGGACCGCCTCGATCTTGCCGGTGATGCCACGGTGGCCAAAGCCGCCCGGCACGAGCACGCCATCCACACCGCTGAGCACGTGCTCAGCCCCCGCCCGTTCCAGCTCCTCGGCTTCCACCTTGCGGATCAGGACACGGGTGTTCAGAGCGATCCCGGCGTGGTCCAGCGCTTCGTACACCGATTTGTAGGCGTCATGATGCTTGATGTATTTGCCCACCACCGCGATCGTCACTTCGTGAGCCGGGTTCTTGATTCGCTGCAAGAGCTGCCGCCAATCGCTGATTTCTAGCGCCTTGGCCGGGAGATTGAGTTTTTCGACAATGAGCTCGTCAAGTCGATTTTCCACGAGACTGAGCGGCACCTCGTAGATGCTGAATTCCTTATCGCGTTCTTCGATGACGGCACGCGGCTCCACGTTGCAGAACAGGGCAATTTTCTCCGCCTCGTCCTTGGCCAGTTCGCGTTCGGTGCGGCAGATAAGGATATCCGGTTGGATGCCGATTTCGCGCAGCCGGCCGACGCTGTGCTGGGTGGGCTTGGTCTTGGCCTCCCCGGCCGCTTTGAGATAGGGAATCAGCGTCAGGTGAATGTACAGGCAATTCTGCTTGCCGACATCGAGAGCGAATTGCCGGATCGCTTCCAGAAATGGAAGTCCTTCAATATCGCCCACCGTCCCGCCGATCTCGGTGATCACAACATCCACATCCTCGCTGACGAGCTTGCGGACGGCGGCCTTGATCTCGTCGGTGACATGCGGGATGACTTGCACCGTTTTCCCTAGATATTCCCCCCGTCGTTCCTTTTCAATGACCGATTGATAAATCTTGCCGGTGGTATAGTTGCAATCGCGGGTCAGCGGGGCATTGGTAAACCGCTCATAATGGCCCAAGTCGAGATCGGTTTCGGAGCCATCGTCCAGGACATACACCTCGCCGTGTTGATACGGGCTCATGGTCCCGGGATCGACGTTGATGTAGGGATCAAACTTCTGCAGGCGAACTCGCAACCCTCTGCGTTCCAGCAGCATGCCGATCGAGGCACAGGTCAGCCCTTTGCCCAGAGAGCTGACGACGCCGCCGGTGACGAAGATGTGTTTGGCCATGTACCACTGCCCCTCCGACCGTGTTTGCCCAAAAACGACAAAGCCCACGGGGAGACCCGTGGGCTTTCCCAAATCGCCCACCATCCACTATACCAAAACGCGCACAGGGCAGCCATGCGGGGCTGGATTCGTTCCAGCCTTCTCAGGCCGCCGCCCGCAACTGTTTTCCCTGGTACATCGCGACAAAGCGGAGATAATCGTCGTAAGTATCAACACTAACCCCAACTTCGCGCACCAGACCGACCTGGATGGGATGGCCCAATGCCAGCACGCGCAGTTGCTCCAGCTGTTCCAGTTGCTCCAGTGGTTCCGGAGGTAGCGTCGCCAGCTGCAAGAGAAAGGCTCTCCGATAGGCGTACAATCCCAAATGTTGCAGGAACGATGCCGGCTGCATGGTGAACGACGGCCGGCCATTGCGAACATAGGGAATCGGGCTGCGGCTAAAATATAATGCCCTCCCGGCGGCGTCGCAGACTACCTTGACACAGTTTGGATTCTGCCACGGCTCCATCGCGCGGATGGGCACTGCCACGGTTGCCATGTTTGCATCCGGGTGTTGTTCAAGCAATTCCGGCAACACGTCCAAAGCGGCAGGGTCGACGAGGGGTTCGTCCCCTTGAAGGTTGATGATGATGTCGGCCTCGAGGTTTTGTGCGACCTCAGCGACACGATCCGTACCGCTGGCATGGTCTCGGCGAGTCATGACAACCCGGCCGCCGAAGCTTTCAACCGCGGCTACAATGCGTGAGTCCTCGGTGGCGACAATGACTTGAGTTGCCCGGCGTGCTTGGCAGGCCCGTTCGTAGACATGCTGGACGAGATATTTACCCGTCTGCCGAAGAAGTGGTTTGCCCGGCAGCCGTTTTGAGGCGTGGCGAGCGGGAATGACGATGGCCGTTTTCATCAGGACCTCCGTGTCCGACGGGCGGATTCATGTGCCGACGTGGCGTGATGGTAATCAGGATCCGTTCTCACTCCAAGACCATTTTCCCATGATGCTTCTCATACCAGCGGTGGAGCTCCCCGTCACAACGCCCCAAGCAGATACGTGCCATCCAGAGTGCCACCAACGCACTGCCCACCGCTCCGATCCATGCGGCATCCGGAGACAATGTTGCGGCGTGATGGACCGCTCCCGGCGGTAAGAAGCCGGCCAGGAAAGGCCAACCGATCTGATGGAACACGAACGCCAATGCCGGCAGACCGAGCGTCAAACTGAGTCCCCGCAAATTCGCCTGCGCTCCGCGTGTAAACGCCTGGAATCCGAGCGTGAAATACAATCCCCAGAGCACCGTCCCCGCTGCGATGGCCGTCACGGCCTGCAAGAAGCTGATTTTTCCTACCACCGCCGCGGCAAGCCAGAGCAGGAGCGCCACACCAAAGTATCCGCGGCCGCGTTTCCAGGCGGCGGCCGCGGCCGCATGCCAGTAATCGATCCCCGTGAGCTGCGTCAACAATAACAATTCCAGCCGCCGGCAGCGCTCGTGAGGGTTGCTATCCCATAAGCCGTACTGAAAGGCGGCCGGCACCGCGGAGAGCACGACCAGGGCCGTCGCCCAGACCGGGACGCCCCCTGCCACATCGAAGACCGCCAAGACGCGCCGGCCTGCCCAGGCCGGCCAATGGGCTCCCGCCACCGTGTAGATGGCGTACAGCAAGCCAAAGCCCCCCGCCAACCAAAAATTGACCCGGCCGGAATACTCGGAAACCCGGCGCACGGCCCACCAGGACAGCGGCCGATCTCCCGGCGAAGGGCGCGGCCGGCCGCGATGGTCTACAGCCGGCTGGTAGTGGCGTTCATCAAAGTGCCCCCGAAGCCGGCCGGCCGTTCGCACCAACAGCAACCCCGCCGCTATGAGCGCCGCGGCTTCCACGCCCAGCACTCGTTCCCATGCGGCCAGTGAGCGCTCTTCGAGCCAGAAGCGCAGCACCGCGAATGGGTTGTAGCGGTCAAAGGATTCAAAGCCCAACAGCACTCCCTGTCCCAGTGGCTCGGGAAGGTGGCGGATCCAGGCGGCCAAATGCTCCCCGGCGAGCACGCCCACGCCAAGGTAGATGAGGATCAGGAGCAGGAAGCCCCGCTCGGCCCAACAGCGGACGGCGCGTGGCTCATAGGCCCAGGCAATGAACCCCAAACCGGTAACGGCTGCCCACGTCAGCGGCATGAACAGAAACGGCCCCACATCGCTCGCATCCAGGATCCCCGCCACGCTCAGGACGAGGAGCACCGGCAAGCCGGACAACGTGATCAGAGTGATCCGACACAGGCCAATCACGGTCTCGACGACAAACAACCGCCACGGCCGCAATGGACTGACAAAGAGAAATTCGAGCGCCTGGCTCTTGGGAAGCTGGGTTAACCGCCAACCCAGCAGCACCGCCCCTTCCACGATGCCGGCCGTCAGTAGGAAATAACCGATTGCCGAAGTGCCTTGTTGCGGATAGCGATAGGCCCACGCCACGCCGGCGGCGAGCAGCACGAGATGAGCGACGACCGCGTGCCGGAAGCCCTGCTGCCTTCCGGGACAAACCGCCGCCAGTCGGAATAAATAGGGGACCATAGCGAGGGGAAATCCTCAAATCCTTCGGAGTCCAGACCGCCTGCCCGGTTTATTGGTCGCGGCACCGCAAATGATCCGCGTCAATCGGGCCATCAACTCGCCGCACGACGGCCAACGATTTTGTGGCACGGGATGCAGGCCCCGCAGGATCAAAGGGCGTTCGGCTGCGGAAAGCATCGTAAGATCCGGGACGGGGCGGGTATAACTGGCTCGAAAGGTGGACGGCGTATCGTTGAAGGGGAGCCGGCCGCCGCGGAGCAAGCAATAGGAAACCGCCAAGGCGTACTGATCAGTTTGGCTGCTCAATTTGCCCTGGAAAATTTCGGGGGCACAGTAATCCAGGGTGCCCGATCGGCAACGGGTCTCGATCTGGGAGCTAATGGACGAGGAGAGGCTGAAATCGGCCACCTTGAGGGTGTCACCGATCAGCAGCAAGTTGCTCGGTTTGATATCACAATGCTGGATGGCGACGGTGCGGCCATTGATCTCGTGCCGCCGGGCATTCAAGTAATCCAATGCCTCAGCCGCCTCGGACAGGAGCAAACAGGTGTGCTCCGGCACGATGGCCTCGTGCCCCTCGGAAACATAGCTGTGCAGCAAGTCGCCAAGCGTGCCGTCGGCCAGTTCCATGGCGATGACGAGGTATCTCTGGAAGCACCAGATGCGATCGATTCGAATCAGGTGGGGGTGTCGAAGGCGGCAGATGGCCTGCACGGAACGAATCTCGCGTGCCACCGTATTTTTGGCATCGCAGGGGAGAAATTTGAGCGCCAACGGCTCCTTGTGAGAGCCGACGGCTTCCCAGACTTCGCCGAAGCTTCCCGATCCCAAACGCCGGCGGAGGTGACAACCCGGAAAGGGTTCGACGCCGGCCTCCAACATGGCGGCAAATGCCATGATTGCCTTTCTTCTGCAAGGAGGGGGGGTGGTGGGAGCAGCCCCCAGTCGCTCGGCGGAGCACGTTGCCGAGATTACGGGATGCGAGGCTGGCTGTTCAAATCTATGCTTTCCAGAGACCGAAGTCAAAAGCCCGGTGCTTCCCCGGCACCGCGAGAGGCAGCGGGGGCAGGCAATCCCGGGTAGCATGGGCAGGCCGACTTCGTTAGGATAAGGGCAACCAACGGCTTCTCGCCCGCGGAACACCCAGCGGAGAAATCAATATGGCTAGGTTACGGTTTCCACTTTTCGGCGGATGGATTCTCGTCGCTTGGATCGGGGTGGTAGGGAGCATTCCGGCAGCAGACGAGGACATGGCCTTGCGCCGCAAGGCGTTGGCCCTCAACGACGTCACGGGGGAAAAGCCCATCCTGGGTGAGATCAAAACGCTCCTCAAGGACCCAACCGAGACCCGAAAATTGCTGCGCGAAGCGGTCGCCCTGGCCAAGCAAAAAGAACAGCCCTTTAATTACAACGGGGCGTTCATTCTGGGCAAGACCGCCCTGCTGCTGAAGGAGCTGGACACCAGCAAGGTGTTCTTCCAAATCTGTGCGGATCAGGCCAGCAAATTGCAGAGTGCACAAAAACTCGGCGAAGCGTACCTCAACATCCTGGATATCATCGATCTGTACTACGAAGCCAAAAAGTATCCCGAGAGCCTCAGGCTAGCACAGGAGTGGCTGGAGGTCTTGGACCGGCAAGGGGTTCGCTCGGAATCCAAGGCCGAAGTGCTCCGCGTGATGAGCCGGGCGTTGTTCAAGCAAGGCAAGGTCGAGCAAGCCAACAAGGTCGCCGAGGATCTGCTCAAAGCAAGGGACAGCAGCTGGCGGAACTACGAGCTGAAGGCCTGGCTCCAGGGCGAGAGTGGCCATACGGACGAAGCACTCAAGACCTACGAGAAAGTGTTAACCCGGATCGACGATGACGAGGATCTGGAAAAAGAGGATAAGGTCGCCTATCAGGAAGTTATCCGCACCAGCATGATCCGGTTGCTGGTCAAGGCCGGCAAGGTCGATGAAGCGAGCCGGGTCATGGAAGACATTCTGAAGGACAAAAAGGACGATCTTACGAAGCTCGAACTGAAGGGCCGCCTCCAGCAGATGATCGGCCATTACTCCGGAGCTGCCAAGACCTACGAAGATTTGCTCGAACGCATCGCCAAGGATGAGAAGCTAAAAGACGAGCAAAAGAGCCGGCTCGAAGAGGGATTTCGCTACATCCTTAGCAATGTGTATGTGGAGTTGAACCGCATCGACAAAGCGACCGAGCAATTGAAAATGCTCCTGGAGAAACAGCCGGACAGTCCGCGGTACAACAACGACCTTGGATACGTTTGGGCCGACCATGATAAAGACCTGAACGAAGCCGAGAAGCTGATTCGCAAAGCCCTGGAGGAAGATCGCAAACAGCGCAAGGCCCGGCCCGATCTCACGCCGGACGAAGACAAGGATAGCGCTGCGTACCTGGACAGCCTCGGCTGGGTGCTCTTCAAGCAAAAGAAATACCCCGAAGCGAAGAAGTGTCTGCTTGATGCCATCAAAGGCGAAGAAGGCGAGAACATTGAAATCTACGATCACCTGGCCGACGTGCACATGGCCTTGGGTGAAAAAGCCGAGGCGCTGGACATCTGGAAAAAGGCCCTCAAATTGGAAACGAACAGTCTGCGCGAGCAGCAGCGCCGGGCGGAGATCGAGAAAAAACTCAAAGCCAATGAGTAATGTCCTGGGCCCGTAGCGGTCCAGGGAATGCATCACGGCATCGCGCAGAACCATGCGGCCCTGCGCGATGCCGTGATGCAGATGGGTAGCGGGTGCGAGAAGGATGCCGACCTGGCAGCCCATCGAGCACCCTGACACTCCCAGTGGTCGAGGCGCAGACAGACCAACGCAAGCCAGCATCCGCCCGAAGCCTAGGTTACGGCAGCGGCAGGTGCAAACGCGATGCCATTGGATCGTCCCTATCGTTGAGGATTCCGCAGCCCACCAGCCTGACGCGCCAGCGAAGGAT
>DATGIQ010000488.1:0-35604 GCA_035295665.1 Gemmataceae bacterium | reverse complement strand
AAGCTGTAATAGGCCGTGGGCAGGTTATAGTACGTGGTACCGCTTTGCCGGATCTCGATGTTGGCGACGCTATTGGAACGCACCAGTTGGGCGCTGTAGGTGCCGTCAAGGGCGGGGCTGGTGACGATGCTCCCGCCCAATTGGGCGGCCACCTGGCTGAAATTCCCCGTTTCGAAGTTGACGGAGTTCACCGGACCGGTATCCCCCGTGACCGTGGCCGTCCAGGTGACGGGCTGCCCAACGGCTTGCGGATTGACCGAGGGGGTCACGGTTGTTGTGGTGCCGGCAGTGGCCTGGGTGTTGATGGTCTCGCCGCTCGCCAGCGTGGTGGTGCTGGCAGGGAAAATGCTGTCGCCGGAGTATGTGGCCGTGATTACATGATTGCCGGCGCTCAGCGTGCTGAGGGACGGACTGAGGGCGTCCGAGCCAGGGGGCGGGGGACTTGGCGGGTGCGGATAGGTCAGGGACACCAGCTGCACGGCGTCAGCTTGATAACTTTGCGTCATCACCAGGACCGTGTTTGAGCCAGTCGGTGGCGAGTTTGGTGGCGTATAGGACTGCGCGTGGTTGGTCCCCACGTTGGCGGTATTCGTGAGCCGGTTGGCAGCATCGTAGTATTGGGCCACGTAGGAGACCCGCGCATTGGGATGATCGTTGGGGTTGGCGTCGGCGAGTGGCCCTCCCATGGTTTCAGTGTTGAAGCGGTCCTTCGTGATCGTCAACGTCACGTTGCCGTCCTGGTCGTAAACCGTCTGCGTCTGGTGGAGGACATTGTTGCTGCTACTGACCGTGCTGGCATCGTTCCACGTGTTCGGGTCGCCCGTGGGATGATCGCCATTCGCGTCCGTCGTGTACACGAACGTCGGCCGGTCGGCACCATCGTAGCTGGTCTTGGTCGTCGGGCCTCCGGGCGGGGACACTTTGATCACATGGCCTCGGTGATCGTACCAGGTATTGGTGACCAGGGTGCTGCTCGACAGCGCCCCGGTACTTTGGTTCACGTCGTAGGTTTGCGTCTGGTACACGCGGCCCTGATCATCGTAGAAGGTGTCCGTGCGGGCCCGCAGCTGTCCCGCTCCGGGGCTGATCAGGTTGCCCTGGGAATCGATCGATACAGGAATGCCATCCCCGTCGTATTGCTGCTGCGAAGTCGGCTCATTCAAGTTGTCATAGACCGTGTACATGACTGGCCGGTGGATGCCATCGCCGGTTGTCTCATTCGTGCCCACGCCTTGCTTGCTGGCCACCAGCCGGTCGCGCCAGTCGTAGAAGTTTTGCGTGACACGTGTGCCCGTTGAACCGGAGGGATATTGGGTCACTTGTGTCAGGTTACTGTCGCCCACGCCGCCGCCATCGTAGATGTTGCTTGTGACCTGCACCATGTTCGATGGGGCAGTGTTGTTGCTCGGCGACCAGCTTCCCGATGCGGGCGTGTCGTTCGTGCCAACCCAGGTGCTGACCACCCGGCCCAGTGAGTCGTAAACGGTGCGGTTGATGGTGCCCGTCGCATCGAGCACGCGCGTGCGCCAGCCGCGGGCCGTGTCATAGGCGTACTGGGTGGCGTTGAAGTTGGTGCCGGCGGTGCCGAGGTAAGTATTCGTGCTGTAGGGGACACCGACCAGGTTGAAGTAGGCATCCGACTCGATCACCTGTCCGCCTGGACTGGTGATGGTCCGCGACAGCGACTGGAGGTAGTTGTAGGCTTCCGTGCCATCCGGCTGGCCATTGGTCACGTGCGGTGCCGCCGACATGGTAAAGCTCTCCGTGTAGCTCGGCGAATGCGTGCGATCTTCGCGGGTGACCTGCGTGGGCCCGGTTGTTGTGTTCGTGCTGGCCTGCCAACCGGGATAGGTCCGCACTTCGTGGTTGGGATCGTTATACACGGTGTAGGTCATATTGCCGTTCGGATCGGTGAGCTTGGTCGTCCGGCCCAGCATGTCCACGACCATCTGCGTGATCAGGCGCAGGCCCCCCCCGGTCGGCGTGATCCAGCCGCTCGGAAGGTTCGTAAAATCACCGGTGCGGGTCGTGTCCACGTCCTGGATGGTTTCTACGACCGCACCCGTGGCTTGGTCGTAGGCCGTGTAAGTTATGTAGCCATCGGCTTGGCCGCCGCTGGGGTTGATGCTGTTCCTGCTCCAGATTACCCGGCCGTAGGTGTCGTAAACGCTGGTTTCGAGATCGGCGGTGCCGGGGCCATTCTCAGCCGTGGAGACAATCGGCGAAGTCACCGTCATCGACGCGACCTGCGTACTGCTGGGGAACCACGTGTAAGCGTACGATGTGGTTTCACCGCCGGTGCCGTTGGTGTTGCGGTAAACGGTCCTGGTCGCGATGGGATTGACGATGGTCGTGCTCGTCGCGCCGGTATGCGCGAAATACTGCATGCTGTCTTGCAGGATGCTGCTGCTTGCGTTTACTCCCTGCTGGAGTGTGGTGTCCTGCTCATAACCGGTCACGGCTCCCGCCGTCGTTTCACCCGCGTTCGTGCTCGTGTAGTAGTCCGTTTTCTTGATTAGGCCCGTGCTGTTGAGGTAACCGATGTTGGGGTAATTCACGAGGTCGGCGTAGGTCGTAGCGTTGTAGCCGGTGACCGCCGACGGTTCGGCGGTGAGCACCAGCCGGCCTTGGCTGTCGTAGCGGTAATAGGTATCCCAGTCCTGATTAAGCGTGGCGTCATGGAAGTCCTTGAGCATGACCTCGCCGTAGACATTCGTGTACACGATATTGAGATTGCCATCCGGCAAAGTTTCCGTCGTCACTCCTTGCCAGCTATTGAAGCCGACGGGGTTGCTGCTGATTGCGTAGGAGTACAGGTAAGTCCCCACGCCTGCCGTCGTGCCGGTCGAAGAACCGGCACCCTGAATGTCTGCGCGCGTGACGCGCTGCAGAGAGTCGTACTGGAAGTAGTTGTCGGCATAAGGGGCAACCTGAGCGTCGGTCAGTGCGGCCACCCCAGTCCCCAGCGCCGCAGTTAATCGGGCATAGGACTGGGGTTCAAACATGTACTTGAGCCCGTGCACGTAGCCGCCTGACTCTCCCGTGTAGTAGCGATAGTACTTGGTGTCGAGTGTGTTCGTCCCATCCGTGATCGTCGCCGTGCGCAGATCGCCGACGTTGCCGTGCGTATCGGAAGATGTCCCGTCGCCGTAATAGGTGTAGCCGACTTGGCGAACCGTTGCCCAATTGCCGCCGTTTACTTGACGCCGCAGAGTAACATTCTGGAGGAGATTCGCATCCGCGCCACTGGTGAGGTAGCTGTAAAGGTAGGATTCGATGATGGTCGTGCCACCGGTTGTGTTGCTGCGCTGAACTTCGATCACTTTTCCGTCGCTGGTATGGGAAACAACGCTGGTGATGTTCCCATACGGATCGGTTAGACTCTCAAATTGACCACACTGGTTCACCGGCCAGTTGGCGGAGAAGTCGTAGAACTTGATCTGTTGACCCGTCGTGTCCGTCAGGGTGAAGTCATTGGTCGCGCTGTTGTGCGTGAACTGGTCCAGCAGGAAGAACCGATCTTGGTAGTTCGTGCCATCGGACGTGTCGAAAAATCGTGCGTTCGTGCCGGTGCTGATGACGGCGATCGTGTCGTAGGAACTGGTCTGGCCGTTGAAATTGGTCTGAATCAGGTGGGGCAACTCCGAATCAACCATGCCGGAGCCGTTGAAGCTGTTCGATGCGTAGTTGGGCCCATTCGTCCAACTCCGATCTTGACCCCACGGTGTGCCGAATCCGGCCGATTGGAGGTCCGTGCTTGGCAGCTGAACGGTGCCATCGAAATAACGCACGCCTGCTTCCGAAAAACCCATTGATTCGGGATCTCCCCCACCCGCCCCCGGAACGGTCTTGATAAGCTCGGCAGCCTGGTTTGTGGTATTGCTGAAATCGAAGGTCGGCGGGATAGGCGTGGGCGTGTGCATAAGAGCGGTGCCGAATGGGCTGACTCTCGCCACAAAGGCGTCGTCCCCTCCATTCACTCCGCTGAACGACGACTGAAACGGATTTTGGGTCGGAAAATTGGAGGAACTTGTCGCTCCTGTTAAGTAGACATTGCCGGAGCTGTCAGCTGCGATAGCGCTACCGTAATCACTGCCCGAGCCGCCTAGGTAGGTGGAGTATAGCAGAAGGTTGCCGCCCGAGCTCAACCTCGTCACAAATGCATTGCTAGTAAGACCATAATATTGCGCTTGCAGGGGATTCTGCGTCGGAAAGTCGCCAGAGGCAGTCTCGCCGGTGACGTAGGCGTTTCCCGCGCCGTCCACCGCAATACCGGTTGCTTCGTCAAAGTTGCTCCCGCCCAAATAGGTGGAGTAGAGCAGGGAGCTGCCGAGGGTGTTCAGCTTGGTTACGAAGGCGCTTTCGGGGCCGGGCAAGCTCGACTGGAACACCCCAGTTGTGGTTGGGAAGTTTGTCGAGGTCGTGATGCCGGTCACAAAAGCTTCTCCCGCAGTGTCCACCGCAATGCCAAGAGCACGATCACCGCCGTTGAGATGGCCGCTGCCCCCCAGATAGGTCGAGTAAAGGGGGGAGCTGCCAGAAGCGTTTAGTTTGGTCACGAACGCGTTAGTGCCGCTGCCCTGCAAGTTGGTCTGGAAGGCCCCGGCGGTGGTTGGGAAGTTTGTTGAGAACGTGGAGCCGGTCACAAAAGCTTCTCCCGCAGTGTCCACCGCAATGCCCGTTGCACTAGAGCCGCTGCCCAAGCTCCCGCCCAAGTAGGTGGAGTAGAGCAGGGAGCTGCCGAGGGCGTTCAGCTTGGTTACGAAGGCATCTACCTGGCCTTGCAAGCTCGACTGGAACGCCCCGGTGGTGGTTGGGAAGTTTGTCGAGGACGTGGAGCCGGTCACAAAAGCTTCTCCCGCAGCATCCACCGCAATGCCAGCCGCCTGATCGGAAGCATTACCGCCCAAGAAAGTGGAATAGAGTAGGGAACTGCCGGAGGAGTTGAGTTTGGCCACGAACGCGTTCGGGAAGCCGCGCAAGCTCGTCTGGAACGCCCCGGCTGTGGTTGGAAAGTTTGCCGACTCCGTGTACCCAGTAACGTAAGCATTGCCGGAGCTATCGACCGCAATGCCGTAGGCCTCATCCTCATAAGAGCCGCCTAGGTAAGTGGAGTAGGCCAGAGCATTCCCAGTCGCGTTAAGCTTGGCAACGAACGCATTGTAAAAAGCACCGTTATTGGTCATTTGCAGGGCGTTCCGTATCGGGAAGTCGGTCGACGCCGTGTACCCGGTCACGTAGGCACTGCCAGTACTGTCAACCGCGATGCTCTCGCCGTAACTATCCACTGAGCCGTCAAGGTAGGTGGAGTAGCTGAGTGACGGGTCGATTACTAGCGGTCGTGAGCGGTCGTACGCGTCCACCTGGAAGCCGACCTGCTCGGCACCTTCGAGTACATAACGTCCTGCCACCGCGTGCCGTACTCCGTCCTCGTCCTGATAGATTCCGGGGGCGTGTTCTACCAAGTCAGACCCGGATGTCGATAGAACCAGATTGCCCTGCGCATCCACACGAATGTTGTGCGTCCCCTGTGCAGCCATTTGAACGACGCCGGGATCGACGCCTGGAGCCACGACGAAATCGTACTCCAGCTGATGATCACTACTACTGTGGTAAACGAGGTCCACCCCCGGGTAGACGCTCGGATACAAGACCTGCCCGTAGTTGGGGATGTCGGTATGCCATTTTGTTGGATCGTTACCGATGAAATAGTTGGTGCGGGTTTCGAGTGGATCTTGACCGATCGGCTGCACCGCTGCACTGGACCCGATTAGGTGCATGGTCACCACGTTGGGAGCAGCGTCGGTTGTGCCAGTGTTGCCGGAATTCAAATTGACCGGAGCATGTGGCAAGCTGAGCTTGCCCAAGGGGCCCGGCCCACTGGCCGGCGAGGCGACCACTGGCGTCGCCCCCGGCAATTCCAGCACCTGATCAGTGGCGGTCAGGAAGGCCGTGTATCCGCTACCGCGGACCAAGAACTGGACCTGGGAATCCGTCTGCCCCATGTTGGGCTCGAACATCAGCGGAGTCTGGGCCAAGGCCTGTGTTGCCTTTGCCGATGCGTCTGCATTCGTAGCAGCGGCTGACGATGGACTCGCTTGCCCGCTCGGCAAACTTGGGTTTGCCCCGGAAGGGTTCATGCTTGAAATTGCATTCGTCCCACTTTGTGAATTGGGCGAAGGAGTCGAGGGAGTCGGCCCTGGGAACGTGCTGTTGGAAGGCAGGGACATCCCACTGGCATGTGGTGAACTGGTCTCAGCCTGCGGGATATCGGCCATCATGCCGGCGATTGCAGAAAAGTTTGCATCGGAGGAACCCGCAGAGATGCCTCCCGCATCGATGGTGAGTCCGAGGTTTGAAGGAGCCTGGGATTCTTGCGGGCGAACAGGACTAGGTCTCGTACCGAATGTATCCCAGAAACTCATTAAATCCGAAACAAAGTCAGCGGACAGCGGATCGCCCTCTCTCCCGGAGCGGTGCCCAGAGGGCACGTTGCTGCCAGCGTCGTCTTGACTGTTCTGCGGTTGTGCCGCCGGTGTGGACGAGCCGGCCTCATTCGGCGGAGAACTGACCGCAATCAAGTCATTGCTGGCAGGGTTCCTTTGCTGGTCCGGGACTCTGGAACTCCAAGCATCCGGCCCCGTCAGAGCAGCATCCATCTGCCCCGAAGTGGTGGGCATGGTCATCAATCCGAGCCCGGCGAGGAAATACCCTGCCAAGGCATCTCCAGGGTGGATCCGGTCTTCGAGCGATTCAAAGCCTGGCCGGCGTCTCAGAGGACGGCGAGGTTCAGACTGGGATCGGGATATGTTAAGCGGCTTCATGGGATTCTCCTCGGAA
This sequence comes from Gemmataceae bacterium, assembly GCA_035295665.1. Lineage (GTDB taxonomy): Bacteria > Planctomycetota > Planctomycetia > Gemmatales > Gemmataceae > DATGIQ01. The sequence continues at coordinate 28,764 of DATGIQ010000488.1, read as the reverse complement.
AAGAGAGCGTACTGGCCGTACTGGGCATGGCGCTTCGCGCACAGCGCCGGCGCATTGCCTCGACGGCATCGGTTCCGATGCCGCACCGCACCTGACCGTTCGGACTCCGGGTTAGGGAGTTCCGGCGGTCATCGTGCGAAGGTTAAAGCAAGGAGGATTGAACGTGGTTTCGTGGGCCGTTTGGGTCGTGAAACTCGCAGGGATAATCGAGGGGACAGGCCAGGGGAAAGGGAGCGATCCTGGCGTAAGGCAGAATGGGCAGACGGGGTCTGAACATGGCTTCTCTTCTCTTGTAGGTTCCGCGAAATGCCATAGAGGACCCGTGCGACTGGAAGACGAGGACGGGAACCCAAAGGCACATGGAATCCGCTCAACCTCAATCGTTCGGAGCCTGGATATCACCCGGTTCGCGAACGGCGTGCGATGAGGCCAGAGAGGAGCACTCTTGCCTTACCACGAGTTTGCTGTGTCAAGGTTGAACAGGCCGATTGAGCAGCGGCCACAGAACTGTTCGAATCCCGTGGGCTGCAGGCATCCGTCACCGTCGTAACCAAACCCTAGGCCACGTGCGTTCGCGTGTCAACATACTTGGCGACTCCACCTGAATTCGCTTCATGCCAGGCCCGAAAACGAGAACGCTTTCCTTCTGCCCAGAGATCGCTTCGGTGCGAGCGGCGATGATCGTGCGTGGGTTAGGTGCACAGTACATCGTCTTGCTGACCACCCCGCTGGGCTAAAGCCAGGTTGACCTCTGGCAGCAGTAGCCGGCGCATTTCCGACCTGGTCCATGTGTCGTAAGCGTTGAGAAAGTAACTTGCCGCGGCCGGCTCTCCAAGCTCTTGATCAGCTTCAAAGCAGACATGGGCGAAGAACGCTTCGACCTGTGCCACGGTATTCAAACCTTCTCCTCGCCAGCCGGCATAGCCGATTGCACAGGCTGCCTCCACTGACCAATTTTGCACAGCCTGCAACGGCGGTGGCACAATGGTGGCTCCCTGGATCAAGGCAGGATCACCGCGTTCGAGGGCTTGCTGCAACGCCAAGAGGCCCTTGGCGGAGAGGCTGGGTGCAATGCCGTATCGCCAGGCTCTTTGCCAGGCGGTGAGGGACTCAGATTCATGAGCCATGAATCGGTTCCTTTCACGCAGGCGTAAATGGAAATGCAGCCGCTGCGGGCACAGCGACACACTCGGATGCACCCTCACCGAGATAAAAGCAACGTGGTTATCAGCAAAGAGGACACCGTGCGGGAGAATGATTGTCCTGCCGGCTTCTCCGTCGCACCTTACGGCTTATTGCAGGAGTAATCCTTCACTCGGCGAGCATGGCGCCGGCTTCGACCTCTTGAAGGACAGCCCTCAGGTTCTGCCGGTGCTTTTGCACCAGCCGGAGGTAAGTGTCCAGAGGACGCCCGTCCAAGCCCTCTTGCTGAGCGATCCACTGGGCGCGCAGAGCGAAGGCTTTGGCCAGATCGCGGCGAGCCAGATCAAGCCGCAAACAGCGGGATAAGAGCGGCGAAGCATCAGGGTAATCTTCAAAGAGCGCTTCCTGCGCCTCATTGGTTGTGGTGAAGATCCACAGAACGTGACCGGGGATGCGCTCCAGGGTCACGAGCAATTGCCGGATGGTATCCCGCCGGAGGCCATGCGACTCATTGATAATCACGGCCCGTCCCGCCTTGTTGCCCCAGCCCGACAGCGCCGTCTCTTGCTCCAGTTCGGTCAGTGCCGAAACCGTGAGGGTGCCGGCGTCAATCTCGCGGATCATGAAGTCATCGGCGACTTCGGCAGCGAGTAAGCGGGCCAAGGTGGTTTTTCCGGTTCCCGATTGGCCTGTCAGCCAAAACGCCCTCCCTCCAAGCCCGCGTTTGGCAAGTGCTTGGATGCGCGCGACCACTTTGTCTTGACCGACCACTTCAGCGAAGGACCTCGGACGGTATCGTTCAAACAGTGGAATCATGGGTTGCTCCTGTTCCGGGGAGATCAAGGCGCCGTGCGGGACTCGAACCCGCCTGCCGGCCCTTTCCGGCGGCGCCAACGGCTTGGGTGCAGGATGGACCAGGCTTACCGGTTCGCCGGTGTGTTCGCCTGTTTGGCATCCCATTCGGCCCAGCTGGTGGGAGAGGAGCGGCGGGAGTAGGCTTCCAGCAGCTCCAGCCGCTTGGCTTGTGCTTCGCTGAGCTGGCATCCGTAGTTCTGGCGAAACTGGGCAAAGCACTCGACCATTGCCCACAGACCGATGACATCACAATGCACATGGCCCACTTCGTCCACGAACATCACCACCAGGTCGTGATACGTACCGGCCTTCGGCTTGTTCCAGAATTCCCCGGACTTACGCGGATCGGTGGTTTGGGACACAAACCGCATGGCGCCTTTCTTGGCGCCCTTGTCGGCCGTCTCGATCCAATACCGGATCTTGCACCGCAGCCGGAAGCCAAACGGGTAGTCTTGGACCACGTAGGCCGTCTCCGGTGAGACGTGGCCGTGCAAAAGCGTTCGGATCATAGGGTGCTCCTGTTCCGGGGAGAAAGGGCCCGTCCGGTTGCGAAGCCGGAAAACCGCGATTCGGGCCAACGAGCGCTCAGCGGGAAGCTGCGAGTGCTTGCTTACGCCGCGCCCACCACTCGAGGAGGGCGACAATCACAAGCAGCTCGACCGGTACGACAGCCAGGTAGAACACGACGCGGGCGACCGCGCGGAAGGTAGCCATTTCTGGGCCCTCCGTGTACGGGTGCCGGTGAGGACGATATCGGCATCGTGCCAGAGGCAGCGGTCGCATTGGTAGCAGAGCGCTGGGGCGGGTTGACCGCAGCGGATGCACTTGCCTTCACCAGCAAGCGCACGCTGCTGCTCCATGCTCTGGCATACCTCAGCCAGAATCTGTTCGTCGGATCGGGTCATGGGTCTTGCTCCTTATCTGTCCGGGCTTGGAGCCGGCTCCCCAGCGGGAGGCCGCATTATGGCTTCCGTGCCGTCCTCTGCGTTCCAGGTCTAGGTCGATGGGGAGGGCGGGTCAGGACAGTCGAAAGACCTGTTCGGCTGCTCGGATCGTATCGGCGTGTTTGCAGTGGCCGTGCCGGAGGAATCCCAGGCACTGGCAGTGGGTGCCGTGCGCATCAACATGCACGTCATAGACGGCTTCGTCGCCGCCTTGCTTGGCAAAGCGGAACGCTTTGTGGCCAATGCTCGGATCAATCGCCAGTGGGCTAATCCGGTACTCTGTGCCTTCGATATGGAACGTAATGCTGAAGAATCGCTGTTTGGCCTTGGACTTGGGCCTGGACGTGCGGGTTGCGAGAAGTGCCATGTTCTTTCCTCTGGTTCCGTTGGATTGCCCCCGGCCCGGTGCCAGGGGCGTGAGTGCTGCGGGATCGTTACGCCTCTTCCAGCCGGCTCCATTCCGTCCGCTGGTCGTCGATCACCAGGACGTTCAGGCTGAACGACGCGGTGCGGATGCGGTGGCCGGCCCGCAAGAGCTTGAGCAACCCCCGCAGCTTCGTCATCGGCCGCTGGTGGTGATGCAGGATGACGTTCGCCATGAAGCTGGCATCTTTGCCGCCAAGTGTGGCGATGTCGCGGAACAGGATAGCCAGTTTGCTGGGATTGGCGGACGCGCTCGTCATGGTGTGGTGCTCCTGGTGGAAGGTTTCGCTCTTGCTGATCACATTCCGGACTCGTACCGGACGACCTTCCCCGTGGGCCGTGCTCTTTGCCGGTGCCACGGGGGGTTGCGGCGTCAGCCGCTTCCGCCTGGCTGTCCCGTTTCCCCCGACTACCGTGCGGTGCCCTGTTCAGGTTGGCGAGACAGCGGGTTGTCAAAGAGCAAGCGTCATCAGAGGTGACATTCAAACATAGCCTCTAGAGGCTAGGTGCCAAGCCGCTAGAGGCTAGTTCCTTTGGGATTGTCGGAACCGCCTCTAGAGGCTATACTTGGGCTGTCGCCTTTTTTCTTGAGAGGGAGCGATGACCAAGCAAGGTGGCTGGCCGCCAACGGGGTTCGGGGGTCGCCTACGAGCCTTGCGCACGCAGGCCGGCCTCAGTCAGCGGCAGCTTGCCGACCAAGCGGGATGTAATGTGTTCACCGTGGCGAAGCTGGAACGCGGTGTCCAGGAGCCAGCATGGCCGCTGGTCTTAGTCTTAGCCCGAGCCCTTGGCGTTACCTGTATGGCATTCACCCTGGATGCCCTTCCAGAGGAAGCCTCAGCCCCTTCGAGGGGACCTGACCGGCCTCGCAAGCAGTCTCCCTCCGAAACAGCCGTTGTGAAGAAGGCCTGCGCTGGCCGGTTGCCGAAGCGGAAGTGACGGGACCGCGCTGCCGTCAGTTGCCTTGCTGTTTCAGCCTTGCTTCAGCCCTCTTTGGAGCCTGCTTCATTCCCTCTGCACACGGACCCCGTCCTTACCCCGCACGCTCGTCTCCTGTCCACGGACATGGCTCCATCGCTGGTCCGTAGAGGGGAGCAGACCAGAGCGAGCAGCATAGTAGCTGCGACGCGGCTGCCTGGGTGCCGGCTGGTGCAGGGGTCGTGGCGAACCGCATGCAGCATCGGCGGAGCGGTGTGCTGCTGCGTGCACGCTCCTGTCCAGACCCCGCCCCAGGCCCCCCACCCACCGCCCAACCCCAACTACCTTACGCTCCTGGAATTTTTACCCCTAGAACAAGGGCTGCCGGATTGGCAGGCTGGAAGGTGTTGTGTGCTTAGCGCTCGCTTGGGGGTTTCTTTGGAAGCTTCCGCTGGAGAGCCTCGTTCGGCGGTTCTGGCGATGCGTATTGCACCGCCGCATGGATCTGATTACGGATGTGTTCCAGTTTACGGACGGCACGCTCCAGAGTCCTGCGGAGGGCGGTTAATTCATCGAGAAGTTGGCGGATTGTCATGGCTACGGACCTTTCTCCCGGACAGGGCAAAAAACACCTCGAAATGTCGGGAAATGCCTCTCCCTCTCACTCACCACGGGACCCCTAGTGGTGGGATCGTAAGTGCATTCGGTGCATGGTGTTAATGGCTCTTCGGACCCTTGCTGAGCCCCGACGCTCAGGCGAGCCCAAGCCTACGTGTTCCATCTACAATTGTTAGCGTCCAGACAGCAGTTGGCGCATGACACCCTCGAAGCAGCGTTTTCGCTCGGGCTCAAGTATAGGAGTGGGGGAATTCCCATCGGGTCGAACCGCGGTTCGAGGCAGGGGCGGCGATTGGTAGAATCCATGACGTCCTCCGCACGCCGTCCGCAGGGTTCGTAGGGGAAGCATGGGTAGGGTGCGAAGAGTGGCAAGGCAGATTGTGGGGGCATGGGAGCACTTCCGGAGGGCTCAGCGGTGACCGAAAACCAGCTCATCCTTCAGCTGGCCCCACGTCTACGAAAGCGTCGCCGGATCGATCCCGAATGCGGCTGCTGGCTGTGGCAGGGAGGCAAGGACCGGAAGGGGTATGGTCGGATTTGGTTTGCCGGCCGGGTGTGGCGGGTGCACGTCCTGGGCTTGTGTGTCTGGGGCGGCCGTTCGCCGCGCGCTCGGGGAAGCGTGGGCCATACCTGTGGGGAGCCGGCTTGTTTTAATCCTTGCCATCTGCTCGTGGCGCGGAACGCGAGCGTCTTGGCCAGGCGGTTGAGAAAGCACAGGAGCCAAACGACTCGCCAACAGCCAGCGGAGGCTGGCGAGCGGCAGACGACCGAGGACCGCGAGCAACGACAAGACAGGGCGAGCGACTCGGCTAAGAAGTCGAAAGAGATCCTGGCCAAGGCGCAGGAATTGCGCAAGCGGCTCGAAGAGCTGAGAAGGCAAGCGGAGGGCCCTGATACGCCGATCGCCAGCAGCGGCGCGGCTTGTGCCATCAAGGATTCGGCTCTGCCTCCGAGCTGTCCGAAGTGAGCAAGCTGGGAGCGGCCGTCTGAGTCCGTTGGTCTGGGACCATTGTTTGACTTCCGCTTGGTAGGCGCGCCGGCAGCGATCCTCGCTCCACTCCCGGCTGTCCTTGGTGAAGATCCCTTGCCCCATCCGGCGGGTGGCGATCTTCGCCCAGCTGAGCCTTTCGTGGTCGCGCCAGGCAACGATCCGGGCGAGGGCTGCGTTCTCGTTGGCCTCTGCGACGCGGACTTTCCAGCTGCGGGCTCCCCGGTGGCGGTAGCCGTAGCCGGCGTGGTTCGTTGCCTTGCCGGGCTTCCTAGGTTTCCACTGCTCCCGGCGGTAGCTGCGTCGGATGTCGATGCAGGCCGTCAGTACCTGGAGCAGGAAGCGACCGACCTCCGGCGTGCTCGTGTCGATGCCTCCCCGCTCCAGGACGTAGAGGAGATGCACCCGGATTCCTTGGTCGAGCCAGTCTTCCAGGTACCGCTGGATTTCCATTAGTCGGAAGCCCAAATCTGTGCCCGGCATAAACAAGTGGTCGCCCGGCCGCAGCGCTTCGAGGAGTTGCTGGCCGGCCTGGCGCGGGGCCAAGGGAAGGCGCCGGGCGCCCCCGGGCTCTTCAAAATAGCGACTCCACGGGATGCCTGGGCACTGGTTCTAGCAGGCTTGCTCGATCTGGTTTTTCTTCGCTTGGCTGGTCGGGGACAGGTAGCCGTAGCCGGTGCTCATGCCCATTCTTCTCCTTGTTCCATGGGTGCCAGACTCGCCTGTTCGCTGGATAAATTGTACCGGCACTAGCCTTCTGCTGGCCGTGACTCTGGGCTGGCTCCTTCTGTTCATTCTACTCCCGGTGTTTTACCGATCGTTGCCCTGGTTGTGATCGCTTCTCAGCGTCCCAGCAGCACGCCATGTTCGCAGTGCCGCGGGGAGGTCGTTCGCCATTTGACCGTGGCAGCTTGGTAGCCCATGGTTGAGGAGGCGCTGTATCCGCAGCATTTCTCACGTGGCCAAGGTGCGCCAGTAGTTTTCTTTCCACTCGAATAAGCGAGGTGCCTCATGGTGGTTCGGGCTCATCGACCCCAGGTGGAGTGGTTGGAGAGGCGGGAACTCCTCGATGGCACTGCGCTGGGGCTCGCCTACGGTCAAATTCCCTTGAGCTTCGAGGCGAACCAGGGCCAGACCGACTCGCAAGTCAATTTCCTGGCTCGGGGCAGCGGCTATGCCTTGTTCTTGACTCCGAGCGAAGCTGTCCTCGGCTTGCAGAAACCGGTTGCTTCCTCCGCGGTGCAGGGTTCAACCAGCGTCCCACAAGCAGAGGATGTACTGCGCATGCAACTGAAGGGTGGCAACCTCGCCCCGCCGGTCCTCGGTCTGGACAAGCAGGCGACCACGAGCAACTACTTCGTCGGCAGTGACCCCAGCCATTGGCGGACGAATGTCGCGAACTACGGCAGGGTGGAGTACCGGGGCGTCTATCCTGGCATCGATCTCGTCTACTACGGCAACCAGCGGCAGCTCGAGTATGATTTTGTCGTGCAACCCGGTGCCGATCCTCACCTGATTCAGCTTTCCTTTCAGGGTGCCCAGGACCTCACGCTTGATGCGCAGGGCAATCTCGTTTTGCACACGGCGGGGGGAGACATGATGGAGCATGCTCCGGTGGTCTACCAAGAAAGTCAAAGAGGCCGCCAAGCGGTTTCGGGCCGCTATGTGCTCTTGGGACAAGACGACGTAGGCTTCCAGGTCGACGCGTACGACGCCAACCGGCAGCTTGTCATAGACCCAGTGCTGTCTTACTCCACTTACCTCGGCGGTACCCGCCTTAACGAAGGCGCCAGTATCGCCGTGGACGCCTCGGGCAATGCCTATGTCGCGGGTACAACCCTCTCGTCTAACTTCCCCACGACCAGCGGAGCGGCGCAGGCGACTTATGCTGGTGGTCCCAGAGACGCCTACGTGGCGAAGCTGAATCCCAGCGGTACGGCCTTGCTCTACTCTACGTTCCTCGGTGGCAGCGATGATGATGAAACCCACGGTATCGCCTTCGACGCTTCGGGCGATGCGTACATCACGGGCGTTACCTATTCGACGAACTTTCCGACGACGAGCGGAGCCGTGCAGACGACGTTGGCGGGTTCCTCGAACGCTTTCGTGGCCAAGCTGAACGCCAGCGGCACCGCCTTGCTTTATTCCACTTACCTGGGCGGTAGCAGTGATGACCAGGCCTTGGGTATCGCCGTGGATGCCTCGGGCAATGTGTACATCGCAGGCGATGCCACTTCAACGAACTTCCCCACGACGCCTGGAGCAGTACAGACTGCATCGGGTGGGAGTCTCGGTGGTCGTTATGAGGACGCCTTCGTAGCCAAGCTGAATCCCAGCGGCACGTCCTTGCTCTACTCCACGTTCCTCGGTGGCAGCGGTGCGGACCAGGGTACTAGTATCGCGGTGGACACTTCAGGCAATGCTTACATCACGGGATCTACATCTTCGACTAACTTCCCGACAACACCCGGAGCCCTGCAAACCAATTATGGTGGTAACCCCAGCGACGCCTTTGTGGCGAAAGTAAACGCGACGGGCACTGCCTTGATCTTCTCTACCTACTTAGGCGGCCTTAATGGGGGCGGAGGGGACTATGGCCACGGGGTCGCCGTGGACGCAGCCGGCAATGCGTACGTCACGGGTGATACCGACTCGTCCAACTTCCCAACAACACCGGGGGCTCTGCAGCGAACTTTGGCAGGTACCTCAAACGCCTTCATCGCGAAGCTGAACCCCAGCGGCACCGCCTTGGCCTACTCAACCTACCTTGGCGGCAGCCAGGATGACTCTGGCTATGCCATTGCCGTGGATACATCGGGCAATGCCTACCTTACGGGCCTGACCAGTTCGTCCAATTTTCCCACAACACCCGGAGCCGTGCAGACCACTAATGGGGGTTCGGATGCCTTCGTGGCGAAGCTGAACGCCAGTGGCACGGCCTTGCTCTATTCCACTCGCTTCGGTGGCAGCAACAGCGACTATGGCTCTGCCATTGCCCTCGACGCCTCGGGCAACGCGTACATCACGGGCACTACTAATTCGATCGACTTCCCGACGACGCCCGGAGCCCTCCAGCCGACTTATCGTGCCGGTGGTAATTCGGAGGCCTTCGTGGCGAAGATCGATTTCGCCCAAGCCACCGTGACGGCACTCCGTTCATCGGCCAACGCTTCGGGCTATGGCCAGTCCATTTCCTTCACGGCGACCGTGACCAGCGGTGGCAGCCCCGTGACCGCCGGGACGGTCACTTTCCAAGATGGGAGCAGTATCCTGGCGACTTCTGTTCCTCTGGACGGCAGCGGCCAGGCCAACTTCCAGACTGGCACCTTGACAGCGGCTGGCAGTCCACACGCCATTACCGCCTCTTACAACGGCAGCCCCGGTTTGGACATCAGCTCCGGTAGCGTGAGTCAAACCGTGAACCAAGTGCCGCTCCTTGTAACCGCCGATGATAAAACGAGAGTCTACGGCCAAGCAAACCCCACGTTCACAGCCCACTACACGGGCTTCGTGCTCGGAGAGAATCAAAATGTTCTGAGCGGCACGCTCGGCTTCAGCACACCGGCCACGGTCGCCAGTTCGGTGGGCAGCGATGCGATTACACCGGGTGGCCTGACTTCGAGCAACTATGCGATCACTTTTGTCACCGGCACGCTGACAATCATGCCAGCTTCGCTCACCATTACGGCCGATAGCAAGACGATGGTGTATGGCGCCGGCCTGCCGACTCTAACCGCCAGCTACAGTGGCTTCGTCAACGGCGATACGCCGGGCAGCCTGACCACGCTTCCCATAGTCACGACGAGCGCGACAGCGACCAGTCACGTCGCCGCTGCCCCCTACAACATCCTGGCCAGCAGTGCCCAAGCCATCAACTACACGATCAGGTATGTCCCCGGCACGATGACCGTTACACCCGCCCCGCTCACTATCACCGCGGATAACAAAACGACGGACTACGGGGCGACCCTGCCTTCGCTGACGGTGAGTTACGCAGGCTTGGTCAACGGCGATACTCCTGACACCTTCGGCGCCGTGCCCAATACTGCTCCCACCGTAACGACGATCGCCACGGCCGGCAGTTCTGTGGCCGGGAGCCCGTATCCGATAACCGTCAGTGGAGCGGCGGATACAGACTACAGCATCAGCTATGTCGCCAGCACCCTGACCGTTGCGCCTGCCCCTCTGACCATCACAGCGAACAATGCCACGCGCGTTTACGGGGCAACGAATCCAACGTTCACCGTCAGCTACAGCGGTTTTGTCCTGGGTGACGGACCCAGCGTGCTCGGCGGTACGCTGTCCTTAGCGACGCTGACCACAACGAGCAGCAACGTAGGCAGCTATGCCATCACCCCGAGCGGGCTGACTTCCAGCAACTACGTTATCTCTTTCGATTCCGGTACGCTGGTGGTCACGGCAGCCCCGCTCACGGTGATCGCGACGAATGTCTGGCGCAGCTACGGCGCCGCCACGCCGCCCCTCACAGGGGTCATCACTGGCGTTCGGAATGGCGACAATATCACGGTCAGTTATAGCTCCACGGCGGCGTTGAGCAGTCCGGTGGGGACTTATTCCATCCCACCGATCCTCAACGACCCCGCCAACAGGCTTGGCAACTATGCCGTCCTCGTAAATGGCGGCACTTTGACGATCACGCCGGCCCCGCTAACTGTAACCGCCAAGAATGCCAGTAAGGTCTACGGCCAAGCCAACCCTGACTTCACCGCCACCTACAGTGGCTTCGTCAACGGAGACACCGCCACCAACCTGGCGACGCAACCGATTCTGCCGACCGCTGCCACGATCTCCAGTCCCGTAGGAACCTACGTCATCCTGGCTGGCGGCGCCAGCTCCCCGAATTACACCATCACGTTCGTGAGTGGAACCCTGACCATCACCCCCGACAGCACTGTGACGCTCCTGCAAACCTCGGCGGCCGCCGTGCCCTCTGGCCAGCCAGTCACACTGACGGCGACCGTAAATCCTGGAACATCCGGTGCCGACACCGAGATGGGATCGGTCGTCTTCCTGGACCAAGGCATGCGACTGGCCACGATCCCATTGGCTGGGGGTGTGGCGGTGTTTACCACGTCCACGTTGCCCTTGGGCGGACACTCGATAACTGCAGCTTATGCCGGAGATGTCAACCATACCGCGAGTAGTTCCTCTGCGGTAGCAGTGACCATCGGCACGCCCGACGAGCGCTTTGTCGCCCAATTGTATCTGAGCTTGCTGCTGCGTCCGGTCGATGCAGGCGGGTTGGCTTCCTGGACGACCCTTCTCGATCAGGGCGTTAGCCGGACGCAAGTCGCTTGGTCGATCGAGCAGAGCCAAGAATGGCGCAGCAATCAGGTGGAAGCGCTCTACCAACAGTTCCTGCACCGTGATGCCGATGCCTCGGGACGGACGACCTACATCACCTTCTTGGGTACAGGTGGGACACTGCAGCAGCTCCGGGCCATCTTGACCAGCTCTCGGGAATATCTGCAGGTTCGCGGGGGCGAGACGACAGATGGATTCTTAACGGCCCTTTACCAGGATGCGTTGAACCGGTCCCCCGATGCGGGAGGTTTGGCGGCGTTCACGCAAGCGCTCGATCGGGGCGCTAGCCGCCAGCAGGTAGCTGCGGCCGTTTTTGCAAGCACGGAGTACGGCCGCGACCTGATTGCAAGTTTTTACCAGAAGCTCCTGAAACGCCCGGCCGATGCCGGCGGGCTGGACTCCTTCGTCGCAGACTTGCAGGCGGGAGTTCCTGATCAAACCCTGGTTGCGGTGATGCTCGGCTCTGAGGAGTTCTTCGCGCACGCGGAGGCATCGGGGTAGTCCAGCGCCAGCCGAACCGCTGGCAGCTTCCGACCAGCGGCACCTATCCCATCACGCGCTCCTCTTATGGGCAGTAAGCAGCGCTTACAGCCGGGCTGAGATCCTCCAGCAGCACCGCTGCCGCCGCAGCTTCGTCAGGCGAGTTCACGCGCACCGTGGTCGGGCGCGTGGCGGCGTAGACCTTGCCATCGCGGCCGGTGATCTCAGGTGTCTGAAATTCAGACACGTCGTTTAGGATCGTGTTTTTGTCGGCTCCCAGACGATCCACGATATCGCGAATACTTTTCCCTTCCTGCCGCAGCTTCTTCGCCAGTTCCTTGCGGTCCTCCCGGCTTAGCTGCCGCCGGTGCTCATTCAGCGCCAGGGCCAACTCTTCCTTCTCAGCGTGCGTCAGCCCCGGCCGCATCTCCATCGGCACTCTCGTCAGGCCCAGCGCGCTGGCGATCTCCAGCCGGTGGATGCCATCGATGACGCCCAGATCTTGGTCAACGATCACGGGGACCACGATACCCCGCGTCTGGATGTCCCGCTTCCACCCGGCCAATTCTTGGTCGGTCAGGGACCGCAGGAGTTCCGAGAACAACACCTTGAATTTCTGGTAACCGACCACGATTCGTTGAGAAGCATTCATCACGCCCTCTCATGCTTAAGAACCCCAAGGCCGCCCGAAAAAGCCTTGCCATGCCCGACGATGGTCTGCGGTGATGACGATGGGCTGGAGCATGGTGCCCAGTTCCTGCAAGCTTGCGGTCAGGGCGGCGAAGTCGCCCAGGTCCTTGCGGAACCGCTTGCCGATCTTGATGTCGGTGATGTCGAGTTCCATCAATTCTTCTCCCGTGAGGGTTAGACTTAGCTCCTTCCCGCTACTTACCGGCAGGTCCTCGGATGATGAGCAATCACTACGAGCCGCGGCATAGGCGACACAGGCTTGGCCCGCGTCAGCGGCGCCAAGGTGCCCACCTGCAAGAACCGCTGTTGCTCAGAAAGGGACAGAGAACGGCCGAAATGCTCCTCCATGACCCGTTGGATGCGCACAAGCTGCTCCCTGCGTTGGGCGAGGATCTTCGGTGCGACTTCCGGTTGGTCTGTGGCTATTCCCGGCATGAGCGCGGAAATGTGCTTGAGAATCGGAAGAAGCAAACGTATCATCGTGCCACTTCTTCAAACGCGCGGAGCCGACCGTTGCGAGCGGCTTGGCTCTGCACCTTTTTCACGATATGCACCAGGAAATTGCTAACCGGCCGCTCCATTCAGCGATCGCCAAGCGCTGTCCCCTTCCCGGCACCAGGCTACCGCCTCCGGGGGAAGACGGTCGAGTGAGTGTATCCTTTCGATGCGACCGTTGGGCAACTGCGCATAAACCGGGCGTGTGTCCTCGGCTGGGGAAAAATCTTCCGTGCGCGAAGCCTCTACCCCCGTATCCGACCGTCCATACCGTCCACCGAGAGCCTGCTCTTGGTGATTTTGGCTGCTTGGGTGGACCGTTTCCATGGACGGTTGCTGCCAAGCCTCTATAAAACCGTCCACCGGACCGTCCACCGCCGAAGCATTTGCAGCTTCAGAACTTAGGTACGGATTGCTGACCTTGGTGGACGGTGTGGACGGTCCGGTATGCACGGAAGCAAGGGATGACGCTCGCACATGGAGCACTTCGCGGCCCTTGAGCCCTTCGAGGGTGCGGCGCACCGTGTTCCTTTGTCGGGTTTTGTCCCAGCTCGCCAGAAGTCCTTGCTGCTTCAGCCGAACGTGTAAGGTGCGAGGATTAATCCCCAAACCCTCGCCTTGTTCCACGGCCAAATGCTGAGCTACGGCATACGCCTCATCCGGCTGCAGGTAAACATTCTCGCCATCGATCCAGCCAGCACGCTTGCCCTGGGAGCGCCAGCCCTGGTCGAGGCTGCCAGGAGCCGTAAAATCCTCTCGCCGCCAGCCCCAAGCTTGAGCGTTCCGCGCCGGTTTATTACCATCCGGTCCGGCCAGGTGGGCGCGACCGGAAGCCACAGAAGCGGCCAGTAGGCGCAGGAAGCGACCGACCGGCTCGCTGGCAGCCTGCTGTCCAGCCTGTGCGTCCGCCACCCTTACGAGGGACTGCCAGCCGCGCTGCCACAACTCTTCTTGCTCCGTCTTGGAGAGAGCGCCGACGGCTCTGGCGAAGCCGAGCAGGTAACGCAGCCCGATGGCCAAATTCGCTACGATCTCCGGCGTGCGGGCATGCTGTCCCTGAGCCAAGACCTTCGCGCGGAGTTCGCCTACCTCGGAGCGCAATCGGGCGTGAATCATGTCCAACTGGGGAGCGAGCCACTGAATGAATCCGGCCATCGCTTGAGCGTACAGGCCTTCCGCTGCATCTTGTTGGCAAGCCGTCAGCCGCCTCGCATCCACATCGCCATCCTGAACCTCGATCGTAAAGAGCCGCGCTTGCAAGGATTGTCCACGCGGAACGTCTTCGCCGGTCGAAACGACTAAGCCACGGGGCGGTCGACTGGCCCGTAAGCTGCCGTCGCGATTCATGCGCTGGCGACCCGCGTGATTACCCTGGGCCCGCAAGAGCCGGTCGGCTTCATGATGCAAACGTTGCACTTCAGCGGCGCTGCCACTTGGAGCAAAATCATCGACCACCAGCACAGCGTCTTTGGCTGCAAAAGCAATTCGCTCCAGGGCGTTGCCTGTGCTCAACCAGTTGGCCGGCAGTTCCTTCCGGGTCATTCCGGCCCCATAGTGTTGTTGCCACAGGGCAACACTCTCGCTCTTGAAGCAGCCGGTAGGCCCGCACAGGTGTACGGCAAAGTCGACTTCTCCCAACACGGCCCGATAACAAGCGGCTTGCATGGAGAACGTCAGCGAATCCGGACCGAGTTCCAAGAGATTGAGACTGGCGGCGATAGCTTGCCGCAACGCTTCACCCGCAGGCGGCTGGGGCAACACATAACGGGCCAGGTCGCTGGGTAACTCCACTGCGAGGTCAGCCACCGGACCATGGGGACCGATGGCACCGGCGGCGTGAAGGTAACACGACGCATCACCGATCTTCCGCCAGCCCGTGTGGGTGTAGACTGTTTGCCGCGCCACACCGGTAGAGAGGATCTGCAACGCCGTCCGCACATGGTCCCTGGTTGCCGCGCCGGCGTAAACGACCGCCTGGGTTCCCCACTGGTGCATAGGCCAATCCATCCGTGTGAAGGTTTCGGCGCCCACCTCAACCCGCGGCAAGGCTTGGCCACTTTGCAACCGACCTTCGATAACCAGCGTGGTCCTTCGCTCCACTCCATCGTCCCTGACAATCTGTTGCACAATCTTCGCCGCGAAATTGGCCAAAGGCACCAGCGTGATTCCCCCTTGCGGTGTCGCGTGTTCGCGACAGAGGCAACCGTTCTCGACTCGGTAGCCGGCCACGTGGAGGGCTGGCGGCCGCTTCTGCGTTTGTTCACGGAGGAAAGGTTTCAGAGCCTTGTCCAAATCCCGGACCGAGACGTCTTTCCGGATGGTGGCCCGGAGGCCGGCAAACCGTGCTGGGTCGTCCACGGCAACACGGGCTAAAGCCTCGAGAAGTGGCCGGTCTTCGAACAGAGCGGCCGCTCCTTGCGCCAACACGCCGGGCAGCCGGATAAAGGCGTCCTCCCGAGTTGGCGTCTTGACGCCGGCGGCTTGGGCAATCTCCTGCACGGCTTCCCGCACGGCATCACCCATCAGCACGTTGGGCGTTCCGCCGACAGCCAAAAGATCATCGATGCCTTTGCACTGCGGCGACCAAACCTCTAGCTCCAAACCGTACCCTTCGTCTGCTAGTCGCGTCGCAGCGGACAAAATCGCCTGGGCCACGGCCGGTTTTATGCGGGCGTCGGCGTCGAAAGCCAGGCGAACCGTTTTGCAGTCCAGGCCAACAAGCACGGGCAGACAGGCAGCCCAGTTGCCAACGCCGGGCACAGAGACGGTAGGCAATCCACTCCGTGCAAACGCCACGTCGGCTTTTAGTTCACCCTCGGTCACGCGCACGACTGCCGCAGGGGCTTGGATGCCCAGTGGCACATGCACCGGGGCACTGGGGCCGGGGCCTCCGAAGCGAACAGACGAGAGGTAAGAATAGCGCCGATCGTCGGCAGCATCGCGCCGAATTTTCAACGCAACGATCCGCCCTTGCAGATCTCGAACGGGAACGAGTAACCCCGCAGCGCCAGCGATGGTGACACAGCTGCGCCCCTCCCATTCTTTGATTACGAACCCGGGAACTTGCAGGAGCACGTCGCCGAACCGCTCCTTGAGTGAGCTGGCTATGCGGGGGCGCTCTGATCGAGGTAGAGTCTGATAGCCGATGCGGTCAATGATTTCATCCGTCAAGCCGCGTTGGTGAAGATTCTCGCGGTGGGCATTGCTCAATTGCAGCTTAGCCAACAACGCCGTGTAAACTCGATCGAGTACGTCCGGGTCAGCGCGTTTGGGTTTGGGGTTGGCCGGCTCTGGCGGCGGCGTTGCGACGTGCTGCGTCTCCCCATCCGCCCGGTGCAGATAATAGGGGGCACCCCTCTGGTCGAGCTTACTCCGATAGCACCCAGCTTCCTGGCGGCGACAGAGGACGACCGCACCGTCGCCCGAAAGCTTGCACCAACTGCTCTTCTTGCAAACCGGACAAGGGTTGTCTCGGGAAACCTCTCGCCACGTCCGTGATACCGATGATAAACTCACCACAATCTCTTGATGCGCTGCCGCAGCCGCCGAGGTGTCAAGCAGGAGCAGGGGGAATCCCGGACGGCGCACGGCCGCTAGCCTAGCGCAGCCTACCATGCCGGCCCCGGCGGGGTAGCTTGCGCACTGTACAAAGGGATGGAGAGGTAGGCGACGAGTTGCCCACTCTGCTTCGGTGGAGTTTGGTCGAAGGTAGTGCCTCCGTCCGGTTGGCTTGGTCCGCAAGAGGTGCCACAAGGTCAATCGGACGGCCGCGCCTTCATCCCGGGGGCGGTCGTGGCTGCTGGCCGCCAAACGGCTGCGGCCGACGAGGATTGACCAAAGCGTACAGATATGTCACGATAACATCCTCAATCTGGCGGGCACGTGGTCAGCAACAAGACCCCGCCTCAATTAAAAGGGAGCAAGGGCCGCCATATAATGGGCGGCCCCGCTCATTTTCACTTCCCATCTATTGACTGGCTGTATGCTCGCTCGCTCCGTTCGCCTTCGGGGCGCAAGCCCGCGGCTTCACCACCCCCGCACGCAACCACGCGAGGATGTCGGCGCCGAGGAAAAAGTATTTCCCTGCCCTCCGGCAGACGCGCAAGCGTCCCTCGCGCACTTCCCTGCGGACCGTCGAGGGCTTCACCCTAAACTCTGCCTCAAACTCCTCACGGAGGTAAACAGCATGAGGATGCACGATACGGGGTGCACGCGTGCTCCGGGCGACCGGCGCTGGGGCGACCGCACCACCCGATCGGTGGCTCTGCTTATTTGGCACCGCAGTCCTCCTTTCGGCTTTTCCCACGGTTGCCCGTCAAAGCGAAGGGGTCGGCCAACGTGCCACCTGGGATGGTCCATTCCTTTTCGGTCTTGTGCTCTTTTGCAGCCTGTCGCGACAGCCGCAATAATCGGCGGAGCAATGCGACTTCGCGCAGTGCTTGCGACAACCTCCCGCGGACGAAATCGGGCTGGGGGATGACCTGCAAAATCATCTCGGATGGCGTGAGTGGACCCAACATAGCGCCTCCGTCATGAGCACCTAAATGGGTACCTGACGGAGCACATTCTATGACAAGGCGGTTTCAACCGCGGTTTCAGAATTGAGACTTCTTAGACGAAAAAAGCCCGCTGGCCACGACGTGCCTCATGGGTCCGGTCAGAAGTTTCAAGAGGGGTTTCAAAACCGATACTTTGTGAATCTGGAGATTCGAGAAATCACCGGTATTTCTTGATCACGCCTTTACGCAGCAGCAGAGCCCAGGGGGCACCCGTTAAATTGTTAAACCGCGAGAGGCTTACTTGCACATTCTTCTGGGTAACTCCCTCTCCAACTTTCTCCCCCCAGACGTACTCTGCAAACTCGCCCAGACGTGCGGAGCCTCGGTGTTCCATGAACTCATAGATCTTGCGGTTTAGACGAGAGAGGTTGTGTACCCACTCAGGATCTCGGTCGCGGCTCCCCGTAACATCAGCGATCGACGAGCCGGCGGCGAGTCTTGCCGCGGCGGCATGAGTGAACTCTCCCTGAAGTCCTGCCAAAATCCGCTGCAAACCGCGAAATACCTTCAATTTACTACCTACAAAACTGATTACCAATTCGATCGCGAGATGCTCCGCCTGCTGGCGAAGGGCATCGCAGCCTCGCAAGCGTGCGTACACATTCAGCCACTCAGATCCCACGGGCTCATCTTTGTCTAGCGCCTGAAGGCGTCCGGGCCAGAATGTGGCTGATGCAACTGTGATGGCAAAGTTGGCGCTATCGGTTCCGCCGGATCCCCTTAAGCCCTCGGGAACGAAGCTCATGGCCTCATCGAAGAATTCACCCACGTGCGCTCGATCCATGCGGAGCACGGCATCGCAATGGCGCCGCATTACAAATTCGGTTATACTTGTCGCGAACCGCTGATCGATTTGCACCGGCGGCCGGACAGAAGCTAGTTCCTCACGTAGGGCCTCAACGGCATCCCAGTCGCCGGTAATCACCTGTCCATGTGTGCAAGAACAGAACCACAGGAAGTGCTCCAGGGCGTCGTAGAGCAAGGCACGAGTACTTTCGCCGTTTCGGATCATCATCTTCCGGGAACCACAGACCTCGTAAAGCTGACGCAGACATAAGACCTCTCGCTTCGCAGCCTCCCAGGCATCGCCTAAGAAATCCTTCCGAAGGAGAGCATCCAAGTTCAATCGCCTATCGCTGATGGAACGCTTATCGCAAGCCTCAAGAATCGCATCCCACGGAGAGTTTCCGCGCCATTGGTCACTCCTGCTGCTGCGAGCTGTTGAATAGTCCGTAGGATCATCACCAGGAAACGCTTTATCCGACATGGCATCCTCCCGTTCTGGGGCTGGTCGTGGTGCCGAGCCTCCAGGAGACGAGCCCTCTGGTACGCCAGCGCGCTGGATGCTCGGCAAGAGTGGGAAAAGGGCTGTGTGGCATAGGCCAGCGTCTCCTCTGGCATCTCGGAAAGAAAAGCGGCGGCGGGCCCGTGAGACAGCGGGCTCTTCGGGAGCGACCCTAGCCGCCGTGGTGTTACATGAACTGTTACGTTACCGGAGCCTTGGAGCTGGCTTCAAGCCGATTTTCAGGTAGTTGCAACCACAAAAACCAAGGAAAAACCGCTGGTTTCCAACTCATTTACACTTGCTTGTATGATCAATCGCACTGGAAATGCCGTGTGGGGGTCAAACCTCACCGCGGGTTCGAATCCCGCCCTCTCCGCTTGTCATTTCTTGAAAAGCCCGCTGCCGGCAACGGTAGTGGGTTTTCTGCTTGAAATCGTGCATTTTCCCGTCACCATGCCGTGGTTCAAAATCTGGGATCGTTGGCAGAGGTTTCTTCGTCGCTCGCCGCAATCGCTTATCTTTGTTGATATTGCGCGGTTCAAATGCCGCCCGCCGGATGTCCTTCTGAACCCGGTTCGAGTAGAATGTGTCAGATTGCAGAGACGGCTTGACAATGGACAGATGTGGGGCGATGCCAGGCAGGTCATGGCTGACTCTGCCGTCCGGGTTTTAGCCCTTGCGACCTGCCAAATCGACTGAAGGACAGTGCGAAACTTGCACGGCAAGGTTAGTGCCAGAGGAACCGCCCATGCCACAAGAGATACCCGACCGCCCCTCCGAAAAGCCGATTCGCGTCCATATCGAACTTCAGCGTGTGCAAACCTGGTTATTCGCGGTGCCGCGCCTGCGGGCGATGGTCGGCGCGAATGCGCTCCTCGGCGAGACCTTGCGTGTCGCGCTGCCGAAGCTGGCGCGCGAGACGGGGCGTGGCTGGAGGCTTGCGCCGAGCAGCGAGACGTACCCCGTTGCCGACGAGAACGATCCGCTGAAGGACCACGACGACCCCACCGCCGACGCGAAGGAAGGCATCCTCGCGCGCGACGGAGGTCACTTCGAGGCGCTGTTCGCGAGCGGTGCGGAGGCGTTCGTCGACGCGGCAGGGTGCCTCCTGCGGTCGCGCCTGCCGGGGCTGCGGTTCCATGTGTCAATCGAGCGAGAGCCGCTGACCAGGAGCCAGGTACATCTCTCCACCGAGCTGCCAGTGCTCGCCCCCTGCGAGTGGACTGGGCGAGGCCTCGCGTCTGACATCGTCGAGCAAGGCGTCGAGCGCCCCCCCGTCTCGCTCGATGTGAAACATAGGCACGAGGCGGCCAGGCGCACCGAAGACGGCACGGCCGTCGACGTGGCCAGCCTGCTCAGCGACAAGACCAAGCTCAAGGCGCTGAACCGCGCGCAAGAGCTGAAGGAGCTGGTGGGTAACGGCTACCTCGCGCTCATCCACGCCGACGGCAATGGTGTCGGCAGCGGTGCGGGCAAAACCGACAGCGAGCGAGCGGCATTCTTCCACAAGAATCGCGTGCTCCTGCGTCGCGCGGTGAAGAAGGCCATCGAGGCGCACTGCCCCGACACGGGAAAATCGCCGCTTATCCCGCTGATGCTCGGCGGCGACGACCTCTTGCTCGTGAGCCGGGCCGAGATCGCGTTGCCCTTCATCGTCACGCTCTGCGCGGAGCTCGACGCGCTCCAGAACAACAGCACCGGCTTCAAGCTGACCCTCGGCGTCGGCGTGGTGTTGGCCAAGCACACCATCCCCATCCATCGGTTGCACGAGGTCGCCGAGCAACTCGCCAGTTCGGCGAAGCGACGCTTCCGCGGGCTGAAGGACGGCGAGGCGAAGCGGTCTGTCGTCGACTGGGCGGTCTTCAGCACCGCGTGGGTTGATGACCCCGAGGAGGTGCGTCGGCGCGACTGGCTGCGCGGCAGCGGCAACGAGCTGCGCGTGCTCTCGCAGCGGCCCGTCGATGTGCTCGGACAGGGGATCGATTCGCTGCAAGGGCTCGTGCGTGGCGCTGGCCAACTCGCGCATGCGCCGCGTTCGCAGCTCCGCTATCTCGTCGATCAGCTCCCACATGGACGAGCGCTCTCGGAGTTGGCGTTCGCCGAGCTGCCACAAGAGGCGAAGGGACCACTCGCGGAAGCAGGCGTGGCGACGCCGTGGCGACGAGCGGCGAACAACGGGCCGCGGCTGACGGCGCTGCTCGATCTCGTTGAAATCACCGAGATCGCCCGTCTCGGTCGCAACGCCGAGCGCGCCGATGCCAAGCTGGAGGTCGCCCATGTCTAAGAAGTGGGTACGCTACAGGCTCACCGCCGAGTTCCTCTCGGACGCCCACCTCGGCTCGGGCTCGGGTGGAGGCGGCATCGATGCGCTCATCGCCCGCGACCGCTATGACCGCCCTATCATCTGGGCCTCGCACGTCGAGGGTGTGCTGCGCGACGCCGCACGCAGGCTTCGCGGTGACGAAGAGGCGGGGAAGTTCTTCGGGCGCGCTGGCGGTGAGCAACAATCCGCCGTCTTCACCTCGCTCTACGCGAAGGAGAGCCCGGAGAGCCACATTTGGTGCTCGACCGCACGCGAGGGTTTTGAAAAGGACAAGGACTTCTACAACCGCGCGCCGCAGGACGACACGCTGCGGGTCATCGAGTACGTGCCCAAGGGCACGAAGCTCGTCGGTGAGGTTGAGCTGCCCGCGGACGACTTGCCGACGTTGCAACGGCTCGTGCAAGAGGTGGACGCACTCGGCGGTGGGCGCTCGGCTGGCGCTGGTCGCGTGAATCTCTCGCTCTCAGAGATCACGACCACGATGCGCAAGACGGGCGCTGCGACGGGACGCCTCGTGCTCCTGCTCAAGAACCGCGATCCGCTCTGCATCACCGCGACGGCGACGCCCGACAACTTGATCCCGAGCCTCGCGTTTGTGCCGGGTCGCGCGCTGCTCGGCGCGGTCGCTGCATGGCTCATCGCCGAGGGCGATCGCGCAACGGCCTCGCTGCTCACGTCGGGGAAGGTCTCGGTGAGCGACGCGCTACCGCTTCCCGCAGTGCCGGCGAAGCTTGATGGCGTGGAGGTGCTGCCATCGCCGCTCTCGCTCCAGAGTGAGAAGCCGACGGGCGCGGCGGGTGATGTGCCCTGGTGGGCGCAGCCGACCGCGCCGGCGAAGCGGCTCAATACCTGGAGCGACGAGGCCGAGAGCAAGCGGCGAGACGGCTTGAAGCTCAAACGCCCCGAGGACGACCTCTTCGTCTACCGCGCGAGTCCGAGCGAGGCGTGGACAACCTTCAAGCCCGCACGCAGGATGCGACTACGCAACGGGCGGCCCGATCCCAAACAAGTCGATGCATCACTCTTCGCCATCGAGCAGATCGTTGAGGAGACGCACTTCCTCGCCGAGCTTCATGGTTCGCCGGAGCATCTGAAGAAGGTCGCGGAGAAGCTGGCTCCCGTGCTCGAAGGGCGACGCTGGCTGCGTGTGGGTCGAGCGGGTGCTCCCGTCGAGGTGGCGCAGCTCGCGTGGGTAGGCAAACCTGCGGAGGCGAAGACCACGGACAGAGCGCTGCTCACGCTCACGTCGGATCTGCTCGTGCGCGACAAGTTGCTTCGCTGGCAAATCGCGCTCGATGAGAAGGCGCTCCGCACGTTGGTTGGGACCGAAGACATCGACATTGTGAAGACGGAGCGAGGAGGGTTCAAGGAGCTGCAAGACAGCGTGATGGTCCACGGCTTCAACGGCACCTCTCGCCTGTGGCGCATGCCTGCGGCGGCGATTCGACGCGGCTCCGTGTTCGAGGTCTCAGGTGCGGGAGTTGCGAAGCTTGCGGAGCGCGCCGCGAAGGGAGAGTGGCTCGGCGAGCGCACGCATGAGGGCTTCGGGCGTTTCCGCATCGATGGTTCGCTTCCCGGCATGACTGGCGAGACTCCTGCGAGCAACGCGCCGACGTCTGCCGCCGACATTGCGGAGGAGGCCATCGCCGCGAAGACGCAGGAGTGGTTCAATGCCCACAAGTCGCTGGCCAAGTCCGGTGGCGGAAGTGATCGCAAGCCGAGCCTCTCGCAATGGCTTGACCTCGTCGGCGACCTCGAACGAGGTGACGCGAACGCACTGACCAGTCGCCTCACCCCGACGACGGCAGGCGGCAAGAGCTGGAAGCACAACGACGCGAAAGCGATCCTCGACAAGCTCAACGACAGAGCGCTGCAACCGAAGCAGCGCGCTCTTCACGCGCGCCTCTTCGTGCGATGGCTGCGCGCCGACATGCGCAAGAAGGCGAAGGAGGCCAGATGACCACGAAGCTCACACTGTTTACTGCCACCCTCGTGCAGGATTCGGCGCTCTCGGTGTCGGGCCTCGACCGCGAGACCAGCGCCGACCAGCCCTTCGCGCTCGTCGATGGCGTGCCGACGCTCGTGGGGCGCGGCCTCAAGGGTGCGGCCGTCGCGATGGCAAAGCGGTTCTTCGACCCGCTGCCGCGCGCCGTCTCCGACGACATCAAGCACGGCGCCCTGCGCCGCTCGGCGTGGGAGTTTGCCGACGCGACCACCACCGGTGTGCCACGCATCCGCGCCGGCGTCGGCATTCGCCAGAAGACCGGCGCACGCGCCGGCGGCGTGCTCTACGACCGCGAGGTCATCCCCGCGGGCACGAAGTGGCAGCTCAGCTTCCGCGTCGACTGGTCGCAGATCCCAGAAAAGCTGCGTGACGACGAAGGTTGCGAGGCCGAGGGAATCCTTGGCTACGTGCTCGCCCAGCACTGGGCCAAGGAGCGCTGCTGGCTCGGTGGCAGCTCCGCGCGCGGGCTTGGTTGGTGCCACCTCACCGACCTGAAGGCGTACCGCTTCGACGAAGCCAGCTACGACGAATGGATCAAGGCCGGGCGTCCACGAGAGCCCAATGTCAGCGCTGTCATGGTG
Source organism: Gemmataceae bacterium (assembly GCA_035295665.1). Classification (GTDB taxonomy): domain Bacteria; phylum Planctomycetota; class Planctomycetia; order Gemmatales; family Gemmataceae; genus DATGIQ01. Next base: position 5,132 of record DATGIQ010000488.1, on the reverse strand, counting down.
CCCGTCGTCTCGCCCACGCGCTCGTGGTGCTTCCGCACGCTCGACGTGAACGTCTCGTTCGGCGAGTACAAACCCGAGCCCAACGAAGCCGCGTGGGGCCTCGACATGTTCGCCGTCGGCCCGCACGACTCCGAGCGAACCGTGCAGCCGACGGGAGACGGCACGTGGGCCAAGCCCGCGTGGGCGACGAACGAGAAGACGCCTGACGTTCTAAGCACCGACCGCGCGATACTCATGGAGGGCGGTCGCCCTTTGCTCCCCGGTGCGAGCGTGCGCGGGCCGCTCCGCCACGTGTTTTCTCGCATGGAGCGTGCGGCGGGGAACGACGTGACAGACCCGCACCTCGTGCAAGGTGACGTAGGCGAGGACGACCCAGCCGGAAAAGCCTTCGGCACCGTCAGCAAGAGCAGCCGCATTCTCATCTGCGATGCGCGAGCCAAAGGCGCTTGGTCGGCGGCGAAGCTGCACCTGCATGCGGAGGATGAGTTCTCGGCGGGCTCCTACGGCAGCGCCAAGCGAGACGCGGTGCGCGTGCTCCGGGGCACGTTCCCGGTGCGCGTCGTCGTCGAAGGGGCAACCTCCGAAGAGGTCGAGCCGCTCGTGAATCTCATCGATCGCCAGGTCGCGCTCGGCGTGCTCGGGCATCTGCCGGTCGGCGGCCACAAGACGCGCGGCGCTGGCTCGGGGCATTGGCAGGCGAAGCCGTGGGTCAACGACGACGTAGTGAAGTCGTCGAGGACGTGGGTACAGCCGAAGGAGCCCGAGGAGCAGACGTCGAGCGTCTCGCGCTCGACGCGCACCTTCCTAGATCGACCTGACGCTATCGACGTGTGGGTGCGCACCAAGACCGGCGAAGTCGCCGACGTGTTCACCCTCGGTGAGGCCGCGAAGTTCGCGAAGACTTCGCTTGGCAACGGCTTCGTCGCGTGGTGGTGCGATCCGACCATCGACCTCGACTTGCACACGCCGCCCGCGACGTTCGGAAATGCGTGGCCCAGTGAAGACGACAAGCTCCAGGTCGATGAGGTCGCCTTCTACGCGGAGCACGCGGTCTGGCGGGCCGTTCGCACGTCGAACGGCCCGCGCTTCGTGCTTATCGAGGAACTCACGTCGAAGGCAGACGACGCGAAACAGGCCCGCGTGGTCCATACGCCCGCACGGTTGCACGGCTTCTCACGCTTCTCCTCCGCAAAGACCGGCCAGGGGTACGTCCTGCTACGGGAGTGGCACATCGGCGACGAGATCCTCGGGTTCACCCTCACCAAGGAGTAGCGCTGATGTCGTCGCAGAAGCCTTTTCGCATGTACGTTCGTGTCAAGGATGGGAAGCCGCGCGAGCCGAACAAGCTCAAGGGACAGTTGGTGCCGCACGTCGACGTGCTCGACGCCAAAGACGGAATCGAGTTTTTCATTTGTGCCGTGAAAGAAGCCCATTTGGAACAGGTTCGCGCCAAGCTCGACGCCGCAGGTCTCCAGGAGGCGGCTGTCCCCGAACCTCCTGATCCCTTTCCCAAGCCTTACGGTTTCGCCGCGCTGCCGAAGGACCTGACGAGCGCGGTGCCGATCTGGCACGACGGCACGAGCAGCAAGAACCGTCTGTCGGGCGAGATCCGCTTCGAGCTCGAGACGCTGACCCCGCTCCTCGTCGGATGGGAGCGCGGACAGGTTGGCGACAATGAGAGCGACTGGCCGCTCCCGGCTAGCCTCGCTGGCACGCAGCTCGCCAACAAGAAGTCGGTGCTCTGTCCGCTGCGCGCTCCCTGGGGCAAGCGGCCTGTCGTCATCCCCGGCGACTCGCTCAAGGGACTCTTGCGACACGAACTGGGGGCGCTGCTCGGTGCGCCGATGGAGCGAGTCGCCGATCGCTCGTACTCGTACCGTCCAAACCTCAAATACCCTGATCGAACCGAGGGTCGGCTCCTTGAACCGCGTCTTGCCCGGGTGCGCACCGCGACGACCGTCGACATTGGCGGCACGGCGTGGCCTGTGCCCGAGCAGGTCGATGTGCTCACGATGGCGACGAGGGACGAGCAAGCCTACTTCCCTCGAAGAGAGCGTGGATCTCGCAAAATCGTGCGCCCAACCCGCGAAGCCGAGCCCTATCGAGGTGGACTCGGAGCTGGAGCGCCGCTTCCCGAAGCAGTGCTCTCCGAGGATGCACGACGGAAGCTCATTCACACGCACATCGACGTGCAGCAGCTTCGCGTTGAGCACGAAGCCGTGCGCCCGTTGTCGCCCGTCATCGAGCAGTACGCTGCAACGTTGACGCATCTGCTCGATGCGAACGACGGCCATTTCAGCGCTCGCCACCCGAACATCGGTACCGACCAGCAGAAGCAGCGCCTCGCGCGAGAGACTGTCGAGAAGGGAGCCGGTCATGCCTTCCAGCCCGGCGATCTCGTTTGGGTCGAGTGGGACACCGAGAAGAAGTGCATCGTCTCGCTCGGCTGGCACTACTACTACCGCTGGGCCTACACCGACTCGGTCCGCAAAGACGCCGACGCACCGAGGCTCGAACGGCACGGGCTCTTCCCGCTCGACGCCGAGCGCGCGCATGACGACGAAGGCGCACCGAAGGGGCTCTCGGCCGTGCGACGACTCTTCGGGTACACCGGCGACAACGAAGGCAGCGCGGGCATCGGCAAGGATGACCACGCGCAGCTCATGGGCCGCGTCTTCGTCAATGCAGGGCTTGAGGTCGTCGGCGAGAACGAGAGCGACGACGACCGCTTCCTGAAGCCGACCTTCCTCAAGGAGCTGGGCATGCCCCGGTCGAGCGCTGTCGAGCACTACCTCAAACAGCCCGACCATCCGAATCCAAAAGGACGCACAGACAAAGCGCAGCTCCTGACTTACGGCGACGCCGCTGGCTATGACGCGCCCGGCGAGCTGGCGGGCCGCAAGTTCTACCTCGATCGCAAGGACGCCCAAGCAGAGGATGCCTCCAACGGGAACAAGCAGAACGACCGCAGCACTCTGGCGCTCGAGGCGTCTAAGCCGGGCCGCAAGTTCCGCTTCACCGTCCGCTTCCGCGACCTCGACGCCGCCGAGTTGGCCGCGATCCTCGTCGCCCTCTGCCCCAACCAGTTCAAGGGCGTGCTCGGCGGCACGCACACCGACGGCTACTGCTCGAAGCTCGGCTACGCGCGCCCGCTTGGCTGGGGCAGCGTGCGCATCGAGGCCAAGACGCTCCTACTCCTTGATGAAGCAAGCGATGCCCCCACGCTGAAGCCCGTATCCGACCTTAACGCCTGGATGAAGAACAATCACCAGAAGACGGCGACGCAGGACGAGTGGCTGGCGATCCATCGCCGCAACCACCCCGACGCGGCGGACTATCCGCGCGAGGGCGGCCAGATATACACCTTCCACACGGGCTTGCGCGCCGAGCACTCGCGCAACCGCCGCTACAAGAAGGATGGCGCGCGATGAAGACGCTGCTCGTCATGACCGTTGGCCAGACAGACGTGCAATTCGTCGAGGACGGCAGGAAACGCCAGTTCGACAAAAAGAGGACAGGCTCGCTGCATGACGAGTTGGCGCAGGTGCCCTCGCATTGGAATGTGATCGACGCACCGAGCGAGCGCGGCAATGACATAGAGAACTTCCCCGAAAGCCCTTGGCTGCTCTGCACGCCCAAGTTCGACGCGGCGCTGGGCTGGTCTGGATGGGGTGAGGCGAAGCCGAGCCGTGTACTGTTCCTTGAGACGACGCGCAAGGCAAACAAGGACGATCCTCGTTTCGCGGGTGGCGTGCTCGCGGTCCGCGCGAAAGACAAAGGAATCACGGAGGTGTACCAATGCGCCTATCTGGGGCCGGACGACCGCGCTCTCGAAGATCGCAATACCCCGATCGACTCGATCGTTCGTCGGGAGGTTGTCGCGCGGCTCGAACGGGCAATTCGTGAGGCAGTGGATGGTGCTTCGCACGTGGTGGTTGCTGCGACCGGCGGAATGCCCGAGGTGAAGGCGTTGGTGCGCGAACTGGTCAGGCTGCATGCGCCGGCCACTGCGAAGGTCGAAAACATCGAGGTCGACGATGGCGCTCGCGGCGGCGAAGCAGACAAGGCCGTCTTGCGCGAGCGGGTCGATCCTGTGGAGGCCATCCGCCTTCGTCGGCACGCGCTCTCGCTCGTCGAGAAGGGCAACCTCCTTGGCGCATGGGGTGCGGTCAGCTATCTCGAAGGCACGCCCGGTCAAGAGTGGACGCAGGTCATCAACTGGCTCGCGCACTTCGCCTCGTCGCTGCCGCTGCCGACCGGCTGCGACCTCACGGTACTGAGCCACCAGCGCATGGCGGTGCGAGCTGCGCTGCGTGTCGAGCTGGCGCTGCGTGCAGGCGACATCCCGAGAGCGGTCCACGGCACCGTGGCGTTCTTCGAGGCGGCACTGTGGGACAAGCTGCTCGAGCACTTCGAACGCGATCCGAAGGACGCACGGTGGTTGAAGCTCCGAATTGGCGCGACGGCACCAGCCGGCAAGCTGCTACGGGCGGATGTCGACGATGACAAGAACCGTCCGTTCGAGAGCAAGCCGCGAGCCGATGGCCAGTCGTGGTTCTGGTTCCACGAGAGCGGCGCGGGACGCTTCGCCCGTGACTACGTGAAGAGCCAACCGCTCAAGGCGTTGCTCGACGCCGTCGACAAGGTGAAGCAACTCCGCAACGACGTCGCGCACAACGAACCTACGCCTGCCCTCATGGACGACGCCAGCCGTCGTATGCGTGATGCCCAACTCTGGTCAGGCACCGACACGTTCCTGAGCCAGCCCCTCGTCCAGACCGTACTGAAGGAACTCGGCGAGCAGTGTCCTGAGCAGCTTTGCATCAATTTTGTGTCGACAGTTCGGGAGCGTTTGCTTGCCATTTCTTGAACCAGGCATCCGGAGACAACCGGAGATCGAATCTCCGAAGATTGAGCGGCGAGGGCCGCGGAAGCCCTGGAAAAATGAAGAGGCCGATCGGGAATCGGACACAATCCGGACTGTGAATCCACCAGCAACTGGAGAGGCTGACCCTCTTGCTCCACAAACCCTCGGTGAAAGCTGAGACTGCCCCGGGGAGCTTTCTGGACGGTCATACGAACCAGACTGGTCTCATTCTTGCTTTGATTTCCCGGTAGTGTCCCCGTTGGGT
>DATGIQ010000487.1:0-5123 GCA_035295665.1 Gemmataceae bacterium | reverse complement strand
GTCAAGCAAACGGCCAATGTCCATTCGGACAGGATCAGAACCGCTGCCGTCGTGTGCATCCAGTGGCGCATGGGAGAGTCCCGAGAAGAAGAGGGGAACCGCAATACGTGTCTCATGAATTATACCAGCAGGCGGAAGCTTTACTACGGCTGGGCTCGTCGGTCCCGATACAGATGATGCGTTTCGATGTAGCACTCCACTGCGCGCGGAACCAAATAACGGAGGCTTCGTCCCGCGGCGGCGCGCTGGCGCAGATCGCTGCTGGAGATATCGACCAGGGGACCGTGCGCGGCGCAGAAACGCAAGTGGTGATCGGCGGGCAGACCGATCTCCGCCTGAAGCTTCTCCGGGGGCCAGCTGGGGCAGCCGGGCCGTTCCCAAACCACGAATCCAGCCGATTGGGCAATCCGAGCCGGCTCCCGCCAGTGCGGCAAATCGGGCAAGCAATCCGAGCCGAGGATCAGCCACCAATCGACGCCGGGGTGCTGGCGTTGCAGCTCGGCGAGGGTGTCTACCGTGTAGCTGCTACCGGGCCGCTCCTTTTCCAGTTCATCAATTCGAAAAGCCGGGTTGCCGGCAATCGCCAGCCCGAGCATTTCGACCCGGTGCATAAACGGTGTGATCGTCCGATCCTGCTTGTGCGGTGGACGCGCAGCCGGGATGAACCACACTTGTTCCAGCTCGGCTTGCTCCCGACACGCTTCCGCAATGATCAGATGCGCGATGTGGACCGGGTCGAATGTGCCTCCGAAGACGCCAATGCGCATCCGTTTCTTCCTCACCAGGCGGTTGCAACCTTGCCGCACACAGCCGGCCCTGATGGTACAACTAGCGAACCTGATCACCCGCGGCCATGCCGATCCCGCAACACCGCGTTGACTCCGACGCTGGCTCCTGTATCCTGGCTCTGATTCTAAATCCTCGTGTGGCCATACAAGCTTGCCGCGCCAGCGAAGGCCCTTCGCTGGCGCGGCAAGCTTGTATGCGGCATCCTCCTCGAAGTTGGCGAGGCCGGAACATGCAACGGATCCTACGGGACCAGGCCCGCAAATATGCGTTTGATTGGGAAGATGAACCGCTGTTGCGCGTCGAGCCAGGCGAAAGCTTCGAGATCGAAACGTATGATGCGAGCACCGGGTATTTCCAATCGGCTCAGAATAAGGCGATCCCCGCCCTTCGCGCCGGGTTCGATCGTAGTCCGCCGCAGGCCAATCCCATCGGGGGACCGGTCTGGCTCCAGGGCGCCCAGCCCGGCGACACGCTGGTCGTTCACGTGGAAGACATTCTCGTCGATGACTATTCCTGGATCGCGATCGGCCCCCGCCGCGGCCCGCTTGGAGAATCGACGCGCTGGCCGGAGCTGTCCGGCGATTACACCACGAAGATATTCCGACACACACCCGGCCCCAGCGGCACGACTCGCGACGGCACCCTCCATTTTGGCCCGGGCATCTCCTGGCCCATCACCCCTTTCATCGGCACCCTCGGCGTCGCCCCGGACCGGGAAGTGACCACGAGCATCGACGGCCAGGGAGAATGGGGCGGCAACCTGGATATTCGGGATGTCGCTCCGGGCCATCGGATTCTCTTGCCGGTTTTTCATCCCGGAGCCCTCTTCTATCTCGGAGATGTTCACGCCAGCCAGGGGGATACCGAGTTCACCGGCACTGCCGCCGAAACCAAAGCCACGGTCCGGATCCGACTCGACGTGATCAAGGGCAAACGCGTCCCTTGGCTCCGTATCGAAAAGCCGGATGCCTTGATCGCCACCTATGCGTTTCGCCCGCTGGAGGTGGCCGTGGAGACCGCCACCATTTTCCTCATGGATTGGCTCATCAACGAGTATGGCTTCACGCCGACCGATGCCTACTGCCTGGTGAGCACCTGTCCGGATTTTCGCATCCACGTGTACCAGATGTGCAAATTGGGAAAGCTGAACTACGTGGCCGGGGCGGAACTGCCGAAACGGTACGTTACGAAGTGAAGGCGCTGGCCGCTCGCTGTTCGCGCTTCCAGGCAATGACTTCGCGGAGAATGTCATCTAATCGGTGCCGTGGCCGATAGCCGATCGTGTTGCGGATGCGCGTCAGATCGGGAACGCGGGCGCGAATATCTTCGAAGCCGGGGGCATAGGCTTGGGCATAGGGGAGGTGCTCAATTTCCAGCTTCGGGTCGATGAGCCCGACCACGCGCTCTGCCAGCGTACGGATAGTAACGGCTTCATCACTGCCGAGGTTGAACACCTGCCCCGCCGCGGCCGGGCAATGCATCAATTCGAGCACGCCACCAACAATATCCGCAACATGGCCAAAACAACGCACCTGCTGGCCATCGTCATAGACAATCAGCGGGCCGCCGGCGAGTGCCTGGTCCACGAAGCGCGGCAAGACCATCCCATAATGGCCGACCTGGCGCGGTCCGACTACGTTGAAAAACCGGCCCACGACCATGGGCAATCCAGTCCGCTTGTGATAGCTCAGTGCCAGATACTCATCGAGTGCCTTGCTACAAGCGTAGATCCAGCGACCTTTCGACGCCGGCCCGAGCACCAGGTCATCTTCCTCCCCCAAAGGGAGCTTGGGATTCTTGCCATACACTTCGCTGGTGCTGGCCAGGAACAAGGGCTTTCGCTGGGCACTCGTCAACTGGAGAAGCCGCTCGGTCGGCGCAACGTGGGTGGCAACCGTGCGCTCGGGCTCCTCCAGCACCAAGCGCACCCCCACCACCGCCGCCAGGTGGTACACCTCGTCCGCGCGCTCTACCAGTTCTTCCAGCCGGGCTACGTTCGTGATGCTGTCGATGACGAGTTCCAGGTGCGGATGGCGCCGTACCTTTTCCAAATTGGCGAGCGTACCCGTTGAAAGATCATCCAGGACCAGGACCCTACGCCCCGTTGCCAGCAACGCCTCCACCAGATGGCTACCAATGAATCCGGCGCCGCCGGTCACTAAACAGGTTGGCATAGTCCATAGTCCGTAGTCTGTTTCGCGGCGGTTCGCGGAACCGCCGCGAAACAGATTAGTCTTGCAGCCGGAATAGCTTCCGCAAGGCATCCAGCAGCGTGTGGCTGCCGCCTTCGTGTGGCTCCTCGGTCAACGCGGAGATCGGGCCGTGCAGGAACTGGTTCTGCAACAGCTGAAATGCTCCTTCGATATAGGCGCGGTCTTCGTTCGTCAGGCGGCCGTTGAGGCGCGTCAGGAGCTGTCGCACGATCGCCTGGCGTTTGGCCTCGAAGTCTTGTGTCAAGCGGGCAATCACCGGGCCGTGCCGTCGCCGGCTCCATTCTTTCAGGAAACGCCGTTGCTCTTCTGCGAGAATCGCTTCGGCCGATGGCACATGTTTGAGGCGATCTTGCAACGTCTGTTCGCGGATCCGTTTGAGATCGTCGATGTTGAATAAACACGTCCGATCGCCATCGTGGATGCGCGGGTCGAAATCCCGCGGAACGGCGATATCCAGGATGACCACGGCCCCCCCGGTTCGGCGCATCTGGATTTTCTCATAGCGTTCGAGCGTCATGATCGGTTGGGTGGCACCGGTGGTGCTGAGGACGATATCGGCCTTGGCGAGGGCTTCATCGAGCTGCGTCCAGGGAATCGCCAATCCGCCACAGCCTGCCGCAACGGCATCGGCCTTGTCGGGACTGCGGTTGGTTACCCAGATGCGCTGCGGGCGCAGCTCCCGCAAATGGCGGAGCGTCAGCTCGCCCATTTTGCCGGCGCCGATTACCAGGATCGTTTTATCGCCGAAATGGTCAAAGACCTGGCGCACGTATTCCACGGCGGCACTGGAAACCGAGGCGTGTCCGCGGGCGATGCCGGTTTCGTGGCGCACCCGCTTGGCGGCTTGCTGGGCCGACTGAAACAGCAGGTGCAACAGAGGACCCACTGTGCCGCGCGCGTGGGCCAGCTCATAAGCCCGCTTGATCTGCCCGGCAATCTGTCCTTCGCCCACAATCAGACTATCCAAACTGGCCACCACCCGGAACAGATGGTCCACCGCCTTGTGGCCGCGATGCTCATAGAGATGCGGCATCAGCTTGGCCGCGGGCAGCTGGTGGAATTCCGCCAGAAACTCGGCAATCAACTCAACGTCCGGGGCAACCTGGGCATCCGGTCTCGCCAGGTAGAGTTCCACGCGATTACAGGTGCTCACGATGACCGCTTCGCAGCCGTAGCGGACCGCCAAGCCGTCGAGGGCGCGGGGAAGTCGCTCCGGGTCAAACGCCAAGCGCTCCCGCAGCTCCACGGGAGCCGTGCGATGGCTACAGCCGACCATCACCAGCATCATGGCCCACCCCCTGCCGTGAAGCTGTGCTGCGTGACCAGGGTGAGAAGGAAGAGGGCGAACGCCATGATGGTCAACAGGGCAACCCGCCGGCCACGCAAGTGGTATCCATACCGAAGGTAAAGTACAATCGCGAAGACCAGCCAGAGGAGAAGAGTCGTCAGGATCCGTGTGTCTGTCCACTCCGTGAGCCCGCCCCCGCCATACCACATCTGCACCATCCCGATGAGCAGCCCCGCGGTCAGCAGGGGGAACGCCCAGGTGATGGCCCGGCGATTCATCTCTTCCAGCCGTTCCAGATTCAACAGCCGTAGGCCCTGGCCGGGTAACACCTTCTCCCGGAGCCGGCGAGCCTGGATCAGATACATCACGCTGGCCACGAAGGCAACACAGACCCCCACCGCCGCCAGGATGAAGAACGTGATATGGAGAATTTGCCAGAACGCCTCGATATCCAGGGAAGAAAGTTTCCCCGGCTCGGAGACGCGGTCCACCGGCCGGCCGGAGAGGGCCGCCAGGATGATGACGCCCAACAACACGGGCAGGACGAACACGCCCCAGGCCAGGCGACGATGATGGACCGACCCATAAAGGTAAAACACCGCCAAAATCCAGGCGAGGAGGAGCAGCGATCCGTACGGATCGCGCAGGGGCGGGCGCTGCACGGCCAGAAACAGCGTGTGCGCCAGCAGACCGGCACCGGCGAAGAGCGCCGCCAGTAGACGTTGCACACCCCGTGGCCAAAGGAGCTGAATCAACTCCAACGCCAGAGCCACGGCATAGCTGGCTCCAAAACAGAAGAGGGTAATCCGATCAATCGGCGACATGACGACTGG
>DATGIQ010000486.1:0-17662 GCA_035295665.1 Gemmataceae bacterium | reverse complement strand
CCCACCGCCTTTGGAGGTTTGCCATGTTTTCCCTGATCCGTAAGCTCCGCAAGCCGCTGCCCACCACGCACCACGGCCGCTCGGCCCGCCGCACCCGCTCCCTCCGCCCTATCCTGGGCGTCGAGCCCCTCGACCAGCGTTTGTTGCCATCCGTGACCGCTTCCCTGAGCAACGGCGTGCTCGTCCTGAAGGGGGATGCCGGCGACGATACGGTCACGGTCGGCTACTCCACGAATAGTTCCGCCGTGGTTGTGGATGCCAATTTCCATGACGGCTCGTCCAATAAGGCTTATAACTTGTCCGCGGTCCAGAAGATCCAGTTCACCGGGGGCGGCGGCAGAGATGGCTTTGAGAACGATACCGCCATCGCGATGGAGGCGGACGGGCGCGGCAGTCACGCCAAGCTCGTTGGCGGCTCCGGCAGCAACACGTTCCTGGTCGACAGCAACGACTCGATTGTCCCGGGCACCGGCCCCAACGCCAACAATGTGACCTATGGCCTGGTGGGTGGCCATCTCTACGCCAACGGGCTCCAGGCCACGGGTCCGCTCGCCGTCTCGCTCAGCCTCAATCCGCGCAATCCCCTCGGCCCCAACAAGATTCTCACTCTCAGCGGGCCCGGCGGCGCCGGCTTCCAGATCACCGGCACCTGGGTGCGTAGCGGGGCGGGGGATTCTTCGACCTTCACTGCCTCGGGCACGCTCACGCTCAAATCGGCCCTGGGAAACATCTCCCTCGCCGTGCCCAAGGCCACACCGCTGACCGTCAGTTACAAGGCGGATCCCGACGTCCCGAACGCCGGTGTCGTGACGAGCGCCACGCTGAGCGGCATTCCCAACCTGAGTCTGAACAGCACCGGCCTGCTCAAGAACCTGAGCAACGAACTCGGCCTCACCGTCCAACTGCCCGGCGTTTCCTGGGGCACCGCGTTGGGCAGCGACCTGGCGGATCTGAATCTTCCCGTCGATAGCGGAGTCCCGTACCTCTATGCCTCCGTCAGCAGCGGTTTTTCAGCCAGTTTCGGCGGCGCGGCGGTGTCGACGAAGGGTGAAACCCTCGCTTTCGTCTTCGATCCGGCGGACCCGTCTGTGGCTGTCCGGATCGGGAACTTCGCCGTCGGCGGCTCGATCAAAGGTTACATCCCGTTCACCCCCTGGGCTCAGCCGACCGCGGTCAACGAACACATCATCGGTAACCTTTTCGGCGAGGCCGACAACATCCCGCTGGGCGACCTGCCCATCACGCTGTCGGGCTCGGTCGTGCTCAACCTGGATGCCCAGGGCACCGGCAACCCGCTCGCGATCTCCGGGAATACCTTCAGCAAGCTGCTGAAGGGCCAGGTAAACCTCACCAGCCTGGCGACAAATGCGCTCAACGACATCGCGATCGGCGTCAACGGCAATGTGTCGCTCGGCTACGATCTGAATGCGTTCGACATCACGCTGCCGGTAGGCGATGCTACGGCCATGTATACACCCGGCTACCTGGCCTTCGCCGCCGACACTCCCGACCCCTTCGCCAACACACCGCTGGAACAGGGGGGCGTGCTTCAGACCGTTGTGTCGAACGTTTCGCACACGCCGACCTACAGCGTGGAGGGATCGATCTCTTGGGACTCCAACGGCGTCTCGAGCTGGCAGGTAACGGCGGACGCGGATAACGTGCCCCTCGCTCTTGGCTTCACGGCGAGCCACGCCGAGGTTACCATCGCCACCACCGACATCACCGTCGATGCGCAGATCTCAAGCTTGCTGGGTCTGGCCACGTTTGACTTGAAAGGCTATGTCGACTACCAGGGCCACTTTGCCCTGTCGACCGCGGTGAACGCCGACCTCGGCCCCTTCAGTGCGCAGTTTATCTTCGTCTTCTCGAACGTCACCGGCTCGGTCCAGTTCGACGCCAGCCTGTCGGCCTCGTTCGATGTCGGCATCGGCACCATCGACCTCAACGCCAATCTGGCGTTCTCGGTCGACGCGGGCGGCAGCGTCCACGTCTCCGGGAACGGGGATGCCTCGGCTGGTCCCTTCGACGTGGGCGTCAGCTTCGACGATAGTGGCTTTACGGTCGACCTGCCCGATCCCTTCCCCAACATCACCGTCACCTGGTAAGCGACCGGCGCTCCACCGTTCCGCGCTCAGCTCCCCAAGGTCTTTGCCTCGGCGAGCTGAGCGCGTGCGATGAGCGAGAGGAGGATGTGGGCTGACAGCAGCCGGACCTCGGCGTACGACCCGGTCGCCAAGGCGGACCACCGTGATGCCCGGTTCCACGGCCTCCACCACCCCCGCGGCCTCGCTCCCCAGCCGGTACGGCAGGCGTAGCGGGTACGGCCCGGACCGCGGGCCATCGGTTACCGATCAAGATATGCCGCGCGGCGTCCATCGCCGCTTTCAGGTGTCGGCCCTGGCTGGCTGGCTAAAGCAGTAGCAATAGCCGTTCTCGGCTTCACGGAGGAAGAACACGCGGTACTTCTTCCCGCCCCACTCGTCGATCCGGATGCCGCCCAAGTCAAGGCCGCGCCCGTCCAATTCCCGGTGCAGCGCGTCGAGGTTGGCCACCGCGAACGCGCACGACCCGGCTTCCTCCGGCTTGTGGTCTGGCCTCCGGATCAGCCCGAGGCGCACGCCGTCCCGCTGCAAGGTCGCCGTCGCCTCGTCGCTCGCCACGACCGAGAAACCCAGCACCGCGTGGTAGAATGCGACCGCCGCGCCGATCGCCTTGACCGGCAGGGCGGACAGGTCCTCACCCGAGATCGGGTACGCCGCGTTGAACTGCTTCATGATGTCTCCTTCGACCCACCCTTGGGTTGCAAATAACGATTCGGCACGTTCGCCAGTGGAGGGACGGGCCGCCCGGCGGCTTCGAGCAGCAGCCGGATGTTGGCGTAGATATCTCGATCCCGGCGGTGGACCTGCGGCATCAGCCCTAGCTGGGCGTAGGAGACCGGCGTCACGTCAAAGAACGTCGTCTCCCACTCGAAGCCTTTGCCCCACGTGATCCCCGCGAGCCGTACCCCTGCGTTCGCCCCGGCCGCGAGGAGCAGGCGCATGATCGGCTCGGCCCGGTTGGCGTTCGAGTTGACCGTGTGGAACAGCGGCGTGTGGCCATTCAGGCCGTGCTCGTCTACGGCAGCAGTGGCGTTCACGTCCGCGCCCAGCTCGACGAGGGCGCGGGCGGCGTTCAGGTTCCCGTACTCGGCGGCTACGTGAAGCAAGGACGCCCCAACAAGGGGAGTGAAGGATGAGACCATCGTGGTCCGGTGGTTCAGCAGCAATGGATCGCTGCGGACGGCAGCACGGACCGCGTCGGCGTCATCGAGGAGAACGGGGACAATTACCGGGTCGGGCGGCACCGCCCCGGCTTCGAGTAGCAGCCGCAGGCAGGCCGGAAGCCGGTCGGACCGCGTGTGTTGTTCGGTCAGCCACTCGATCGGGAGCTTCCCTCGGACCGGGGAGCGTGCATCGGCCCCGTCGCGGAGCGCGGCCCTTACCTCTTCCACATCGTGCCCATCGAAGCCGTCCAGGAGTCGCTGTTGTGCCGGCGTCATGTGGGTCCCTCCGGGGTCGCTGGGCGAAGGGAAAAAGTACCACGCACAACCTAAGGCGGGCAAGCTCAGTAGGTCGGCCTGCATGGAAGTGCTGCCGGAGCGGGCGGCAGCCAGCGGCAGAGAGAACCAACGGCACAGGTGAGATTGCCGAGGTTAAGAGGCCGACTCGGCGGAAGGGATCGCGACCTCGGTGGCGGGCTCTGCCGGGGTCGCCATCTGGGCTTGACGCACGGCTTACCAGCGGTCAGGCAGGAGTTCACTGAGCTGCCCGACCGGCGTGATCGGCAAGCGTGTCCGCGCATCTTGCAGATACGCCCACGGCACCGTGCTCAGGCGCTGGCAGGTGGACGTGAAGCTAAAGAGTACCGCCGCCGTCTGGCCACCGCGAGGCGACCCGGCCGTCAACCAGTTTTTACGACCGATGGCAATCCGCTTCATCGCACGCTCGGGCACGTTGGTGTCGATGACCAGGAAGCCCGCCTCGGTATAACGGACCCGTGCGGTCTAGTCCCAAAACAAGCGCGATTCGAGGGCGTGGTGCTCGTTCGACCCTATTTTCCCGAGCAACTGCCACCTACTTAAACAATGAAATTTCGCGCTATTTCGTGTAAACGCCAATTGTCACATTTTCCTGTATTTTTCCGGTTGAATCGGCGGACAAGCTTGTTCTGGGCCTAGACAGCGAATTTGCACCGACTTTCGCTTATTTCGATTATTGCGTTTGTTTCGATAATGTGCTAGAATGTATCTGTTCCCTGCAAAGGAGGAAGAAGCACCATGAACACAACACTTGCCGAGAGTTTTGAGACCGTTGCCCCGACGGAGGGCGACACCCAGCTGGCTCGTGAGTCCAGCCGCAAGCTGGCTGCCCACAAGCTGGGCAAGCGAGCCAGCGTCCGCATTCAGGTTCTTGATGCCCACGAGCCCGAGACGGTTGCTCTGCCTGCGTCAGCGTTGCGCCTCTTGCAGCATATCCTGACGGAGATGGCCCAGGGCAACGCCGTGACCCTGATCCCCATCCACGCCGAACTGACCACACAACAGGCGGCTGACTTACTCAACGTATCTCGGCCGTTCCTTGTCGGCCTGCTGGAATCCGGCCAGATTCCCTATCGCAAGGTCGGAACCCACCGGCGTGTCCTGTTCCGCGACGCGATGGCGTACAAGCACAAGAACGATGCCGACCGACTCAAGGCACTCGAAGAGCTGACAGCGCAAGCCCAGGAACTCAATATGGGCTACTGACCGTGGCGAAGTTCACCGCGATTTACGACGCATGTGTCCTGTACCCGGCCCCGCTGCGCGATTTCCTAATGCACCTAGCCTTGACTGACCTTTTTCGCGCCAAATGGACGGACGCGATCCATGATGAATGGATCAGGAACATCCTGCAGGATCGGCCGGACCTGACCCGTGAACAACTCGAGCGCACTCGCGCCTTGATGAACATCCATGTCCGCGATTGCCTGGTCACGAACTATGAAGACCTGATTCCTTCCATCACTCTTCCCGATCCTGGCGACCGGCATGTCCTGGCCGCTGCCATCCGGGGTCGGGCCGACGTAATCGTAACCTTCAACCTTACCGATTTCCCTCCTGACACTCTTGCCCACTACGGCATTGAGGCGCAGCATCCCGACGATTTTATCATCCACCTTCTGGACTTGGCACCGGGGACTGTCTGTGCAGCAGTCAAGCGGCAACGTGAAAACTTGCACAGTCCGCCAAAATCTGCTGACGAACTCCTCGCCACCTTTGAAAGCCATGGCCTACCTCAAACCGTGGCCCGACTTCGCCAGTTCATCGACCTAATCTGACTCTCTTGCTCGGGTTTTCAGCTCTGTCGCCGTTTCGTTCCTTGCCGGGGAACGTTTTTGCAGTCAAAACGCGATTGAGCAGCGGTGGACCCTGATTCGCAGACTGTCTGCGGGCTTCTGACCGACGACAGCGCTGGCATAGTGGGCCAGTTCGGACCTGTGGTCTCACGCTTTGCTGCGCTCCCACCCGCAGCACTCTGTAAGAAAAAAGGAGCGGTTATTTCTTACAAGCAACGAGTAACGCTGCGGGCAGGGTTAGGCAGGGAAAAGCCTGGACAATGTGGCAGCATTGATGAATAGCTTTTTTTTGCACGTTCTAGCTCGTACCATTGGGTCACTATGCGGTGCTTGTATCCAAGCTCTGTGCTTTCGAGCCCGCGCCGCCAGCGGAGAGACTCGACTCTTGAGATGCCCTGGCATGAAACCTGATCCAATTGCCCAGGGTAATACTCGCCAGCGAGCCAGTACCAACGTGCAAAAGTGGAGGCGCAGCGATGGCTTGGATGCGACTCATGAGCCTTTGGATCGGCGCGACTTGCTTCCAGGGATCCGTGGCACGAGGCGACTGGCCGCAGTTCCGCGGCCCGAATAACTCCGGCGTGAGCCCCCCATCCCAAGCACCGAGCCAATGGAGCGCCACCCAGAACCTCGCCTGGACCCAAAAGATTCCCGGCTACGGCTGGTCGTCGCCTATCGTCGTCGGCGACAAGATCATCGTAACGACTGCCGTTTCCGAGAAGCAGAAGCGGCCCCAGCCATTCTCGCTTAGCATGATCGGTAGCACCAAGCCGCCGGACGAAGTTTACTCCTGGGAGATCCACTGCCTGGACCGAAATACCGGCAAGCCCCTCTGGTCACACGTCGCACTGGAGCGCAAACCCACCATTGCCGCGACCTTTGGAAACACGTACGCCTCGGAAACGCCGGTGAGCGACGGCGTGTGTGTCTATGCCTACTTCGGCATGCACGGCGTGTACTGTTACGACCTGGACGGCAACAAAGTTTGGCAACGCGATCTTGGCGCGTACAAGATGTTGATGAGCTGGGGTACCGGCAGCTCGCCGGCATTGGATGGCGACCGCCTTTTCATCCTCTGCGATAATGAGGAGAAGCCGTTCCTGGTCGCCCTCGACAAGAAAACGGGCAAGGATCTGTGGCGCGTCATGCGCGACGAAAAATCGAGCTGGACCACGCCCTTCGTCTGGCGCAATCAGGTCCGCGTCGAGCTGGTAACCGCAGGCGGTAATGCGATTCGCTCCTACGATCCGGCCGACGGCAAACTCCTTTGGGAGCTGAAGCGGGGGGCCAACAGTCACATGTCCTATGTCAATGCCACTCCCGTCGCCAGCGAAAGCATGCTGTATGTGGCCGCGGGCAGCAACCCCGGCCGCTCACCCTTGTGGGCCGTCAAGGCCGGCGCGTCCGGCGACATTTCCCTCAAGCCCGGCGAAACGTCCAACGCCAGTATCGCGTGGTCGAATGTCAAAGCTTGCCCCCCGATGGCTTCGCCCCTGCTTTACCAAGACCATCTGTATATCTTGATGCAAAACACTTGCATCCTGATGTGCCTGGACGCCCGGACCGGCTCGGAGATCTACAAGGAGCGACTCAAAGGAGCGAAGTCCTTCACGTCGTCGCCGTGGGCTCACGACGGCAAGCTCTACTGCCTCGACGAGGACGGTCGAACCTTCGTGGTCCGAGCCGGCTCCAAGTTCGAGCTGCTGGGCAAAAACGAGATCAACGATATGTGTTGGGCCACGCCTGCACTGTCCCACGATGCACTGTATTTACGCGGAGTAGATCGGTTGTACTGCATCCGGCAATAAGTTCTGGACTCGAATCGGATCGGCTCTTGGGATTGCGACAGGCGAAGAATCGGTCCAGCGCAACACGGGAGGTACGAGGAAGTGCACTCCCAGAGTTGGCGCCCGGCTCGCCGGCTCGTAAAAGAAACAGAGGCGGTGGATTGAACCTCTTGCTTCTTTTCTCGCCGGGGCAGCCATGGCGCAACAGAAACTTCGCATCGGATTGATCGGCGCGGGAAAAAATACACGGCTGCGGCACATCCCAGGGTTACGTGCCCTCCCGGATGTAGAGATCGTTGCCGTCTGCAACCGCCGTCCGGCCTCGACATTGGCCGCGGCCCGCGAATTTGCGATCCCCCGCACCTTTGAGCGCTGGCAGGATCTCGTGGCCGATCCGGACATCGATGCCATCGTGATCGGCACCTGGCCCTATCTCCACTGTGCCATTACCCTCGCCGCCTTGGAAACAGGCAAGCATGTTCTGACCGAGGCCCGCATGAGCCTTAATGCCGCGGAGGCACACCGCATGCTGGCTGCCGCCCGCCGTTCTCCAAAGCTCGTTACCCAAATCGTGCCGAGCCCGTACGGTCTCAAAGGCGATGTGGTCATGAAAGAGCTGATCGCATCGGGGTTCCTGGGCGATCTGCGTGAAATACGTGTTTACGTCCTCAGCGATGCCTTGGCCGATCCGGCCGCACCGCTTTCCTGGCGTCAGGATGCCGCACTGTCCGGCTACAACATGCTGAGCCTGGGCATCGTTCACGAAACGCTGCTGCGCTGGGTCCCGCGCCCGGTCCGCATCTTGGCCCAGGTCCATGCGTTCATTCCCCGCCGCATCGATCCGGAAAGCGGCGTCCACCGAGTCGTGGGGACGCCGGACAGTGTCCAGGTGTTGGCCGTCTTGGAAAATGGGGCCCGAGCAGTGTATCAAGTGAGCGGCGTGATGCCGTTCACTCAGGGAATGGGTGTCGAACTCTACGGAACCGAAGGCATCCTTCACTACGATCTTGTGACCGATCGCATCCACGGCGCCCGCCGCTCGGGCAAGGCCGAAACCTTGCAGGAAATACCCATCCCGGCAGACAAAGCCCGGTCGTGGCAGGTCGAGGCCGATTTCGTGGCCGCCATCCGTACGGGAGCGCCAATCGAGTTGACCAACTTTGCAACCGGCGTTTCCTACATGGAATTCACCGAAGCCGTGGCCCGCAGCGCCCAGCACGGTGTCGCTGTTGAACTGCCATTGGAAGAGTTTGCGACCGAGGAATAGTCCGTAGCCAGCCTGCTACGGACTACCGACCACGGACTTTGCTTCCCACCAACTCCTCACCACACGCCCTGCTGCAAATAAACACGCTCCCAACCCCACCATCGTCAACAGGACCAGACAGAGTGCGGCCAGGTCATTGGTCACGCCGTAATGCATTTGCGTGAAGACTTCGTGGGCAAAGGTCTGGGAGCCGGGCGTCGCCACGAGCTTGCCGGCGCCGAGTTCGCCCAGGGAAAGGATCGCCACCGCCAATCCGGCCCGTACGCAGACGGCAGCCGTGAGCGGCAGGATGAGATACCAGAGTTCCTGATGGGGGCGGGCGCCGTCCACGCGCGCGGCATCGTGCAACTCCGGAGGCAACAGCCGGACCACCGGCCAGAGCACCGCCACAGCACAAGGGAAAAAGCGCATCATATGCGCCCACAGCGCCGGGAGCGGCGACGGGCCGTAGTACAGAGCGGCAGCTACCGGGTAGGCGGGAATCCAGTCCATGATTAGGGCGATGGTCTGTTTCAACCCAATGCCGATCAGGGGGCCGGGAAACGCCCAGACCATGGCCATCAGACCGAGCCCCAGGGCATGGAACCAGCGTGACCCTAGCGCCAGCCAACTCACCACCAGCCCCAATCCCGCCGTGGCGACGCCGGACAAGGCAGCCAAGAGGCAGCTTTGAAAGACCATCCCACTCCGAACACGAAAAACGTTGGCCAAATGGCTGGCGGCAACCTCCACGGACCACGCCTGGGGGTTGCCGGACAAGCCGCACTTCCAGATCAAGCTGGCCACGGGAATGCCGATGAGCAGGGCCACGGTAGCGACCGCCCCGACTGCCAAAGGCCAGCGCATCCATCCGAGCTGAAAGAGCCGCGGCTCTGTCCAGAGCGCATCCAGCGGCGGCAGCGTTCGCTCCCAGCGCCGGGTCGCCCAGAGCATCAGTCCCCAGGTGATAAGGACTGGCGGAAGTGAAACGGCCACCTCGTGGGCCAAGGCGGCTTGGTTGCCGGTGACCAGCTGGTTATAGATTTCTTCGGCGAACGTCCGAACCTGCATCATGTCGGTGACAGTGATTTCGGAAGTAGCCATCAGGGCGACCCAGAGCCCGGCCACGAAAATGGCCGCCCGGCAGCGAGGAAGGGTGACCCAGAGCAAGACCTGCCAGGATGGGACAACCGTCAACGCATCTTCCTCCAGCTCCCGCTCGACCCAGCAAAGGCCTTGTCCGACGAGCACGATGACCCAGGGCAAGCCAGCTACGGCATGCACCCAGATCGCAGCCCCGATACCCTGGGCCCAGGGCTTCCAGGCAATCCCAGTGGCAGCGATATCTGGATCGCCGGGCGCCGGCGTGCTCCAGACGGCCACCGGAAACCAGCCGCCCGTTCCAAGAGCTGCCTGCCATGCCGAGGTGAACAGGGGTAACGGAATGAACAGCGTCAAGAGTGTGAGAAAGCGCAAGCCCCGGCGGAGTGGCAGATCGGTGCGAACCAGGAGGACGGCAGCAGCGGTGCCGACCGGCAGGACCAAGGTCAACGTGCCGACCACCAGGCGCACGGTATTGCCGGCCAGGGAGAGCAGACGTTCGCCCTCCGTCCACGCTTGCCACCCTTCGCTCCGCGTCAACAAATCCACAAAGGGCATTGCCGCCGGCACGGCAATCGTGGCCAACAAGATGAGAGCAACGCTGTACCGCCACCACGCCATGAGTTCTAACCAGGAGGGACAAGGAGACAAGGAGAGGGGGAGAAGGCGCAGGCCTCCTTGTCTCCTTGTCTACCTACCTCCCCATCTCCTTATCGGTTTTTTTCATGTCCGCTCCCTCTGCGACCGGGCTCTTGGTAGCGGATCCGGGAGCATTCGCGGGGATTTCGGAAACGGTTTTCATCCGCAAGGGCGTGATATAGTCCCGATCGTGCAGGCAGGTGAACAGGCCGTCATTGCTGGCCAGGTAGAAGCGATCGGTCATGTCATTGACGATTGGAACAACGAAATCCCGTGCGGCATCATAAGCTCCAAGGAGAGTTCCCCGGCCCCGGTCCAGTACGAGTAACCGGCCGCCGCCATCGGTCGCATAAACGAACTTGGTGTTGGCAGACAGGAAGCGCTGGGCGGTCGGATTTCGCCAAATCGTTTGCCCTGTTTCCCGATCGAGACGATATAGCCCCGAACGCTCTGGGGCAATGTAGACACTGTCATCGGTAACTTCCGGCTTCTGCCGGATCGGCCCGGCGCCGAGAAAGCGCCAGAGGATGCGGCCGCCAAAAATATCCATGGCCGACACCGTATAATCTTCCGAGCCAACATAGGCCGTGTTGTTGTGCTGACCCAGCGGTGCGGACAGAGGAGCCGTCGCCTGGAAGCGGTATTGGATGGCCCCGTCGAGTTTCCGCATGGCAACGAATGTGCCGGCGTAATTGGCCACCAAAATGAATTCCGCGGTCACCAACGGTGCGAGCTCCAGGCGCGACTCGCCTACGTAATCCCAGGCAACCTGTGGCTGTGGGCGGTGCGTGATTCCCCCGGTGCGGGACTCCAGCGAGGAAGAGAGAGGTCCAATGGATCGGACGGATTGGCCCATAGAAGAAACCGCGCTGACCGATCCCACCGATTGGCCGCTCACCCCCAGGGCCGATGTGGAGAGCCGATAGGAAGGCAGCGGCGCGGCCGGCGTGACCGGCGGCCCGGCTTCGGGGCCTGTCTCTCGGCCTTCCACGATTTGAGGAGACGGAGCGCCCCCACCGGGTTTGGGCAGTTGGTAAGTGTACAGCCGGCCGGTTCCAAGAGCAATGAACACGGACTCCTCATCCGCCACCGGAGCAGACGAAGCCACGTGTGGCATGGTAGACACCCATTCGATCTCTCCGGTCTCGCGGCTCAAGGCGTACAGCTCCACACCGTTGGCGACAAAGATTTGCTTGGAGTTGTAACCCAGAGGTTGCCGCATCGCATACGGCGTTCCGACCCGGGTCCGCCAAAGGGTGGCACCCGTCGCGCTATCCAAGGCGATCACGGTGGCGCTGCGCGTTTGCACCAGGACGAGCCCACCGGGTGGCTGGAGCCGTTCGGGGATCTGCACGCTGAAGATGCCGTCCCGCCGCCCCTCGGTGGGCAGATACGTTCGCCAAGCCAGCTTCAGGTTGAGCCGGTCGAGGATCTCCGGATTTGGCACTGGCGGCTGCGTGTACAGCCGGATCGGACCCTGTGCCGTTACAACTGCTCCCATGAGCAGAACCCCTAGTACTCCCATCGCGAGCTTCTTCATGACACCTTACCCATGCAGATTTGCCTGATCCCAACCCGTTGCGTCCGTGGAATACCTCGCGGAGAAGGTCCCAGTGAGCGCACCGGGTTGGTGTTTTGGACCATCCTGAAGTTTACCACAGAGCGGAGCTGGCTTTTGAAAAAGGCCAGCGGTTCGACCCGTCCGTTCCCGGCTGCCCAAGCGTCTATCCTGAAAGCCTTACCCGTTTGCCCGCCGCCGTTTCGCGGCGAAGAAGCTGCTCAAGATGGTGGCACAGCGGTCCGCGAGGACGCCGCCCAGCACTTGGGCGCGGTGGTTCAAACGCGGGTCGCTGGGAATGCGGTACAGCGTGTCGCAGGCGCCGGCTTTCGGATCGGCGGCACCATAAACGAGCAACGGCAAGCGGGCCTGGACGATAGCCCCAGCGCACATCGGGCAGGGTTCAAGTGTGACATACAGCACGCATCCGTCCAGCCGCCAGGAGCCCAGCGCCTGAGCCGCCTGGGTGATGGCGATCATTTCGGCGTGGGCCGTTGGATCGTGCAATAACTCGCGCTGGTTATGGGCACGGCCGATGACGCCTTTTTGCAAGGAGACGATTACCGCCCCGACCGGCACTTCGTCCTCGCTTGCCGCCAGCCCGGCTTCCTCCAGGGCCATCTCCATATGGTAGAGATGAAACGGATGCCGCGGATCGATCAGCGGCAAATCAAAAACGGGCCAATCCAAGCACTGCTCCGTTCAAGAAGAGGCGAATCGCCCCGTCATTGTAGCAATCCAAGGTGCAGTGTGTGGCACGCCGTGAGTCCTCGAAGGCCGCGCCACACACCGAGGCGATTGCGCGCGCACGCTGGACAAGAGAGGAATTGCCCAGCGTGGCGGGTGCAATTCCTGCGTTGCCTCAATCCGCAGCAGCACAAGCTGCGGACGTCGTTCAAGAAGTTAACCAAAGCGGTAACCGTTGTAAACCTGGAGAAACGCCGGCGCCACCGAGCCCGCGGACCGCTTGTTTGGAAACACCGGTTTTTTCAGGGGTTTTGGGCGAACCGACCTAGGGCACGGCACCGCTCGGCAATCTGGCACATGATTTGCGATCATGTGCGGCCCCTATCCCCGAGGCCTGATAGGGATCGAATCATCAAGCTCTCCCCCATTCACAGTATAGGGCCGGTTGAACGCTGCCCGACGCTCGTTGTGTCCGCGGCAGTGGCGAATACATCCTCATCTTCTCCTCGACAGGTTTGCGGAGCCCTTCTCATGATGCAAAAGCGTCGAAGCTACCGTTGGCGGCGATCCTTGAATGTGGAGGCCCTTGAAGATCGCATGGTCCTGTCTGGCGTCGTTTACGCAGGAGAAGATCCAACGACGGGCATGATCAACATCATCGGAGATGGCGGGAACAATGCCATCACGATTCAGCCGGTCGCCCTGAACGTGCTTCGCATTTCCGGAGACGTAACTCTGCCGACGCCGACTTCGCCGCCGAGCGTCACCTCCGTGGACGGAGTCACGTTCCGCGATTATTTCCTCAACACCGTCTCCGGCTTCAACATCCAGATGTTAAACGGCAACAACCGCGTGACGATGGCCGGCCTTAGCATCCCCGGCAACATCACCATCAATGCCGGCGCGGGCCACGATACCTTCTCGTTCGACTCCATCCAGACCAATGCCGGCAATATTAGCGTTACCGCGGCCGGCCTGGGGTCGGATACCGTCACCTTGACGAACAGTGTGGTCGGAGCGGCAACCATTCAGGCGGGGGCCGGCGTCGACCAGATCAGCCTGGATAGCGATTCGATCGGCACTGTGAGCATTAACACCGCCACGAGCACCGCCAAGGACAATATCTCGATCTCGAACTCCATGGGTGATTCGAATCGGCCAGGCATTGGCATGCTGATGGTCCAAGCCGGCAACGGCGACAACACGATCAGCGTAACCAACACAACGATGTTGGCGACATCGCTGACAACGGGCAACGGAAACAATACGCTGAGCCTCGACAGTTCGTCGATGGTATCCGGCCGCGTCACAGCCGGCACCGGTTCGAACTCGGTCGATGTTAGCAATGATGCCTTTAGCGGGCCTGCCGGGCTGAGTGTCCGAGTGGGCGTTGGTGGCAGCGCCGTGCAAGCCGTCCAGCTGTCCAATGACAGCTTCTCAGGGGGCGCCCTCACGGTTACCGTTGGCGACGGCGTTCCTTATTTTTCGCCGAATCCTGCACCCACCGGATCCCTCCTGCCGGCATCGTCCTTCGCCATGATCAACGACATGGGGATTGGGACGACCAAGATTACGCTGGGCCAGTTCTTTGGCAGCGTGATCAGCTACGGGACTGCGAATACCCTCTCGTTGAGCGTCGGCGACAATGCCGATCTGGTCCATATCAACACCAGTGTGGCCAGGGATGAAACCATTACGGTGGGCAATGCGGCCACGTATCCGGTCCCACCGCTGCCGACCCCGACGGTCCTGATTGACGGCGCCGTGGGCGGGTTGGGCTCTGCCCAGACTCTGCAAGTCCAGATTGGCGATGGGTGGATTCTTACGGCAGATCCGATCGTCTCGGGAGATGAGGACATCACGGCCGGCAACGCGGATACGATCGCCGTCAGCTCACCCAATGTGGGTGGCGACCTCAACATCACGACCGGCGACAACGCGCCCTCGCTCATGGTGACCGATGTGATGTCAAACGATCTGAACATCCAGGCCGGCAACGGGGGAACCTATTTCTACCTGAACAATGACACGGTCAACAACAATCTGAACTTCACTTCCGGCGACGGCGACAGCAGTCTCGCCCTGATGAATGTAAATGTCGGGTTGTCCCTGTCGGTGAATTGCGGCGCCGGTGTCCACGACCTTGCCGCCGAAAACACCACGTGTCTGTTTGGCCAGATCAACGCGGGCTCCGGACCAGCCAACACCTTTGAGGATCTGGGCGGCAACTTCGGCTTCATCGTGATGGGCGTCAGTGGCATCGCTGCGGGTCCCTTCCCGCCGACCTTCGACGCCAGCAATCTAAGTCTGGACACCAGCACGGTCAACCAAGGAGATACGGCTACGTTGACCGGTACGTTCACGCAGCTGGGCATCCAGGATAGCCACACAGTCACGATTGACTGGGGTGATGGCTCGGCGCCGACCGTGATCGATCTGGATCCCGGCGTGTACACCTTCAGTGCGCCGCACCAATATCTCGACGACAGCCCGGATGGCTCTTCCACCGTGGCCGATACGATCTCCGTCACGGTAAAGAATAGCATTGGCGATACGGCCAGTGCGACGACGCCGATCCTCGTGAATGATGTTCCCCCAAACATCACGCCGGACAGTTTGCAGCTCAGTGCCTCCACGATCAACGAGGGAGGGTCGGTTGCCCTCTCGGGCAACTTCAGCAATCCGGGCGTTCAGGATACGCACCAGGTGCTCATTAACTGGGGCGACGGCTCGACACCGACCACGTTGCAACTGGTCGCCGGCGAGCAGAGTTTCGGGCCGATCAACCATGCGTACCTGGAGAGCCTGCCCGGCGATGCCCCATACACCATCCAGGTCACCGTTACCGATGAAGGCGGAGCTAGCAGCACGGCCAGCACACAGATCACGGTCAATAATGTGGCGCCTTCGAACATCAACCTCAGTCTCACGAATGCCACCCCCAACGAGGGGAATACGACGACGCTCAACGGCACCTTCACCGATCCCGGCGTCCTCGATACCCATACCGTGGTCATCAACTGGGGCGATGGCTCCAATACGACGCTGACCTTGGCGGCCGGTGCTGCCGCCTTCAGCGCCAACCACCAGTATCAGCAGAATCTTCCGGGGGACGCTCCGTACACCATCCAGGCAACGGTCAGCGACGAGGACAATGCCAGCGGCACCGCCAGCACGCAGGTCACGGTCAGCAATGTCGCTCCGTCCAATCTCAATCTGAACTTCGCCAATGCCGGGATCAACGAAGGCGATGCGGCCACGCTTAACGGCACCTTCACCGACCCCGGTGCCCTCGACACCCATACTGTGGTCATCAACTGGGGTGATGGCTCCGCCAATACCATCCTCAACCTTCCTGCCGGCGTCCTCAATTTCAACGCTAACCATCCGTATCTTCAGAATCTGCCCGGCGACGCCCCGTACACTGCTCGAGTGACCGTCAGCGACGAGGACAATGCCAGTACCAGCGCGGGCATGCAGCTCACCGTGCACAATGTGGCTCCTGGCAATCTCACTCTCGACCTCGCCAAAGCCGCGATCAACGAAGGCGACACGGCCACGCTCAACGGTACCTTCACGGATCCTGGCGTCCTGGATACGCACACCGTGGTCATCAACTGGGGTGATGGCTCCCTCGATACCACGGTCAATCTTCCCGCCGGCGTCCTCCATTTCAACGCCAACCACGCCTATTTGGACAATCTGCCCGGCAATGCTCCGTACGCCGCCCAGGTGACGGTTACCGACGAGGACAATGCCAGCACTAGCGCAAGCACGCAGCTCACCGTCAACAATGTAGCGCCGGCCAACGTGCATCTCAGTTTCGCAAACGCTACGGTCAACGTGGGAGATATTGCTACACTCAACGGCACCTTCACCGATCCTGGCGTCCTGGATACGCATACGGTGGTCATCGACTGGGGTGATGGCTCCCTCGATACCACGCTTAGCCTCGACGCCGATGCCCTCAACTTCAGCGCCGCGCACCAATACCGGCAAGCCTTATCGGGGAATGCCTCCTACACCGTTCAGGCAACGGTTATCGATAAGGACAAGGGCAGTGGCAGCGGCAACACGCAGATCACCGTCAACAACAATAATCTGCTGAGCAATCTCCAGCTCGGCCTGGCCGGCGATACCCTCAATGAGGGAGACACGGCCACGCTCAACGGCACCTTCACCGACACCGCCACTCAGGATACGCACACCGTAGTCATCAACTGGGGCGACGGCTCCGCCAATACCACGCTCAACCTGGCCGCCGGCGTCCAACGTTTCAACGCCAACCATCCTTATGAGACCGTGCCGCCCGACAACGCTCCCTTTGCGATCCAGGTCACGGTCAACAATTCGGAAGACGCCAGCATCAGCGCCACGACGCAGGCCACCGTTCAGAACCCGCCGCCTGCGAATATCAACCTCAGTTTCGCAAACGGCACCATCACCGCGGGCGATACGGCCACGCTCAACGGCACCTTCACCGACACCGCCACTCAGGATACGCATACGGTAGTCATCAACTGGGGCGATGGCTCCGCCAATACCACGCTCAACCTGGCCGCCGGGGTTCTCAACTTCAGCGCCCAGCACCCCTATCTCGGCAGCTCGTCCAGTGGGGTTCCTTACAGTGCCCAGGTCACCATCAGCGATGAGGACAATGCAACGGCTTCTGCCAGCGCGACGCTCCTTGTCAACGCGGTGGCCCCGATCGCCAATGCCGGAGCGGACCGCACTGTCGCCGAGGGAACGGGCGTCACGCTGAACGGCACGTTTATCGATCTGAACACGCAGGTCGGGCGCACCTTCCAATGGACGGTGACATCCAGCAACGGCCAAGTGTTGCCCGCTGGCAACGGTCCATCCTTCTCCTTCACACCCAAGGACGACGGCACCTACACGGCGACGTTTACCGTCACAGACAGCAATGGCGCTGTCGGAACGAGCAAAGTCACCGTTACCGCTACCCGCGTCCCGCCGGCCTTGGTGATCAGCGGCGTGGCCAACGTCAACGAAGGTTCTCCCTACACGCTGAACCTGAACGGCCAAGAGACGGGCGCCGATACAATCATGAGCTGGACCGTGACGTGGGGAGATGGCGCTGTCCAAACGCTGACGGGCAATCCCGGCTCCGCGACGCATGTCTATACCACTGGCTCCAGCCATTACACCATCAGCGCCCGGGCGACTGACGAGGATGGCACCTACGCTGCCGCCAGTACGGTGGCCGTGAATGTCGTGGCGGTTCAGCCGACCCTGATGCTGTCG
>DATGIQ010000485.1:0-7770 GCA_035295665.1 Gemmataceae bacterium | reverse complement strand
GGCCGGCGGTGGGGGCGGCAGACTGTGCAGGAACGCCACGAGATCGTCGATTTGCTCCGGAGCCAGCGAAGGGGTCTGCATCGTGTCCACGAGCGACTTGTGAACCTGGTCGTGGAGATATTTCATTTCCCCATTCCAGGCCCACGGATCGGTCAGCGCCGTGTTCATCAACGTCAACGTCCGCTTGGGAGTACCATACGTATTGTCACCGAGCGTATCGGCCTGGAGGCCATTGCTGTGGCCGTCACTATGGCAGCTGTGGCAGCTCAACCAGCCATCGCGTCCCAGCCGGGCATCGAAAAAGAGGAGCTCGCCACGTTCCTTGGCAGTGAGTTCCGGCTGTGGTCCCAGGGGGATGGTCCGCACGACGGTTCCTCGGCGCGGATCAATCACGGACAAAGCATCCGAAAAGGTATCGAGGACAACCAGTCCCTGGCCCGGCACTGCCACGACCGCAGTCGGTCTGCGTCCCACGGGAATCCGCCGGTGCGTTCCGTCCTTGGTCCGAAGGATGGCCAGCTCGTTAACGCCGGCCAAGGCAACGGCAATCTCGCCATCGTCCAGGAGAGCAATTCCGGCTGGATCGCCTGCCCCGGCCCGTTCGGTTCCAAGCGGCAACCGCCGGCCCGTTGCCTCGAGGTGGGCGCCCGGCGTCCGCACTTGGTCCAACGGAAACTCTTGGAGCACATTCGCCATCAGGACGCCACGTTCAATGTTCTCCCGCGTGGTGGCGGCGTGCTCGTTCAGGATCTGGTGCGCTAGCACAAGCTGCGATCTGCTTGCATCCAGTGCCAGCCCGCGCAAATTGTGGCCGGCGAATTCATGCTCCGCGCGGAGCCGTCCGCCAGCCACATCCACCACCGCCAAATGACCGCCAAAGCCATCGGCGACGATGACGGCCGCCGGCTCTGCCATCATGCATTGCAAGCGCGGTGCGAAAGGAAACCCGACCACGTGGAGAACACGCAGCTTCGCTGGACCGGCCGGGGACGCTAGCGGGGTCAGATCGACCACTTCCAGGCGACGCGACCAAAGACCCGCCACGGTCGCGCGGGTCCCGTCAGCCGTCACCGTAACGCTAACGGGATACGGCCCTACCGGCAGACGGGCACAAACCCGAAGCGTTTCGGCCTCAAAAACCAGGGCGATCAGCTCATGGCCTTGCTCATCGACGACGAGGACATGTTTGCGGTCCGGCAGCACCGCCAGGCCGGCCAGGCATTGGCCAACAGCAATCTCGCATTGGACATGTCCCTGGGCCAGGTCGACCAGCGACAGGCTCCCCGCGGACCGATTGGCGACGCAA
Source organism: Gemmataceae bacterium (assembly GCA_035295665.1). GTDB lineage: Bacteria > Planctomycetota > Planctomycetia > Gemmatales > Gemmataceae > DATGIQ01. The sequence continues at coordinate 6,464 of DATGIQ010000485.1, read as the reverse complement.
AGTGTGTGGCCGTCGGCCAACAGTCCAGCGGCGACCGGGCGGCGCAGCCGGCTACTCCGTTCCAGCGGCGCGGCACCGGCCAGGGACACCACCAGAGCGGACCAGGCAACGATTCCCCAGAGCAGGGCCACGCACATGTCATCCATTCCCAAGGCAGAAGATCGCACACAACGAACGGTCTTGCTCATGCTGCACCTACTGTTTCCTGCATTCTAGGCATGAGAATTGCAAACTCAATCCGTTGGCTCCCGCAGCGGTAATTCGAACGATTGAGTCGATGGAGACAATCCCATGAAAATGATCAACCTGGGACATCCGCGAATGGTTCTGGCCTTGATGACACTCGCAGCAAGCGCGGTCCTGGCAGTGAGTGCCGATCAGAAGCCTGCGCCGGACTCCGGTAGAGCGGTCACGGTGACGGGCCATATCCTCAGAGCCCGGCCAGCGGAGGGGCGGCTCGTCGTGCAAACGACGGACGGAAAGGAGATGGAGCTGAGGCTCGACCCTCAGTCCGAGCTGAAGCTTCATCAGCAGCGGGCGAGCGTGAGCCAGCTCAAAGCGGGGGACCGGGTCCGGGTCACGTATCGACCGGTCGATGGGAACAACCGTGTGGTCTCGTTGGAGGATGCTCCGGTGACTGCCGAAGAATTGCGGCGGGAAATGCACACGGTCTTTGAAACCGCGAAAGCGTATTCGTTCCATCAGAAGGAGGAATACCAACGGAAGCTGGAGCCGGTACTACGGGATTTGGACGATCGGATCGAGCATTTGAAACAGCAGGCGAAGGGGGTGGGAAGGGAAGCCCGGAAACGGTCTGACGAAGCCATTCAGGAGCTACAACGCGAACGGGACGCCGTCCGCCAACAATTGGCCAGGGTCCGGGCCGCGGCGCCGGGGGCGTGGGAAGAGGTCAAGGCCGGAATGGGGGTGGCCTGGGAGGATCTGCGCAAGGCCTTTCAACGCGCCCACGACCGCCTGAAAGAGGGCGATCCCTCCGATAAACCCTAAGCCAGAAGTTTCCGACACCGCCCGAGTGGGACTGCCCACCAACCCTTTGGAGAGCAGTCCCTTTTTTATCGATTCCGCGATGGCGATGAACTTTCACCGGCGCGCCCGCGTCCAATCCGTAGGCTGGCCGGGTCCTTTTTTCCGCAGGGGAAGCTTCCATCCCTTGACAAGAGCTGAAGATTTTGGGGAAACTGACTGAACGGCGCAAAGGGCATCCGCTCTGATCAAGGCTACCGAGACGTGAGGTGTTCGATGCACAAGGGCAATTTTCCAGCGTTGGATCGGCGGCATTTCGTGAAACATTTGGCAGGGCTCTCTCTCATGGCCTTGCCGGGAGTGCAATTCATCCAGCGACTCCGCGCCGCCGCACCGACCATGCGGAAAGAGCACAAGAGCATGATCATTCTGTGGATGAGCGGCGGCCCCAGCCACATGGATACCTGGGACCTGAAACCGGACGCCCCGACCGGCGGTGAATTCAAGCCAATGTCCACCAGTGTTTCCGGCATCCAGATCTGCGAGCATCTTCCGACCGTCGCCAAGCAGATGCACCACCTGTCCATCGTCCGCTCGCTGGTGACCAATGAAGGCAGCCATGAGCGCGGCCGGGTCTTGATGCACACGGCCCGCCAGCCCAGCGTGGTGACGCATTACCCCTCTGTGGGCTCTGTCGTTGCCTATGAATTAACCCCCAAGGAATTGGCGTTGCCCGGCTTCATCTCGATTGGCCGACCGGCCGACGGACCCGGTTTCTTGGGGATGAACTTCGCACCGTTTACGGTGCAAAACCCCGGCCAGCCTCCCAATAACATTCGGCCGCCCACGGACGTGGAAGATCTGCGCGTCGGGCGTCGGCAGCAACTCTTCCATGCCATCGAGGATGGCTTCGAAAAGCGCGGCGAGGCGGCCAAGTCCCACAGTGAAATCTATGGTAAGGCGTTCAGCCTCGTCGCTGAAAAAAGTGGTAAGAAGGTCTTCGACCTCGGCGGCGAGAAGCCCGGCCTCCTCCGCGACTATGGGGAACGGGGCAATTTCGGCAAGGCCTGTTTGTTGGCGCGGAGGCTGGTGGAGGCGGGCGTCCCCTGTGTCGAAATTGATCTGGGCGGCTGGGATAACCACCAACGCATCTTTCCCACATTAAAGACGAATCTCCTGCCCGAACTCGACAAGGGGATGGGTACGCTGGTCCGCGACCTGGTCGATCGCGGTTTATGGAAGAATACCGTGCTCGTATGGTTGGGCGAATTCGGCCGGACGCCGCGCATCAATCAAAATGCCGGCCGCGACCATTGGGCCCGCTGCTGGTCCGTCGTTGTCGGCGGCGGCGGGATCAAAGGCGGCCAGGTGATTGGCTCGACCAGCAAGGACGGCACCGACGTTGCGGACCGGCCGACGTCCGTGGGCGATCTTTTCGCCACGCTCTACAAGGGCCTCGGCATCGATCCCGGCCTGCAAATCCGGGACAACGTCGGCCGGCCACACAGCATTGCCGGGGAAAATGGCAAACCACTCCCCGCATTGGTGTAGACTTGAACCTCGTCGAAACGTGATCCCGAGCCTTCTTCCCTGGATCGGTTCGCGCTCCGGCTGGAATTGACCCCAGTCGAAGTGATGCGCTATACTGAACGCTCCTTCGGAAGGAGACGCTATGGGTTCCGGTGTGGGTGAAGGCGCGGGGACTGGGTTTGCGACATCGCGGGGCCGGGATTGGCCAAGCGTACGCCAGTTCAATGTCTTCCTGGAAAACCGGGTCGGTGCGCTGCTGAATGTCGTACGCCGTTTCGAGACAACCGATATCCGCATCGTTTCTTTAACGGTTACCGATCTCGCGGACTGCGCCATCATCCGCATCGTCTTGAGCGATCCCGAACGGGCCCTGGAGATCTTTCAACAAGCCCGGCTCCCGACGACGGAAAGCGATCTTCTTGTCGTGCAATTGCCCGACGGAGCGGGCTCGATTCCCCAGATTTGCAAAGTCCTCTTGGCCGCCGAAATCAACATCGATTACGCCTACACCCTGCTCGTGGGAACGCCCGGCCAGGCGGCCTTCGCCTTGCACGTCGACGCCCATGAGACTGCGGTCAACCTGTTGACACGTCACGGGTTCACGGTGTTTACCGAGAATGATTTGAATTCTTAGCCCGCCGCTGCCTCAGGCCGCTCGCCGCAGGTTCAGGGCCGCGATCTCCATCCTCACAAGATGTTGAACCACGGCAGATGCACGCGGCCGTTTTTCCGGTTCGTGGGACAGCAGTCGCTCCACTAGCGTGCCCAATTCGGGCAACCAAAAATTCACGTACTTGCGGATATCCGCCGGCGGATCGCAGCGGTGCCGACGAAGTGTCCGTGCAGTTGAGCCCGGCGGATAGGGAAGATGGCCAGTGAGCGTCTCAAACAACGTGACGCCCAGGCTGAATAGATCGCTGCGTTGATCGCCCCCCGGGCTGAGCGCACACCGTTCGGGTGCGAGGTAGTCAGCCGTACCCAGGAGATATCCCTGGCGCAGCAGGGCCGCATTCTCTCCCGGCCGGTGCGCGAAACCGAGATCGATGAGCTTGGCGGTGCCATCGTCCACAAGGCGGATATTGTCGGGTTTCACGTCACCGTGCACGAAGCCGGCCCGGTGAAGCGCGGCCAAAGCCTCGGCCGACTGGCGGATGATCCAGAGCGTCGGAGCGAGGTCCAGCTGGTAATCCCGCCGGAGCCGCCGCCGCAATGATTCGCCCGGCAAGAGTTCCATTACCAGGAAGTAGGGCGGGCGCGTGACATGGGTTTCGAGCAAGCGAACCAAATGCGGGTGCTGGACTGCCAAGCCGGCGCGGGCCTCCCGCTGCAAGAGTTTGATCCCGATGGGTTGGTCTTGCCACTCGGCCCGCAAAAGCTTGACAGCACACGGGCGATCGGTGTCGCGTTCACGTGCGGAAAAGACGTGGGTAAGGAGGCCGCCGCCTAGCCGGGACAGCAATTCGTAACCGGGGATTTTTGGGGCCATTTGCATCGGTTTGCGGCAGCGCAATGCCAAGATAGGCGCACGGCAGGCGAGCCGTGCCTGCGGTGTACTATCGACCTTTGCAGTCGGACGGCTAAAGAACTATTTCGAAATCCTTGTCGCCGCTTGCGTTTCACGCCATGGCAACCGCTTCGGCTTCCGCCCGAGCCTTGGTCTTTTCCGGTGGCCGGAAGAAGACTGCCAGCACAACCGCGGCCACCAGTGCCACGCCGCCGGGGACCAGAAACAGGCTCTGAAAATCGGTGACGCCGTTTTGCGTGAAAACTTGGTCAAAGAGCCACGGGCAGGCGGAGTTGGCCACAAGCGGGCCAATGCCCAGGATCATGAGATTAAACAGCCCCTGAGCACTGGACCGGATATCCTTCGGGAAGTACTCATCCACAAAAATGTAGACGGTGGCGAAGAAAAATGCATAGCAGATGCCGTGCAAGAGATTGATCGACACGACCAGCCAAGGGTAATCCGGCGCCAAAGCGAAGACAGCGAAGCGCGCGGCATGACCAAGAATGCCAATGACCATCGTCAACCGCCAGCCGAGTGCCTTCAGGCAAGCGCCCAGAATGAACATCGTCAAAATCTCGGCAATCTGCCCGATGCTCATCACCGGCGTCACCCAGTTCCCGGGAATGCCAACCCGACCTTCCAGGAAGCGGGCGGTCCAGCTAAAGAAGCACTGGTGCACGGCCGCATCCGCAAAGGTCACGACCCAGAGGATAAACACAAATGGCAGACCGAGAAGTTTCATGGCTTCGAGCCAGGCCAGGCTGCTTTCGCCCTCTGCCGGCGGCCGGGGCGGGGTATGCGGCAAGGTCAGGCTATAGAGGGCCAGCACCAGCGAAGCCCCACCCGCCACCAGGTACGCGATCACAGTGCCCTCTTGAAACGCTGCCCCCTTGAGCCCCGAGCCCAGGGCTTTGCCGAGCCAATCCACGAACCCAACCTGGCTGATCGGCGGTACGATCGCCCAGTCGACCAGGAGAAATACAAATGGCCAGGCCGCCAGGATCCAGCCAATCGTTCCGCCGACCCGCACGAGACCGAATTCCTTCTGCGGATCCTTCATGTTCGCGAAGGCAATGGAGTTTGTGATGGAAATCGTCGGCACATAGAACAGGCAGTGGATGAGCATCAGCAGGAAGAACGGCCAAAACGTCGTAACCTGGGAAAGTCCCAGCATGGCTAGGCCGGCGACGAGATGGCTGAAGGCGAGGAAGCGTTCGGCGGCAAAATTGCGGTCGGCAAACTGATTGCTAAAAAACATCCCGACAATGGCGGCGATGGGGAAGGCGTTTAGAATCCACGCTTGTTCCGCGGACGAGAAGCCGAGGCTCGGCAGGTAGCCAAACACCAGCGGAAACCAAGCGCCCCAGATAAAAAATTCCAACACCATCATCAGGAACAGGCGGAAACGAATGCTCATGGCTGAATCTACTGTTGCTCAAGAAGGAGGATAGCAATCGACCGGGACGCCCACACGTCCGCAGATCTATACCGAAAGCTAATCGTCCGGAACCTGAAATGTAAAGCACGGCGCGATGCGGTGCAAGAAGACTTGGCAGTGTCTGACAAGCCGAGCCACGCGGGCAATCGGATTCATTCATGGGCCCCCGAGGCTGATTCCCTTCCGTGAGCGGCCCCGGCCAGCTACCATATCCACAGCGGTCCGCATCTCCTGACGGAGGGCCATTGTGCGAATCGACTTTTACGGCTTGGCGTTCGACACGCCGCATATTACGTTTCACCTCTGGTCTCCGTGGCGTGCGGCGGAGATTGAACACCGCCTGTTCGGCGCCGTCCGATCCCTGCCCCATACTCAGGCCGAAGCGGGTCCCGACGAGTGGCTGGTCCATCTGAGCGATCCCAAAGCTTGGCGTGCGGCGCTGCAAGCGGTGTCACGCGTCCTGAAAGGCTGGCAAGAAGAAGCGGACCCCGGCAGCGAACGCCGTACCTGGCGCTGGCTGCTGGAGGGGGACACCGACGCCGATGGTTACGATCACACCGGCGAGCCCCTTAGCCTCTGGGCTTTTCTCCGGATTGGCCTGGAACGAGGCGGTCCGGGCGACCCTGACAAAGGAGAAGACATCGACTTGCAGGGTTTCGGGGTTCGCATCTGGGGACAGCGATCGGTGAAAGGCGGGCCGGCGGAATCCTAAGGCGCGGTTGGATCGCCTGCTTACGGCTTGCGTATTTGTTTAGCACACCATTTTCCAACGAACTGGGGCCAGTCTTCAGAATGGGGTCGATTTCAGCATCCTCGGTCCTGGCGCGATCCAGTCATCTCTGACAGCACCCCGCCGCGCGGCTCTCCGTCTCTACGACACAGGACGAGGGCAGACAGACGGTGAAGATGCTGCCGCGATCCGGCCGACTCTCGGCACTGATGGTGCCGCCCAACGCCCGGACCAAGTGCTGGCAGATCGTCAGGCCCAGCCCGTAACCCTTGCTG
>DATGIQ010000484.1:0-18169 GCA_035295665.1 Gemmataceae bacterium | reverse complement strand
GCCGTAGCGAGCGAAGAGTTCTTCCTTGCGAACGACCGACTTGACGCAGGCGGCCAACTCGCGCAGGGTGAAGTCACCTCCCAGATGGCCGTGAGCATCGTTGATGGCCTTGAAGCGATCAATATCGAACAGAATGATCGTCAAAGGCCGCTGATACCGGGCCGAGCGCGCCAGTTCGCGGTCAAGGAACTCCATCAAATAACGCTTGTTATGGATTTCCGTCAGGCCGTCGATTATGGTCAGGCGATAAATTTCTTCATGGTACTCGGCTTCGACATTGCCGCCGGCCAGAAAGCGATAGATGCAATTCCCGATGCGCAGGTAATCGCCATCCTTGAGTTTGCACATGGATGCCGGCACATCGTTGACGAATGTACCGTTGGTGCTCTGGAGATCGACGGCATAATAACCGTCCGACCCGGTTAGGATGCGGGCGTGCCGGCGGGATACGGAATGATCCTGAATTTGGATATCGCAATCGTTATCGCGCCCGATCACCAAAGTTTTGGCGGCCAGCGGATACCGCGTGCCCATGCCGATTCCTGTGGGATAGATATGGACCAGGCAAGGGTCGCGATTGGTAGCGGAGACGGGGCGATCCCTCACCGTGACCCAGGTTTCGGTGATTCTCTCCATAGTCCCCAAGGAAATAGCTGCTGCATCAGGTTCGGCCAAGGTCACCGCACCGCAAGGAAATCAATCGTTGTCAGCTTATCCCACGTCTTGAGCTTAGTTCACAAAGGAAGCTTAAGCAAAAGAACGCACTGGACAGGCATCCGGGAAAGGTCTAAAATGCAGTGCCAAGTGAAAAATGAATAATTTGAAGAAGAGCTGCTTTCATCTCAGGAGGTTTGTTTGACCAGTGCGATGCTTGTGGAATCCCAGAGCGGGTTCCGCCCTTTATCTCTTTCTTCTTCCGTATTGGCGGCTTTGGACCGTGCCACTTATGTCGAGCCCACTCCCATCCAGGCTGCCCTTATTCCTGCGGCGCTTTCCGGACGCGATGTAATCGGTCAAGCTCAGACCGGGACGGGAAAGACGGCGGCATTTTTGTTGCCGTTTCTCGATCGTTGGCAGGATGGGCCGGAGCCGGGGCCGCAGGCGATTGTGATGGCTCCGACACGGGAACTGGTGGTCCAGGTCAGCGAAGAAGCCCGCAAACTGGCACCCAACCGCCACTGCCGGACCGTGCCGATTTATGGTGGCCAGCGCTTTCGCCAGCAACTGGCGGAGATGCGCAAGGGCTACGCCATTGCCGTGGGGACACCCGGACGGGTTCTCGACCATCTGGCACGCGGCACGCTCTCCCTGGAACATGTCCGCTATGTTGTCCTCGATGAAGCAGACCGGATGCTCGACATCGGCTTCCGTCCGGACATCGAAAAAATCTTGCGCCGCTGTCCGGCCGCGCGGCAAACGCTGCTTCTGTCCGCGACGTTGCCGCCGCCCGTACTCCGGCTGGCCTATCGCTATCTGAGCGATCCGGTCCACATCAACCTTTCGCCGAACAAGGCGACGGTCGAAAATATCCGCCAGTCGTATATCACGGTGGATGCCGAGCGGAAGTTCGAGCTGCTTCTGCGGGTGATCGACCGCGAAGAGCCACGGCAATGCATTATCTTTTGCCAGCGCAAGCGGTTTGCGGAGACGTTGTACCGTCAGCTGCGTGGCAAACGCAAGCGCGTGGCGGCGATGCACGGCGACCTGCCTCAGCCCGAGCGCAATCGCATCATGCAAGCCTTTCGTGAGGGTAAGATTGTCTACCTGGTCGCCACCGACGTTGTCGGACGCGGGATCGACGTGACGAATATTTCTCACATCATCAATTACGATCTTCCGGAAGACCCCGAAAATTACGTGCACCGGGTCGGGCGGACCGGACGGATGGGGGCAGATGGCGTCGCCATTGCCTTCGTCACAAGGGAACAGGGGAAGGAATTAACCGCCATTGAGACGTTTATCAACATTCAGCTAGCCGAAGAACGTGTCGAGGGATTCGAAGCCGTTTCACAGCGAGTCCCGCCCGAGGCCGAGCTGGCGCCGCCCAAGCCGGCGACGCCCGTCTTCGGGCGCACGGTCCGCCGCTATCGGCGGGCCTTGTAGGCGTCATGGCGAATGCTTAATGCGGACACACCAACAGGCTGGAGATAACCGGAGATCTTCCACTGCGAGGAACGCGAAATCCTCGTCAGCATAGTGAACCATTCGCCGTCTCTCCACAAACCCTTCTTCTCCTCCCCCGTTGTCCCAAATTGCGCGGTCGATTTCACCGGCGTGAGCCGCAACGTATTCCCAGGCGGCCTCCAGGATGGCGCCGGTGTCGGCGCGGTTTCGATTCGCCAGACGCAGCAACCGGAGCGCTGAACAGCCACTGGGAAGCCCGATTGCGTAGAATAGATTCAACCGAAACGAGATTCCGATCCTTGCAACGCCTTTGTGCTGAATCCGAGGTCCAGCATGGCCGACACACACGAAGACTTTTGCCCCATCGAAGAAGCCCTGGCGGAGCTCCAAGCCGGCCGGATGATCGTGCTGGTGGACGATGAATTTCGCGAAAACGAGGGTGATCTGGTCCTCGCCGCGGAAAAGGTCACGCCGGAGGCGATCAACTTCATGATGCGCCACGCCTGCGGCATCGTTTGCCTGGCCATGTCGCCGGCGATTTGTGCGCGGCTCCATCTGGAACCGCTTCCCGGCAACAACACCGATCCGCAAGCGACTCCATTTACTCCCTACATCGACGCCCGCACCTGCATTACCACCGGGACCTCCGCCTTTGATCGCGCACGCACCATCGCCGTCGCGATCGACGAGCGCACGACGCCCAACGACCTCGTTCGTGGCAAGGGCCATGTCCCCGGGCTCCGTGCTCGTGAAGGCGGCGTGCTCGTCCGTGCCGGACATACGGAAGGGAGTGTCGATCTCGCCCGCCTAGCCGGGCTCAAGGAAGCCGCGGTCATTTGCGAGATCGTCAATCCCGATGGGCGTATGGCCCGCTTGCCGGATCTGCGCGCGTTTTGTAAAGAGCATGGCCTCAAAATGTGCACCATCGAAGACCTCATCAAATATCGCCGGCAGCGTGAGCGGCTGATCCGGCGCGAGGTCTGCGTAAAGTTGCCAACGGCCCACGGTGAATTTGACCTGATCGCTTATACCTCCGTTGTGGATCCGGAGCCGCACCTCGCCCTGTGCAAAGGCGGCGTGGGCGTGGAGGTGAATGGACAAATCCCCGTTCAAACCGAACCGATCCTGTTGCGCATCCACAGCCAATGCCTGACCGGCGACATCTTCGCCAGCATGAAGTGCGATTGCGGTTCCCAGCTCCACCACGCCATGGAGCAGGTCCAGCAGGCGGGCAAAGGCGTGATCTTGTACATGCGTCAGGAGGGCCGCGGCATCGGACTATTGGCGAAGCTCAAAGCCTACAAGCTTCAAGAACAGGAGAATCTCGATACCGTCGAGGCCAACCAGCGTCTTGGCTTTGCTCCTGATCTGCGGCACTACGGAATCGGCGCCCAAATTCTCGTTGATTTGGGTATCCGGCAGATCCGACTACTCACCAACAACCCCAAAAAAGTTGTGGGCTTGGATGGCTATGGGCTCCGCATTGTGGAGCAAGTGCCGATTCAGATTCCGCCGAACCAAAAGAATCGCAACTATCTCAAAACCAAACGCGAAAAGCTCGGACACCTCCTCGATGAAATGGAATGAGGCATGAAGCGTGGGCGGCTGGTGCCGGCCGTTAAACGCGCTACTCCCCCTACCAGCCGACCTACCGGAAAAGTGAAAGGGCACAGGCCCCGTCTTCACCGTTCCCTTTGCCAGGCGGCGCCGCCACAATTGACTATATCAGCGTGCGTGAGATTGCTCCCCAAGCCGGAAGCGCCAGCGCAGGGTCTTGCTGTCCTTCGTTAGTGCTTCAGGCTTGTAGGGCGCAAGCTCCGGCGGGGAAACGACGTCATGTGCCGCGCGCCTTTCCAAAGTTCGAACAAGTCGGTGCCATCCAAAGGCGCTGCGCGCACCGGCTGGCGGCAGAAGCAATGCGTTCCATGCGTCGTGCTCGCCCTCATTCTGGGCTCGCGGTGTGGTTCTGCGCATGCCGAGCCATTTGTCTGGGTCCCGAGTCCTTCGCAGAGTCCCAACCAGATCGGCCAAGACCTGGAGCTGAGCCTTCGCGCCCGCAAATTGCTTCTGGAGGATAAAGTTTTGGCTGGACAGGTCGTTGGAATCAGCGTACGGAATCGAACCGCGACGCTGTGGGGGAGCGTGTCTTCACCGAGCGTAGCCCGGCATGCCGAAGCATGCTTGCGGAGCCTCCCCGGATTGGCCAGTGTTCGCAACCGATTGTACATCGAGGACCAGGACCTGATGGCGCAGCGGCGGCCACTCGCACCGGGCAGCCAGCACCAGCAGCCGGCCGCAGAGCAAGTGCAAGGAGCGCTCGTGCATCGTGCTGGGGAGTCCGTGCCGACACCGGACCCGCGGTTCGTCTGGCGGCCAGTGCGTTCGAAACGGAAGGAACCGACGCCGGAACCGGCCGCGCCTCCACCGGTGCCAACCAAGCCCGCCGTAGACTCATTACCGGGCTTTCCTTCACGGGACTCCACACAGATCCCGAATCCTTCCGCCGTGAGTGCGCTACTCCTCCCTCGGTTAGCGGCTGAAAGAGCGGCACCACTCATGCCCGCCATCACTCTTCCCGCTGACCCGGCGCGGGCGTTGCCGGCTCCTTCTTCCGCAGTTGCGCAGGCTCCGAGCGGCCTCAGCCAGGCAATTGAGGCGCTGCGGCTCGAGGACGACCGTTTCCGCGGGGTTCGAGTGGAGGTGCTGGGTGAGACGGTCACCGTGCATGGGACCGTCGCTTGCTGGGAACATCTCTTCGAGCTGGCCAGCTCGATTGCCCGGGTTCCTGGCGTTCGTCAGGTGCGTTTCGGGTACGTGCGAGCGGAGAGCGATCGGTGACCGAGGAACCAATCCCCGGTCAGACCCCATGCCAGTGGAGGGATTGGTTGACCGCACGGTTTCGACCAACCTATCATGGACAGATGATGCTGAATATTCTTGCGGTCTCGCAATGGGAGAATCGCCATGCTCCGTACGTATCTCGTGCTTGCTTTATTGACGCTGGCTATACCAGCGGCTGTGGTTCGTGGCGCAGACGATACGGAGCCGACCGTCCGGGGCAAGAAGGCGGCGGAGTGGTTGGAGATGTTGCAAAAAGATCCCAATGGCGACCGCCGCCGCGCTGCCGTGATTGCCCTCGGGATGCTGGGACCCAAGGTTGCGGGCGTTGTGCTGGGGCTAAGCGATGCTCTCAAGGATAAGGATGCTGCCGTGCGGCGGACCGCGGCCCAGACGCTCGGCCAGATGGGAGCCGACGGCCGAAAGGCGGTTGAGCCGTTGGCCGATACGTTGAAAACCGACAAGGTTGACGTGGTGCGACAGACGGCGGCCATGGCGCTCGGACGGTTGGTCCCGGCAGCCAAGGCAGCGGTCCCCGAGCTGACCGACGCGCTCCAGGATCAGCATGCGGGAACTCGAGCGGCCGCCGCTGAAGCCTTGGGCCGCCTTGGTCCCGATGCCGCGGCCGCGCAATCTCCGCTGGTTCGGTTGCTCAAGGATTCCGAGCCCCTGGTACGAGGCCAAGCCGCGTTTGCCCTGGGCCGGCTCGGGTCGGAAGCTCAGGCCGCGGTCCCTGGCCTGGCCGAGGCGATGCTCCACGATTCCCGCGTCGAAGTCCGGCGGTTTGCGGCCGAAGCTCTGGGAAATATTGGAATACAAGCGCAAGCTGCCGTTGCTTCCTTGGCTCAGGCGCTCAAAGACAAACAGGTAGAGGTCCGCCGTGCAGCCTTACTTGCTCTCAACAAAATGGGCAGCGAAGCAAGACCCGCCGTGCCCAGCCTGCTGGAGGCCCTCAAAGACAGCGACAAATCGGTCCGCTCCCTGGCCATCCATACGGTCGGGCCATTCGCCCAGGAGGAACCGACGGTTGTCCCTGCGTTGGTGGCTTGCCTGGCTGATGAAGTGGTCGATGTCCGCCTGGCAACCGTGGAAGAGCTGGCACGATTAGGGCCCGTCGCCAAGGCGGCTCTCCCGGCCCTGCGGGATTTGCAAAAGAGCGATGGCCGATCGATTGTTCGCGAGGCCGCGGCCGACGCCGTCCGGCGCATTCAGCCACCAAGCTGAGCTTAGCCCCCGATTTGACTCGCGCTGCGAACTATTTCGGCCAGTCAACAATATCTTGCCGGTAGAGAAGTTTTCAGAAATTTTGCCTCTCGTCGTTTGACAGAGTGGCACAACTTATCCTAGAGTTTCAGGCAAGACCAGAATTCGCCTGGGATACGTTTCCCTTGAGTCAAGGTTCGTGTCATGAATCTGTATTCGACAGGGGACGCCGCGGAGGTCGAAATGGGCCGGCAAGAACCGCCTCGGTCGGTGCCGGTAGCGATTCACCGGCTGCTGTCCCCTGCTGCTTCGGGTGATCGAATATTGGCACATTGGCTGGCCGAGATCGCCAAGGCACTGAACGCGCGCCATGTGGCCCTGGCGGGGATCCTGGAGAGGGAAGCGGTTGTACAGTACTTCTTTCCCCAGGAGAGTGAATTCCTGGCTACGCTGAGCTGGCCCTGGGTCCAGCAGCAGCCATTGGAATCCGAGTTTTGGAACGCTTTCCCTGCCAGAGCAACGCAATCGGCCGATGGACGCAGTTCCTTCTTAATGACTGCCGTCCGGCACGGGAGTATGCTTTGGGTCCTGTGCATGGAGACCGCCCATCCTCATACCTGGACGGACGATGACCAGGCCGCCTTGACCCTGGCAGGTTTAGGCCTTTTTCAATTCGCGGTGATCCCCGGACAGGCACAGCAGTGGGAGCAGTGGAGCAAGAAGGTGGAAATCCAGCAGCGGCTGGAGCAATCGGCGCTCGTGGTGGGGCGGTTGGTTCACGATTTCAATAATGTGCTGACCGGTATCTTGGGGTTCACGGAGCTGAGCCTCGCCCAGATGCCGGCCGGCGGTACGCAACGGAACTTCATGACCGAGGTTTACGCGGGGGCTCAGCAAGGGAGTCAGATGCTCAATCGGCTTGGCCTGTTTAGCGCCCGCAAGAGTGTCCCACCGGGACTGATGACTGCCCTAGAGCCCGTGTGGGCAGAAGAACAAACGCGACGGCGCGCCGCATGGGGCGACGCCATCTCGTGGGAAGTGATCGTCCCCCGCGACCTGCCCGCGCTGGCCATCGATGCAGATGCGCTCCGGGTTCTGTTCGACAAGCTTCTCGAAAATGCTCGTGAGGCGATCACCAGCAACGGCAAGATTACGCTTGCGGCCCGACAAGTCGAATTGACCCGGGAAGACTGCCTGGGACTACTCGGCAAAGCGTGTCCCGGTTCCTACGTAGAGATCACGATTGTGGACTCCGGACGCGGGCTGAGTGCCGAGGCGCGCTGCCGGATCTTCACCGACCCCTTTTTTAGCACAAAACCGCGTCACCGCGGCCTGGGATTGGCCTCGGTGTATGGCCTCATGAATAACTATGGCGGCGGCATTCGCGTGGAGCCCGCCTTGCCAAGCGGGACGCAAGCACGGGTTTATGTGCCCACGGCTCGGCGTGCTGCGGAGGCGCTGGTGCCGTCCAAACCTTCGCCAGGTCGGGCGGCCCGCACCGAAGGCGGATCCGCGGAAAAGGCCAGTGTGGCCATCGATCCTCTCCTCTGTTCGGGGAGACGGGTCGGTTAGCTCCCGGCATGGGGCCCTCGCACGATACCAAGCCGGGGATGCACGAGCAATGGAACGGATGGGAAGGGATGGCGTGTTCTTTTCTTTCTGTACAACTTTGGTTTGCAACGCAAGGAGAAACCTGTGGTAAGTCTTCGAGTCGATGAGCATCCCCTCAACGCAGGCTCGCTGCCGGCGGCGAACAATGATCTGGGCACTAGCACTTGGCTGCAGGAGAAGGAAGAAGACAATCTCTACTGTTCCGGCGAAGTGCGCATTTTGATCCTGGACGATGATGCCGCGGTGACGCGGGTGATGCAGACCGCCCTGGCCCGGAAGGACTTCACGGTGGATGCGGTTTCCGATCCGATGCTGGTGGAAGCTCAGCTTCAGGAGAAGCAATACCACATCATCATCCTGGACTATGTCTTGCCGGGACTCGATTCCGAGGCGGTGCTCGGTTGGGTGCGCAACTACCAGCCGGACGCCAGCATCATCGTGGTGACCGGCTTCCCGTCGATGGACAGCGCCTTGAGCTGCTTGCGGGCCGGCACGATTGATTACTTGACCAAGCCGTTCAAAATCGAACAACTCCAGCGTGTTGTGCAGCGCTGCCTGGAGAACAAAGGGTTGTTGCGCATGTCCGAGGAGGCTCTGCGCGAATCCCTCGGAGCCGCCATCCGCGAACGCCGCAAGGCCCTGGGTTTGACCCTTGCACAGATGGCTCAGCGGACCAATGTATCGCTCGGCTATTTGTCGCAAATCGAGCTAGGCAAGAACTCCGCATCGATCGAGACGCTCTATCGCATTTCGCTGGGGTTGGGAATCAAGATTGCCGACTTATTCCAGGCCGTCCAGATGCCGACGTAGGGGCGCAGGTATGCGGTTTGCCCGCAAATGAGGACAGCCCACCCACCCTACTGATTCGCGGGCTGTGCGGAGAGCTCCTGGCAAAGGAAGCCCTCTCCTCGCTTTAGGATGAGTGTCTCTCCACGGGTGGTGGAGGGTATCTCATTTCTGGGCGTTGTCGCTGAGACAAGGATTCAATCGATTGCGTAATCGACGGAAAAGCAACCGCGCTCAGGCCGCGGAAGTCTCGGCTCCGCCGGTAAACTTGGTTTCCAGCAGATCGAGCACATCGGCGACCGTCACTAGCTTTTCCAGTTCCTGCTGGGTCAAGCGGATGCGGAAGCGGCGCTCGATTTGCGAGACGATACTGACAACGTCTACCGAATCCAGGCCTAGCCCTTCGCGCAGATTGGTATGGTCATCGAGGTCTGGATATTTTTCCCCGGTGTCGGCTTCGAGCAATTCGATGAGCGTCTGGCGAATGGTGTCGCGGTCCGGCATGGTCCACCTTCCTGGCGTCAAAAGAGTTCCATCAAACGCGGGCACGGCGCCACGTTTATTCGCGTAAGAAAATCAACTTTCAACCGTTTTGGCAAGAGCGCTTAGCGATCGAGCCGCATTAACTCGAGTACCACATCGTGACCATCGTCGAGCGATTTTTGCCGGACGAGGCGTTTCTGAGCATCGTACCAGAGATCGACTTGCAAGCCGCCTCCTCCTCGAATCTGGTAATGGGCGCAGTTTTGCGTCTGCCCGGCCACGGTGAGCTGCTGCGTGCTGACTAACCGCATGGTCCCGAAAAGGTCCTTCCCCGTATCGCAATCGATCAGTACCACCGATGAATCCGGGGACTGCCGCTCCTGCAAATACCAGTAAGTTGTCGTCCAAACGTCCGGCCGAGTCATGTGTTCGCTGCCGTTTACCCGGACACGCAGCTTGTCCCCATCCGGCTGGACCAGAACCTGAAACTGGTTGCCATCGTCGTTCGTCTGGCTTTCGAGGCGAACGAGCCGGCCATCTTTCCAGACTTCGGTTCCCCGATACATGTACTGATATTTCTTGAGAAAAAACGAGACGGCCACGTCCGCGCTGCTCTCCACGGTAAATGTATGGGCATCCGGTTGACGGATCGTCATTCGCAGCAAGCCCGCCTTCTTGCCATCGATTTTGACACTGAAAACACGCGTTTCCTGCTGGGCCGCACCCACAGCTTCCTGGCTTCCCACCATGCACCACACTGCGGTGCCGATAACCAGCCCCATGCACACTCTACAACCCAGTCCCTGGCAAGCCATAACGCCACTCCCTCGCGCCGGCAGCGAGCCAAAATGAAGCCATCCACATTTCATGGACCTGAAGAGAGGAACTATACCGGAAGCCAGAAATCGATCCTAGGCGAAGTTCGCTTTGCACGATCGCAATGTGCACTGTCCAGGAAAGCTATGGCGATCCAGCAAAGCTGGGTCAGCGCGGGAATCTCTTTTCACAGCGACTTCAGGAACTCGATCAGCGCATGGCGTTCCTGGGTCGTCAGGGGCTGCGCACCCAGCTTTTCCGGAGCATGAAAGTCTTGCAAGACCGCTTCGAGCGACTTCGCCCGGCCATCATGGAGATAAGGACCGCGATCGAATATTCCACGCAACGACGGTGGATTCCACAGGCGATAGGGACTTCCGTCGGGCTCCAGCTTGACATCGTAGCTGCTTTCGGACGTGTACTCCTCGCCGTGATGGCAGCGGATGCATTGCGCTTTGCCATGAAAGAGGGCTCGCCCTTGTACCGCGGCGACGCTGAGTTCGCCGCTGGCTCCCCGGTGGGGATTGGGCGGTTGCTCGATCGTTTCCAGGAACGCGACCAGGGCTTCGGCTTCGGCCGGAGTCGGCTCTGGGCCGAACATGGTTTGCGTGAGCGATTTGGTGACGGCTGCCCCGAGGTTTTTCTGCCAGCCGTGCCAGGTCCAGGGTCCCGTTCTTGCGACATGGCGGAGCGACGGAGTTAGCTTCGGATTGCCGTACGAATCGTCATTGAGTGTGTCGAAATTCAAGCCACACGTATGGCCTTCGACATGGCAGGTATTGCAACTGAACCACTGATGATGCGATCGGCCGGCGTCGTAAAAAATCGCTTCTCCTTGGCGGGCCAAGTTCCGATCGGCTGGCGCTCCCAACGCGATCGTACGAACCAATCGGCCGGCTGCGACGTCGACGATTTGCACGGCATCGTCCAGGTAATTGGCAATAGCCACCCGTTCCGAATCACCAAGGAAAGCAATTGCCAAGGGCCGTCCACCCAACGCGAACCGCCGAAGCTTGCCGTCGCCGGCTGCCAGCCGGGGGTCCAGGGTATCCCCCGGATCGCCAGCGCTCCACGGAATGCCACGATTGTCGAGTAGCAAGAGCTCATGGGTCCCGGATCCGGTGATGGCTAACCAGTGGCCGTCGGAGCTGACGGCGATTCCGTAGGGATCGCCTACCGCGCGGCCTTTGGCATCGAGTGCAAGTTGCCGAAGCGGCGGCACCTCGTTGGCCTGCATGCTGAACCTGGTCAGGCGGCTGTCAATGACCCAGCCCTGGGCGATATTATCTTTCGAGACGGGGAATTCGCGACGGACTCCGTGCGTACAGATGAGTGCCTGGCCGTCCGGCGTAAAGGCCAAGCCACGGAGATTGAACCCATCTTCAATTCTCCGTTGCCAGGCGAGCTGCCGGCTGGCCGTATCCCAGCAGCGGACCTCACCGGAGCGACTGCTGGCGGCGGCCAACCAGCGCCCATCGCGGGACAGGATGACCTGGCGCGGTTCCCGCGGAGCGGGCCACCGGTGGAGGATCTGGTGATGGTCGCAATCGAGCTGAACGATCTCCTCCGTGACGGCGACCGCAACATAGAGCGAGTGGCCGTCGGGGGCAAAAGCCAATCCGCGCGGGAAAGGGCCAACGTTTGCCTGGCCGGCCGACTTCAGCGTTGCTTCTTGTCGTTCGAAGAACGACACCGTGCCGGACCAAAGGTTACTAACGGCGATGCGTCTACCGTCGCGCGTGCAAGCAACCCCGACCGGTTTCCGTCCACAGGGTGCTTCCGCAATGACTTCGCCCTTTTCCAAGTCGACAACCGAGACGGAATCGGACGTGGAATTGGCGGTCACCACGAACCGGCCGCCTGGCAGAACGACCAAGTCGATCGGGCTGCGGTACGGTTCGGCCGCCGTCGCTGGTTGGCACAAGGCCAGGAGGAGCAGTGCCCGGAAACAAAAAGCCTTCATACACTCCCTGGTTTGGTTGTCGTTCTCGATCTCAAACTCAGCTGGGGTAACGCCTGTCGCGAAACTCCGTGTCGCGTTACAGCGAGACCAAACGGTATTTCTCGGTGACCGGCCCTCAAACCAGAATTCGGCAACAAATCAAACCATCATCATCCCCAAGCAACGGGCTCAACGCTTTTCCGGCAGCGCCACCACAATTAACCGCTTAGGCTCTTTGCCGACGAGGATGCGGGCGACGATCTGCTTCGTGTCCGTGTCGATCGCTGCCACTTCGCCTCGACCACGAGCAGAGACATAACAGATTTTGCCATCGGGGCGAAACGTCAGCCAATATAGTTGGCTTCCGATTGGGACCGTCGCAATCTGACGCGGCCGATCACTGCTGAGGTCATAGACGTGGACTTCATGGTGCTCGACATCGCATTCCCACAATTCTTTTTGATCCGGCCGAATCCCCAGCCCGTGACTCCGACTGGCAACGGTTCGATGCTCGTCGGCCAATTCAGCGAGCACGCGATGGATCATGCGCCGCGATGCGACATCCGCCACTTCGACGCCCACCAGGCCATCCACCTCGGCGTAGAATCGCTTCTCGTCCCGGCTGACCGCGACGGGACGCACCACATTGCTAAAGGGAATTTCGCCGATCGGCCTGTGCGTGGCCACATCGACAATGGTCACCTTCTTGGGGGAGCCCATGGGGGCCAGGTACATGTGTTTGCCGTCGGCGGAGCAGACTGTATTGTGCGGTCGGCCGCCGGTGAATATGCGTTCGATGATCTTCGCCTTGGCGAGATCGAGGACCTCGTAGTAGCCATCGTTGGTCGGCACGTAAGCGAATTGACCATCCGGCGTGACCGCGAGCTGGTTCGGTTCGGGACCAATCGGCATCCGCTTCGTGACCGTGTCGGTGAAGGGATCGATCCAGAGCAATTCGCCCGGCTGATTGCGGCCATGGCCTTCGATGGTGACATAGATCACATCCTGGGAGGCAGGCACCGCGATTCCATGAGGATTGGGGCCCACCTCGATGCGTCCGATCGGCTTGTTGGTCGCGACATCAACGACGGTGATATCATTTCCGGCGCTGTTGGTGACGTAGAGCTTTTGTGGAACTCGTGCCGGAGAATCCGCCGCGATCGCGGTTGCTGTCAGGCTGGTCCAGACGAAGATCGTGGCCCAGAGCACCAAGGACTGAAATGCTTTTTGGATGAAGGAGCGTCGTGATGGCGTGGTCATGCGGAGTCCTTTTACTGAGGCCTCTCAGGCTTCTGAAATCCAGATTTGACGGAAAAACCATGGCCTCGCTGGCCAGAAACGCCTGGTTGACCCAGCGTGCCAAGATCGTTTACTTTCCCTCAGCCGGTTCCTTCAACCCTGGCTTGTAGTAATTGGGATATGCCGGCCGGTGCGCGAAGTTTGGCGGGTTCTTCTGCAGCTCCGCCAACACGAGCTCGACCGCCTTCTCCAGTTGGGGATCATGACCCTCGCGGACGGCTTGGGGATCGAACTCCACTTCAATGTCCGGCGCGACGCCGCGGTTCTCCACGTCCCAACGGCCGTTAGGAAACCAGATGGCCATGCGCGGGGCGGTTACCGTCCCACCGTCGATCAACGTCGGGTAACCGCCGATTCCGACCAACCCGCCCCAGGTCCGCTTGCCAACCAGGGGGCCGAGCTTCGCCTGGCGGAAGGTATACGGTAAATAGTCCCCTCCGGAACCGGCACGCTCGTTGATGAGCATTACCTTCGGACCGTAGATGGCGCCGCCGGGGAACGGTGCGTCGTCGCCTTCGCCTGCTCGTCCGGCGATGTAATTCCGCAGCGGCTGGCGAAGGTAGTCGACGATATGATCCGCCAGTTGACCGCCGCCGTTGAACCGTTCGTCAATGACGACGCCCTGCTTTTCGGTCTGGGCGAAGAAATAGCGGTTAAATCGCTCGAACCCTTCGGCCGATGTGTTCGGCACATAAATGTAAGCGACTCGGCCCCCGCTCAGCGCGTCCACCTTGCGGCGGTTGGCGTCTACCCAGGCCAGATTGCGCAGTTGCCGTTCGTTCGGGATCGGCACCACGGTGATGACTCGGCTATCGGTGCCATCCGGCTTCGGACCGACGCTGAGGAACGTTTGCTTCCCCGCTGTCCCCTCGAACAGCCGATACACGTTGTCGTCTCCACGGAGATCCTTGCCGTTGACCGCCAGGAGATATTCGCCTTGTTTGACCCCGGCGCCGGGCTGCAAAAGCGGCGCCCGCAGGTCGGGATTCCAGCTTTCGCCGCGGTAGACCCGGGCAAACCGGTAGCGTCCCTGGTCAACCGTGTAATCCGCCCCGAGTAAGCCGGTCTTGGAATCGGGTGGGATCGGGTTATCCCCGCCAGCGATGTAGACATGGCCCAAACACAATTCGCCCAACATCTCCTCCATGAGGAGGCTCAGATCATGCCGGCTGCCCAGCCCGGAAAGATAGGGCTGGTACTTCTTCTCGGCCGCAGCCAAATCGAGCCCATGAGCGTTCGGGTCGTAGAGGAAATCGCGTTCGATCCGCCAGGTCTCGCGATAGATCTGACGCCATTCAGCACGGGGATCAATCCGAATCTCGACATCCTCCAACTTGACCGCTCCCTCGCCCGGTTTGCTCGGACCAGGCCCCTCACCGGATTTCGGCGGGCCCGCTCCTTCGCCGGGCTTTGCGGGGGGAGGCGTCGCGGTCAAGAACCATTTCTCTCCCTGCTGGTACAACATCTTTTCGCCATTGTGCGAGACCACGAATCGCCTCACGCCGTCCAGCAGCTTCTCCGCCTTGCGTTTACCAAGATCGAACTTGTGCACGATCAAGTTGGGAGGTCCGCGGCGGGTCGCACGGACGGCCTCGCCCTCTACAAGGAACAGCAACCGTTCCTTGCCGACGTGCAGCTCCACGTAATTCCGATTGGGAACGGGCAAGGCAACGATGCGCTGATCGATATTCTCGAAGTCGATATGGACAGGCGGAGTACTCTTCTCCTTATCCTTGTCGGAGGCCTTGGCAGCGACTTCCTTTTCCTCATCGCTTTCCGGCAACAGAGGGGATGGAACGTCCTTGGAGAGGACGATGAGATAAACCGAATTGGTCTGGGCCCGGTTGAACGCCGACATGCTGCCAAAAGCAATCGGGCCGTCATCGGTACTGGCCGTGAAATAGAGATATTTCCCATCCCTGTCAAACACAGGCAGGGCGGCGTTGCTCATGCCGTCGGTAATCGAATGCGTCGTGCCGGCTTCGACGGAATACAGGAAGACGGCGGCAACAGTCCGCTGCAACGAGCGCGTGTAAGCGATCCATTTGCTGTCCGGCGACCAGGCCGGCGTGGGAGGCGATCCGAGCGCCTGGGGATCGGTATCTACCTTGGTAGACTTGCCCGTAGCCAGATCGAGGCACCACAGGTTCTTGCGTTTATCGGTGTAGGCAATCCGCTTGCTGTCCGGGGACCACGTTGGGGTGTAGTAAAAAGACGGTGCATCGCCCAGTTTGTAGGTTTTGATCTGGCCCAGGCCGTTTTGCGGTTTCAGATGGAGCTCGTATTCTCCGGACGCATCGGAAAAGTAGGCCACGGTCTTGCCATCGGGCGACCACACCGGGTCCCGCTCCGCTATGCCGGGTGTCTCGGTCAAATTGCGGGCATCGCCTTTTTCAGCGGGGACCGTCAGGATTTCGCCGCGAGCCTCGATGAGGATGCGGGCGCCGGTCGGCGACAGTCCAACGTGCTGAATATGCTTGGCGATCTTTTCACGCCGCGGCCGGGCCGCAGGTAAATCCGCCTGAACCTCAATATTGAGCTTGACCACCTTTTCGGTTTTGAGGTCCATCCGATAGAGCCCATCAATCCGGTTGAACACGACCGCATCGGTACACGCCGAGGCCGACTTGATGTCTCTTCCGTTGGACTCCAGCACCCGCTGGACGTTTTTCGTGTTCAGATCGTAGGCGTAGAGCGTGGTCGAGCCGTCCCTATCGGATAGAAAGTAAACCCTGTCGCCGATCCACATCGGATTGAAGTCGTTGGAATCGGTCCGTGGAACTTTCTCGATCGCCGAGGTTTTTAGATCGGCGATCCAGACAAACGGAGCGCTGCCGCCACGGTAGCGCTTCCAGGCGATGTAGCCACCGGGAAACCCCCGGGTGTTCGTAAAGGGCACGTAGGCGAGCCTGTTGCTGTCCGGCGAAAAACTTGCCTCCTCGGCCATGGGCAATGGGACCTCGGTCTCCGGCCCGCCCGTTGCCGGCACGGTGAATAGGCGGGTATACCGTCCGCCGCTTGCCCTTGTGGAGCGGAACAAAACGGACTTGCCGTCCGGCGTCCAGCCGATGGATAGATCAGGATCCGGGTGGTACGTCAACCGCCGCGGTTGCCCGCCGGTGACCGGAACGACATAAACATCCAGGTTCCCTTCATATTCACCGGTGAAGGCAATCTGGCTGCCGTCTGGAGAGAAGACGGGATGGCTTTCCAGGCCGGTTCCTGCCGTCAAGCGACGGGGCGTCCCGCCGGTGCGGTCCACCACCCACAGATCCCCGGCATAGCCAAATGCAATGTGCCGGGCGCTCACGGCCGGCCAACTGAAGATCTGCGGTGGCTCAGCGGCGCTGGTGGTGCGGACCAACGAAAGCGCCGCAAAGAGCACAAAGGCAAAACGGCACATAAATTCTCCTTGTCGTCCCGTGGGCATCTCTCCTCCTATGCTATGGACTGGGCTCAGGAAAAATACCGCAGTCAAGCGAAAGGATGTTTGCAAGTGCGCCGATGCTGCGGACTTTCCCTCACCATGTGAGGCGAGCCAACATCGCTCCATGCGACATCTGCTCAGGCGGACTCCTCGAGGTTTCGTCAAGCGGTGTGTCAACGAGATCAGGCCGGGACGCCCCATTTACCCTGCTGAGTTGCCCGCTGGTGCTGCCGGTTCCCGTGGACCAGGACCGTGGTATTGGTGACATTCCAGGCAGTCAGCCCGTGCGCGGTTCCGCACACCGCTTTGGTTCCAGTGACACTCCACGCACTTTTGTTTCGTTGGCATCAGGACATCGGCCGTCCGGGTGCTAGTTCGCGCTTGGTCATGGCATTCGCCGCACGCCATCAGGCCATGCTTCGCATGGCTAAACCGCGCATAGGGAAACCACGAATCGGGAAGGTTTGTCGACTCGTATTCGGCAGGAGCGGTTCCCGGTTTACTTCCCGCCTTCGCAAGATGGCAGTACCGGCATCCTCCCGGAGAGTCAAAGAGCAGCCGCTGGAGGATGGCGGTCTGGAGGTCGACCCAACTGGAAGGGTCGCGGGGCGCAATCTGCCGCGGACGGTTCCCGGGGAAGGAGCGTAGCGGTTCCGATGTCGCCTCGTCCTTCCCGATCATTGGATTCTGCTGTGCAAACCGTCGCAAACGCTCGCGCAGCACCGCCGACACGAGGTCGGGCGATAGGTGGGGCGCTGGTTGCCGGCCGAACGCTTCCATGGCCTCGCGCACGGTGGAATCGTTCGTCGTGGCTGTGATCCGGATGGCCAGGGGATGGCATTCCGCGCAGTCCCTCTCGTAACGAACCGGGGCCATGTGCCGTCCCTGCGCATCAGGCCGGTGACACAAGCGACACTCGAGCTGGTTCAGGCGCCGCACTGCCCCGTCGATACCGTGCAGGCTCTTTTCCGGGAGACGCAAATGAATCTGGTGATTGAAGTGGAGCGCTCCGGGATCCTGCAACCCGCCTCCGCGCCACCAGCCGAAAGGCGGGTGGTCCCCATCAAACGCGGTAACTCTTGGGTAAAACGTGTGCTGCCCATCCCGCATCTGCAGGTTGGCATGGCAGCGCCGACACGATGCGTCCGTAACCTGGACCAAGTCGTTGTTTGGCTGATGCTCACGGTGGCAGGCGGCGCAACTCTCTACCTCGGCGGGATGCTGACGCAGATGACGGGGAGCGACGACTGGCGGAGGCACCACCGATGCCCGAGGAAGCTCAATGCCAGGATGGGGAGAAGACTCGTCGAGGAGGCCGCCATGACACAGACTACAGGCCCGGTCCATGGCGGCCCCAGTCGGACGCCTGTCCCCGAACATGCGATGCAACCCGCGCCACGACTCGACATGGCAGTGCTTGCAATCGAGACCTGCATGGACCGGAGCGAGCGAACCAGGCGGGAAGACCGCCGCCACGCCCTGCCGATACGACACGGCCTGGTAAGGGCCCGCGAAAAAATAACTTCGCCGAATTGATCTATCCGTGTTAGGACGGTTTTGGGATAAGCGGAGCATGCATGATGCAACTGCTGTCGCACGTATACAACGGAAATTCGCGGCCCTTGACCCCGTGTTGGATG
>DATGIQ010000483.1:0-3889 GCA_035295665.1 Gemmataceae bacterium | reverse complement strand
ATCGATGACAGTTTACGAAAAATGGAGGAACGGGGACATTCGTAATAGTTTTGAGAAGAGTGTCGACGGGGCGGAAGCGGGGTCTTGCCGGTTGGCCGCTTGGCGAGTAGAAATACCGACAAATGGACATTGACAAGATCTCAAAATTACTCCTCTCAATCCGACATCAGCCTTGTTGGTATGTAAGTTGCGATGGGTCGGCCGGTTTTGCATTCATATTAGCCCTGGGGCGAAGAATTCTCCGAAAAAAGCGGTTGCGAAATGCAGCCCATCCCGAAGAGTATAGGATGTATGAGGGTGAATTCGGAGTCTTTATTCGCTGTCCTTGGCGCTTGGAGCGCGGCGAAGCCCTGGTCTGCGGTTCAGACGACGACTCGGAGGTTATAAAGGTCGGTCTGTCAAAACTAATTGGTGAAAGGATCGAAGCCACAAGCACTCAGAGGCACTCCTGGGACTTAGTCATTACTTTTTCGAGCGGATATAACCTTCGCGCCTTTTGCAGCCGTGTCCAAGGAGACCTTCAATACGATGACAACTGGCAAATTTGGAGCGGTGAGTTAGATCTGATAGTCGGCCCGGGGAACCATTGTCGAATAGAGGAACGGGATGGGTGACGATCTAGAAGACTTTTAAAGGAACGGGAGGAACGGGGACAGGCCCTGTATTTGTTTAGCGCGTCCAGCTCAAGCTGATCCCTGCTCCGCGGCCCGGGGCGCGCAGCTGTGACCCGCGCCTCGCCTATAATGGGGGTATGGAACCCGTCTCCTGTGCCGGCTGCCAAGCCCTTCAGCGACGCCTCCGCGACCTGCAAGCCGCGAACGAGCGCCGCCGCCGCCGGCTCGACGAGGCCACCCGCGCCCGCAAGCGCCAGGCCGCCCCCTTCGCCAAGGGCCCGCCCACGGGCCAGCCCAAGAAACCCGGCCGTAAGCCCGGCAAGGACTACGGTCCCAAGGCCCGCCGCCTGCCGCCCACGCCCGACCAGATCGATGAGGTCCACGAGGCGCCGCTGCCTGACCGCTGCCCCGACTGCGGCGGCCCGCTCGACGCGACCCACATCGCCCAGCAGTTCCAGGTCGAGATCCCGCGCAAGCCCATCCACCGGCAGTTCAACATCCACCTCGGCCAGTGCCGCCAGTGCCACCGCCGGGTTCAGGGGCGCCATCCGTTGCAAACGTCCGAGGCCCTCGGCGCCGCCGCCGCTCAACTGGGGCCCGACGCCCAGGCTGCCGTCGTCGAACTCAACAAGCAGGCCGGCCTGTCGCACGGCAAGGTTACCCGCTGCCTGCAAAGCCTCTTCGGCATCCCCCTCAGTCGAGGCGGTAGCGTCCACACCGTGCTGCGGGCCGCCTCCCGCTGTGAACCAGCCTACGAGTCCATTTGCCACGCCGTCGGTCAGTCCGCATGGGTGGTTCCCGACGAGACCAGTTGGCGCGTTGGTGGGCACCCCGCCTGGCTGCACACGCTGGTCGGGCCCGAGGCCACCGCTTACGTCATCGACCCGACCCGCGGCGGCGCCGTGGCCGAAGCCATCCTGGGACTCGACTACGACGGCACGATGATCCACGACGGCTGGTCCCCTTACGACCAGTTCGAGGACGCGCGGCACCAGCAATGCCTTAACCACCTGCTGCGGCGCGCCGACGGGGTGGCAGTGACCGCGACGCGGGGAGCCGTATGCTTTCCCCGTCGGGTGGCCGAGTTGCTCCGGACCGGCCTGGACCTGCGTGACCGCCACGCGGCGGGCGAGATCAGCCGGCACGGCTTGGCCGTGGCCCGCGGCCGCCTGGAGAACCAACTGTCCGACCTGGTCTTCCCGCCCAAGACCGACGCGGCCAACGAGCGCCTGGCCCAGCACTTGTGGGCTCATCGTGACGACCTGTTCACGTTCCTGCGCCAGCCGGGGCTGGACGCCACCAACTGGCGGGCCGAGCTGGCCATCCGCTTCGGGGTCATCCTCCGGAAGGTCTGGGGAGGCAGCCGGACCTGGGCCGGCGCGCGAGCGCAGTCCGTGCTGATGTCGGTGTGGCGGACGTGCTGGCAACAGCGGCGTTCGGCCCTGGACTTCCTCAGTCAACTCCTGCGCGGCGCACCGGCGGCCCTGATTTTACCCCCGTGATCCCCTGCCCATCGTGAAACCAATCTTTCACCATCGCCAACCTACCGGCTCTACGCGCCGATCGGGCGCGGGATGGGTGGGCTGGCCAAGGCGCGCTAGCGGGGAAGGAATACGATGAACGCAGGGAGGTGGAGCGTGCCTATTGCGGGGGCCGCTACAGCCCCGGGCGAGGGTTACTTTATGTGGCGAGCGACGACCGATGCCGAAGCCAACTTCATCTTCGACCTGCTGGCTGATCCCGACGCCAGCGGCCCGATGCTGGAATACGCCCAGTGGTTGGAGGGACAGGGCGACGCCCAACGGGCCGAGTTCCTCCGCCTGGAACTCGGCCCGCGTGAAAACGCGCAGCGCTTGGGAGTCCTACGCGAGCAACTCGACCAGCGATGGTTGGCCACTGTTACCAGCCGGCGGTTCCGCGTCGGAGATGGTGTCCGAATCCTGGCTGGCGTTTGCGAGGGGATCGAAGGCCAAATCGCCGAGGTAGACCCGCAGCGCGGCCGTGCGGGGTTGCTCCTGCACATGTTTTGCAGGCAAACAGACTTGTTCTGGGTGGCCTTCACGGACCTGCGGTTGGTGAGGCGATCGGCTGTCAGGTGATCGGCAGACCACCGGATTAACGGTCTGCTGGCGAAGCCCGACAGAGTCGGCCGCGCTAAACAAATACTTATTTGACTTCGCCACGGGTCAGGAACCATGTGACGACGATAGCCTTACACCACAAATTCATTTCGAGGGTGATCCTCCCTTCGGGATTTCTTTAGACCGGACGGGTTGCTTCTGCTGAAAAAGCTCTAGCATTTTTCCCATTTCCCCTCTCCTGAAATGCCCCGGCCCTGCCCAATCGAGGGCCTTTCTCGCCGTAGCCGCTGCTTCCCCAAATTCACCCCGTTCGGCGTGCGCCATGGCTGAGGCCATCAAATATTCCGGCTGCATCCAGGGCTCCAAATCGCACGCAAACAGTTTCTCGGTCAACGTACGCGCCATTGAGCCGTCACGGAATTTGGCGACAGGACACGACGACAATAGCGCGATCCGGGCCGCGAGTGCGCGCAGGTAATAAGGGTCGGCTTCCACAATCTTCTCGTACTGCCGTAAAGCCGCGGCATAATCTCCATTAATACTATAAACATTTCCAGATTCGTATATGATATAACTGCTCCTGCCGTCCATTCGTAAAGCTTGGGCACAAGCCTCGGCTGCCTCGTTGGACCGTCCTACCGCCGCACAAGACAAGGCGTGGCTGATAATGCTTTGGGGCTCCTTGGGCTCTAGTTTCAACAACAACTCGCTCAGCCGCAGAGCCAGATTCGTTTTCCCTAAATCGAAATACGCTTGCCAGAGGCCCCATACAGCCTTTGGGGATGACGGGTTAAGCCGCCGAGCCATCAGAAAAATGGGTACGGCATCCTGAGGTCTCCTGAGCCATGACAAGACCAATCCCTTAAGGATGTACGCCTTTTCCGGGTTCCTTCGGCCCGCCGCAATTGGTTCCAGATGCATGTAACGGGAGATGTCTTCCATACACCGCATGGGATCGGCCTTCTGGTAGTACAGGAGTGCGCGCGTGTAGTAGGCCATGGCGCATTTTTCATCCAGCAGGATTGCCCTGGCGCAGTCTTCCATGCAAGCTCCATAGGCTCCCCTCTCTAAGGAAATACCGGCGCGCGTCACGTACGCCCTCGCGAAAGCAGGGCTCGTCGCAAGGACTCGTTCGATTTCTCTCAACGCTTCATCATACAAACCCAATGCAGCAAGTGCGCTCGCCAGCCTCCA
>DATGIQ010000482.1:0-32859 GCA_035295665.1 Gemmataceae bacterium | reverse complement strand
CCGCCTCCAGTGACCACGAATCCAATGAGAATTGACCCCACGACCGACCCACAACGAATGCGGGAATCAGTCATGAAACGTGAACGTGTAGCTCTCCATCCGCGTTGCTACGTCCTGGCGATCCTTGGCGGAGCGCTGTTCGCCGGCGGAGCCGCGGCGCAGGATCCCGAGCAGCTTCCGCCGGGAGCAAATCTCATCCGCATGGAAGCCCAGCCGACGTCCATCGTCCTGAAACACCCGTACGACTATCGGCAGCTCTTGCTCACCGGCCAGCTCGAAAGCGGAGAGCGCATCGACGTGACCCGCATGGCTCACATCGAGATATCCCCCAAGCTGGCCAGCATCTCTGCACGCGGCTTGGTCCGTCCCCTGGCCGATGGCGACGGCGAGCTAAAGCTCACGGTAGGCGGCCTTATCATGACGGTGCCGGTCCACGTCGGCGGCCAAAAGGAGAAGTACCCGGCGAGCTTTGTGCGGGATATCATGCCGGTCTTGTCCAAAGTTGGCTGCAACGCAGGCACGTGTCATGGCGCCCAGCAGGGCAAGAATGGGTTCAAGCTGTCGCTGCGGGGCTACGATCCGCTTTTCGACCATCAATCCTTGACAGACGATCTGGAAGGTCGGCGTTTCAATCGGGCTGCACCGGACCGAAGTCTCATGCTCCTCAAGCCGTCCGGCGGCGTGCCGCACATGGGCGGCGTCCTCTTCCAGCCGGGCGAGCCCCCTTACGAGCTGTTGCGCACCTGGATTGCCGAGGGCGTGAAGCTCGATCTCGACAGTCCCCGTGTCATGGCCATCGAGATCAGCCCCAAGAGCCCCGGCCTACCGTTGCCTGGCATGAAACAGCAAATGGCCGTCGTTGCTCGCTACAGTGATGGTTCGGCGCGTGACGTCAGTGCGGAAGCGTTTATCGAAAGCAGCAATGCAGAAGTCGCGACAGTGGATAAGCAGGGCTTGGTGACGGCCGTTCGCCGCGGCGAAGCCACGGTGCTGGCCCGCTACGAGGGGTCCTACACCGCAGCCACGCTGATCGTCATGGGCGACCGGAGCGGGTTCGCGTGGCGGCCGGTCCCCGAACATAATTACATCGATACGCTGGTGGACGAGAAGCTGCGCGAGGTCAAAGTTTTGCCCAGCCCCCTGTGCACCGATGCGGAATTCATTCGCCGGGTTACCTTTGACCTGACCGGTCTGCCGCCACAACCCGACGAAGTGCGCGCCTTCCTCAACGACAGCCGGGCCACCAAGATTAAACGGGATGAGCTGATCGACAAGCTCGTGGGCGGCCCTGAGTACGTCGAGTACTGGACTAACAAATGGGCTGACCTGTTGCAGGTCAACCGCAAGTATCTCGGCGAGAAGGGCGCCTTGACATTCCGCAACTGGATCCGTCAGGCGATTGCCCGCAACATGCCGTATGACCAGTTCGTACATGCCATCCTTACCGGGTCCGGATCGACGCTCGACAATCCTCCTGCGGCTTACTACAAGATCCTGCGTCAACCCGACCTGGCAATGGAGAACACCACGCAGCTATTCTTGGCGATCCGTTTCAACTGCAACAAGTGCCACGATCATCCATTCGAACGCTGGACCCAGGACCAGTATTACGAGCTGGCTTCGTTCTTCGCCCAGGTCGGACGGAAAGAGGATCCGAAATTCAAAGGTCAGAAAATTGCCGGCACGAATGTCGAAGGTGCCACGCCCTTGGTCGAAATCGTCTATGACCAGAAAGCCGGCGAAGTCAAGCATACCCGCACCGGGGCAGTAACCGCTCCCGCTTTCCCATACGAGCACCGCGATCGGGCGCCGGCCAACGCCAGCCGCCGCGAACAGCTGGCACACTGGATCACGTCGAAGGACAATCCGTACTTTGCCAAGAGCTATGTGAATCGGTTGTGGAGCTACCTGCTGGGAGTGGGTATCATCGAGCCGGTGGACGATATCCGTGCCGGCAACCCGCCGACGAATCCCAAGCTCTTGCAACGCCTGACGGAGGAATTCGTGGCGAACGGCTTTGACGTGCAGCACATGCTGCGGACGATCTGCAAGTCCCGCGTCTACCAGCAGTCGATCGTCACGAACCGCTGGAACCAGGATGACGACATCAATTACTCCCACGCCGTGGCCCGCCGTCTTCCCGCGGAGGCACTTTACGATGCCCTCCATCGAGTCACCGGCGCGACCACTCACCTTTCAGGGATGCCCGCCGGCTTGCGTGCTGTCCAGCAGCTCGATTCCAATGTGCAAGTACCAAGCGGATTCCTCGATCTGTTTGGCCGCCCGCCGCGCGAGAGTGCCTGCGAATGCGAGCGTTCCAGCAGCATGATGCTCGGCCCCGTGCTTAACCTCGTCAACGGTCCGGTCCTCGCCGAAGCCATCAAGGATCCGAACAACCGCATCACCCGGCTCGTGGCCACCCAGCCAGACGATGCCAAGGTGGTTGAGGAGCTGTTTTATGCCATTCTCGGTCGCGCGCCGACTCCGGACGAATTGGCCACGGGACGGCAAGCACTCAAGGGCTCCGACGAAGAATACTCGCGCCTCGTGGCGGAGCACGAAAAGATCCAGTCGGAATTTGATGCGTATGAAGCGAAGCTCCCCGCCCGGCAAGCCGAATGGGAGAAGAGCTTGAAGGATTCGACCTGGACCGTCCTGGAGACGACGAGTGCCAAGGCCGCCAAGGGAACGGTCCTTACCAAGCAGCCCGATGGCTCGCTGCTCGCCAGCGGGAAGAATCCTTCGCCGGAGACGTATACGATCACGGCAAATACTCCATTGACCGATATCACCGCGTTTCGGCTCGAGGCCCTTCCCGATCCCAGTCTGCCAGGCAGGGGACCCGGGCGAGCCGGCAATGGCAACTTCGTGCTGAACGAATTCCGGGTCAACGCCGCATCCCTAGGTGCGTCCGGCAAAGGAAAGACGGTGCCGCTCCAGAACCCGAAAGCTGACTTCGCCCAGGAAGGCTATGCCGTCGCGGGAGCGATCGACGGCAACCCCGAAACGGGCTGGGCGGTCTCGCCGGCTTTTGGGAAACCCCACGTTGCCATCTTCGAAGTCAAGGAACCAATCGCGTTCCCCGAGGGAGCAATCTTGACATTCACCCTTGAGCAGCGGTACTCCGGCAAGGAGCACAACATCGGCCGGCTGCGGTTATCTGTCATCACCGCCAAGCCGCCCATCCTGCTCGACGACGCCACGGACCCCATCGCCAAGATCCTGGCCGTGGCTCCCGACAAGCGCAACCCCCAACAATTGGCCGAGCTGAGCCGCTATTTCCGCACCAAGGATCCGGAGTGGGTCCGCCTGAATCAAGCCCTGGCGGAACATCCGAAACCGCTCAATCAACGCCTGCTTGGGGCGCAAGATCTGGCATGGGCACTGTTGAACAGCCCTGCGTTTCTCTTTAACCACTAAAAACCTCTCCAATCAGGGGGCAGTCCCCTGTTTGGGGCAGTTCGGCTCTATCGAACGCTTCGCTTCCTGGCCCTGAGTGTTCTGCGCCTCTGCGCGCACCTTGGTCGAGCTAGTCGGGCGCACATGGCCGTGGTCTCACTCCTTCCCTTCATTCTTCCAGAGCAGGCGGATCCGGCTGAGTTTGCAGTCGATGCTTCTGGGCACACATTCGAGCTTCGCCGCGATCTCTTCGTTCGTCCAGCCTTCCACCTTCCCGATGGCAATCTGTCGTAAATCCGGCCGATCGAGCAGGCCGAGCAAGCGCTGAGATTCGTCGGCCATCTTATCCAGGTCCGTGCCTGGTGGAGCGCAACAAGATGGAAGCCATTTAGAGACATCCGAGGGCGTTGATTGCCTTTCTGGCACCCGTTACAATGCCGGTCCCTCTTGGTAGACTCCCTCGGGGAAGGAGACGAGCAAGCGCTCGGGGGATCGTCGGCATGTGGCGCGGAAGGATTCGACATGGAAGGCTTATTCCCTTTCCAGGGAACGTGGAGCTTCGGACCCAATCACCTCGACCCTTCGGATGCGACGCCGGTCCTGGTTCGAGTCTGCGGGACACGCAGATTGAGTCTGCGTACGCAGGTGCGCGAACACTGTCCGCGCCGGCCGGGCGTTTACGGCATGGTCAGCCGAAAAGGTGAGCTCATCTACATCGGCAAAGCGAAATGTCTGCGGGCGCGGCTGCTGAGCTATTTCCGAACCAAGAGCCGCGATCCCAAGGCCGGCCGCATCCTCGAGCGGACCAAGTTCCTGGTCTGGGAGTATGCACCCAACGAGTTTGCCGCACTGCTGCGGGAGTTGGAATTGATCCGGCGCTGGCGGCCCCGCCTGAATGTACAGGGGCAGCCGGGCCGGCGGCGACCGATCTTTCTCTGTCTCGGCCGTCAACCGGCGCCGTACGCTTTCCTGACTCGGGATCCACCGGCCGGCGCGTTAGCCACATTCGGACCGATCCCCGGTGGCCGATCCGCTCAGGAAGCCGTTCGTTCCCTCAACGACTACTTCCAGTTGCGGGATTGTCCCCGAGCCCAGGAGATGATCTTTGCCGATCAAGCAGAGCTATTCCCCATGACGCGGTCGGCCGGTTGCCTACGGTACGAGATCGGTACCTGCCTGGGTCCGTGCATTGGCGCTTGTACCCGGGCCGAGTACACGGAGCAGGTTCATGCGGCGCGGTGCTTTCTCTCCGGGACGAATCTGGCCGTCCTGAGCACCCTCGAAGCTGCCATGACGGAAGCCTCCGCGGCACTGGCGTTTGAGCGGGCCGCGGCGTTGCGCGACAAGCTGGGGCGCTTGCGTTGGCTTCATGAACGGCTGGAGCGGCTTCGCCAGATCCTGGCCCGGCCCGCCTTTGTTTACGCAGTAGACGGACAACAGGACAGCGACCGTTGGTACCTGATCCAGGGGGGAAATGTGGTTGACTGCATTCCGGTGCCGCGGACCGCCCAGGAGAAACGCGCGGCCACTAGGCGGATTGCCCAAGTGATGGGGCAGAAAAACGATCCACTGAAAACCGTGCCAGTCAGTGAAATGGCTCGCGTCTTGCTGATTTCAGCCTGGTTTCGGCGGCACCCCGAAGAGCAGACCCGGATCTCGCAGCCCAAAAAGGCATTGGCACAATGCCGGCGACTGGAGATTGCTTCCTAGAACGCGTCTCCAACGAGGGCTTGGCGCCGGATCGATGTGTCTTGCCAATTTTCAAAGTTTTTCGTACGTTACGAGAACATGAGCCGGAGCAGGATGTGAATTTAACATGCCGCGTTGGGTGCTGGTTGCCTGACAAGGCCAGGTCCCTTACATGGAGGACTCCACATGTCCCGAATGACTGCACCTCCGTCAACCCCGACGAACGCCCCCGTCAAGATCCCGCACGAGAAAATCGCCATGCGGGCCTATGAGAAATGGTGCAAGCGGGGTCGACCGCAGGGCACCGATAAGCAGGACTGGATCGAGGCGGAGAACGAGCTGCGTGCCGAAATGATGCGCACGAGTCCTCCTCCTTCCCGGCGCTAGTTGGAGTCCCGTACCGGCGCGGCGGCAGAAATTGTTTTGTGGTGGTTCGCAGCACCGCACGGTTCTGCGAACCGCTGCAAAACCGGGTTCAGATTTATTTTCCGGATTTTTCACCGCGGCCAATGACGTTGGCGTTCGATTCACTCCCGCAACCCCTTTCGCTGCTGAGCCGTCTCGATCCGCGCTGGAAGTTGGCCGCCCTTACTCTCGCCATTCTCTGCGTTGCTCTCCTCCACACGGTACCGGCGGCAGGGTTTGCCCTGGTCGGTGCGCTTGTGCTGGCTGCGCTGGGCGGCTTGCCCTTTCGATGGTTCCTCGATCGGCTCGGCGGGCTGGCCCTGTTCCTCCTTGTGCTCGTCGTGCTGCTGCCTGTCCTCCTTCATAATGGCGGGCCCCATCTTCAGCTCGGGCCGCTGGAGGTTTCCTGGTATGGGCTGCGTGTGGCTAGCCTGTTGTCCCTAAAAGCGATCGCGATCGTCACCTTAGTACTCGTCGGTCTGGCAACTTCACCCCTGGGTGCCACCCTCCAGGCAGCCCATCAGTTGCACGTTCCTGGTCTGCTTGTGCAATTGGCGATGCTGAGTTACCGTTACATCTTCGTGCTGGGAGACGAGCTTTCCCGTCTCCGCATTGCCCTGCGCGTTCGGGGATTTCGAAGCCGCGTTTCCCGCCATAGTTATCGGACCGTCGGGCATGTGGCCGGCATTCTGTTGGTCCGTGGCTATGAACGGGCCGAGCGCGTCGGACAGGCCATGCGCTGCCGCGGGTTTGACGGCCAATTCCGATCCTTGACCGAGTTTCGTTCTACGCTCGCCGATGTGCTGTTCTTTTTCCTCGTGAGCGCTGGTGCCACGGCGCTGCTGGTGATCGATTACTTCCGATGAGCGAACAGCCCGCCATCCGCGTCCATAACCTGACGTTTGCTTATCCGAGCGGCCCTCGCGCCCTCGATCAGGTTTCGTTTGAGGCAGCCGGTGGGGAAAGCATCGGCTTAGTGGGTCCCAATGGAGCGGGCAAGACAACGCTGTTTCTTTGCCTCAGCGGCGTTTTGCCGATTGAGAAGGGGAGGGTCCTGCTGGCGGGGCTGGATCCCGCGGACCCCGCTCAACGCCGCGCACTGCCTGCCAAGACAGGCATCGTGTTCCAGAACAGCGAGGATCAACTCTTCCACGCCACCGTCTTCGATGACGTTGCCTTTGGACCGCTCAATCTGGGCTGCCGCCCACCCGAGGTGAAGCAACGAGTGGCCGAAGCGCTGGCCCGGGTCGGCCTGACCGGCTTTGAGCAGCGCGTGCCCTTTCACCTATCCGGAGGCGAACAGCGGCGCGTCGCCTTGGCAGGCGTGTTGGCTCTGCGTCCCGAAATCCTGCTCCTGGACGAGCCGTCGCTGTGCCTCGATCCGCGTGGCCGGCGCGAACTAATCCAACTGGTCAACAGCTTGGCTGTCACCAAAGTAATCGCCGCTCATGATTTGGAGCTCATCCGCGAAACTTGTCAGCGGGTACTTGTACTGGATGGCGGACGTATCGTGGGCGATGGACTAACCCGGACGATCCTTGCCGACGCCCGACTCATGGAAAAGCACGGGTTGGAAGTACCGCACAGCTTGACACATCACCTGGACAAGCATCACGGCGAGTGAAGGGAGGCAGATCGCGGAGGGACCGGCCGCAGCTCGCTCCTTGCGCGATCTGCCCTCGGAAGTTAGCGCGGCGGAGGACCGCCACCCAGGCGTGGTGGCTGGGCGCCCGCGCGCATCCGTTTTTGGATATCGGTTTCCAGAACGCCGTAGGTATTCTCGTGCTGCTGGACAGCCATGTGCAGAGCGCCCAACAGGCGTTTGGCTGTGAAATAATTCATTACCAACCGGTGCGTCAACTTGACCGGCTCGGTCGGTACCGGACTCATCTGGGTGTTCAAGCCGAAGTCGAGAACGAGCTCCTCGGGAGTGCCCGTGACCCGGCAAAAATTGGCATAAGCGGAGGACATGCCAGAAGTGTCTACGGTAAATTGGGCTCCCGCGGTCGGCTGCCCGAGGGGTTGCCCGAGCGGCGGCGTGCCAGGTTGCCCAAGCGGACTTTCGCCAAATTTCTTCGGTTCATCGGCCATGAGTCGGTCTCCTTATCTGAAAACTGCCTGTGGGAAGATCATTGTCCATGCCGGCAACGCCGACACGTCCCCCTAAAAGGAGGTCTCCTTGCCCGGGAGGGTTCACATGCTTGGTATTGTATTCCGCCAGCTGCCGGCTCAGCGCAAACTTGGCGAATTTTTCCGGCATGCATCGCTCCGCCTGCGATTGCCCACGACTCAAAGTGTTGATCCTATTGCCAGACGGGCCGGCAGCAAGAGAGAAATGCGAAACTTGGGCCAGCCGATCGGCACTTTGCCAGTGTGGTTGGTACAATCGTTGCCTTTTTTCACGATTTTGCTGGGCTAGCGGAAACTCCGCGCCCGGGTATACTGAAGCGGACCCGTTGCGCCGCAATCCGGCACCCAGATCGTTCCAGGGCCTCCCGCCATGAACGCACCCTATGCCATCCGGGATACCTCAGCCATTTACAGCCCCGCACTGCTCTTCTACGAGGAGCTGATCCGTCGCAACATAGAATGGGCCCTCGCGATGGCCGGCGCTCCGAGCCGATTGCGGCCCCATGTCAAAACGCACAAGACGCGAGAAATTGTCCGGCTCGAATTGGAAGCCGGGATATCGAAGCACAAGTGTGCCACCCTGGCCGAGGCCGAAATGCTGGCCGGCTGTGGCGTGCCCGATGTGCTGTTGGCATACAATCTGGTCGGCCCGAACTGTGGCCGGATGGCCCGGCTGGCCCAGACGTATCCGGATTGCCGCTTCTCGGTGTTAGCCGATCACGAGGAAGCCTTGCGGCCTCTGTCGGATGCAATGGCCACGGCCAAGCGAACGATCGAAGTCCTTCTGGACATCGATGTGGGCCAACATCGCACCGGCTTAGCACCGACGGAGAAGGCGGTGGCACTCTATGAATCGATCGACCACCTCCCGGGACTCCAGCCCGGAGGCCTGCATGTCTACGATGGCCACAATCACCAGGAGCGTTCGGACGAGCGGGAAGCAGCGGTGCAGCAACAGCTCGGGCCGGTTCTCGACCTTCGCTGCCGGCTGGATAAAAAAGGTCTGCCGGTGCCACGCCTGGTCATGGGCGGGACCCCGACGTTTCCGATTTTTGCCCGCATGGAGCTGCCGGGATTGGAATGCGCTCCGGGCACTTGCTTTCTGAACGATCACGGCTACGGTAGCCGCTTCGCCGATCTCGCTGGATTCACGCCGGCCGCTCTTCTTCTGACGCGCGTGATCAGCCGGCCGACCGCCAGCCGGGTCACGTTGGATCTTGGCTACAAGGCCGTGGCCAGCGATCCCCCGGCAGGAAGACGACTCACGTTGCTGGATGTTCCAGATTATGAAGTCGTGTTGCAGAATGAGGAGCATCTGGTGATCGAAACACCGGCGGCTGCGTGCTTTCGGCTGGGCGATGAAGTGTTGGCGATGCCGACGCACATCTGCCCAACGTGTGCCCTGCACCGCGAAGCCTACGTCGTCGAAAACGGCGACATCGTGGACCGCTGGGAGATCCTCGCGCGGGATCGGGTCCTGACGATTTGAGCCGCCGACCTTGCTCGGCCAGCTCACCATTTGTTCATGGTCGCAATTCCTCCTCAGTAATCGTGAAAAGACTTGGTGAGATGTCGATATAGCCGGCGTGAGAAGAGGGCACTCAGCTTGTTTGGAGCAGGATCCGGCAAGATCATTTAGCTCTTCATCGTCTGCAATTGGGCCGCGCTCAGCGTGTTGTGCAGTAACATCGTGATGGTCATCGGCCCAACGCCACCCGGGACCGGGGTGATGGCAGAGGCGACTCCGCGAACCGCAGCAAAATCAACATCGCCGACTAATTTGCCGTCCGGCAAGCGGTTTATGCCCACATCGACCACCACCGCCCCAGGTCGCACCATGTCCGCCTTCAGGAACTCCGCCAAGCCGATGG
Organism: Gemmataceae bacterium; assembly: GCA_035295665.1. Lineage (GTDB taxonomy): Bacteria > Planctomycetota > Planctomycetia > Gemmatales > Gemmataceae > DATGIQ01. The sequence continues at coordinate 23,365 of DATGIQ010000482.1, read as the reverse complement.
CGACGACCACCACGTCGGCCTGACGGGTCAGATCGGCCAAATTCCGGCTGCGGCTGTGGCAGACGGTCACGGTCGCATTGGCGCCGGCGGCCTTCTGCATCAAGATCAGGGCCAACGGCTTGCCGACGATCGCACTCCGCCCCACGATGACGACATGTGCCCCTTCCAGCTGCACTCCGTTGCGCAACAGCAACTGCTGCACGCCATGCGGCGTACACGGCAAGTAGCGCGGGTGTCCGGCGGCTAGCAGCCCGAGGTTTTCCGAGCCGAAGGCGTCGACATCCTTGAGTGGAGAGACGGCCTGGATAATTGCCTTTTCATCTATCTGTGGCGGCAGCGGCAGCTGGACCAGGATGCCGTGGACCGTCGGATCCTGATTGAGCCGGCGAATGAGGTCGAGGAGTTTTGCCTGCGTACACTCATGCGGCAATTCATGCAACCAACTTTCGAAACCGGCCTGCTGGCAGGCTTTGCGCTTGTTGCGGACGTAGATTCGGCTGGCAGGGTTATCGCCGACCAGCACGGCCGCCAATCCCGGCCGAATGCCATGTTTTTGCGTGAAGACGGCCGCAGTGGCAGCGATTTCCCCCTGCATCGTTTGGGCGAGCTTTTTGCCATCGAGTAGAACTGCGGACATGATTCGTCACCTGCTTGGTTGGGTGTCATCCGGTTTCGTTGCATCCAGGACGAGCGGTGAACGAGCGAACGCGGCACGGACTTGCGGCAAGAACATGATGATCAAGAGCGCGATGGGAAAGCCGATATTGAGGGTCAGCGCGACGGCGGTGGAAAGGGCTTTGATGACCGGGTTGTTGGCCAACCCACTGAAGTCGGGAGTGCCGGGCGGCGGAGGATTTTTGTGAAACAGTTCTTCGGTCCAGCGCGCCATCACCGGGTTGACATAGATCCATTGGTAAACACCATGGGCGGCGTGCACGAGCACCGTCGCAGCCGCGGAAAACACCGTGATTCCCCACGCCCAGCTCTTCATCCGCAACAAGCCAATCGCTGCAATCAGCAAGAGAACGGACAGCACCAGCATGAGCACATAATTGCTCACTTCCACCGCCAGGTAGGCGGGAACCTCTTTGTGCAACAGGTCGTACATTTGGCGAAATGGCTCCAGGGCCGGCTTGAGTTGCGGAGCCTGAATTGTAAGAGCCGCCACCACGCTCGCACCCGAGCAGAACCAAATGAGTCCCCAGACCCCGGCATAAATGATCGTCAGGATGGCCATTACGAGGACGATAGTTGGCCGAGTTCGATCCATTCCTGCGATCTCCGAAAAAACGTGTGCGGACCGTCAGGGTTCTCGATGTGAGGATAGCGAATCGGCGAATGCGAAACAAGGAACGGCGGCCAGGCTTCTGGCTGGCTCTTTCGCCTGGAAACGGGTCCCAGCTTGATACCGAAAATGGGAATTTTATCGGTCCGGGCAATCGTGTCCCTTTTGCTGGCCCAATCCGTCATAGCCTACGCCGTTCGCTCAACTTTTCACTCTTGATTTGCCTTGGGGGTGCCGATATGAGAGGCACTTGGAGGATTTTGCAAGAAACCGCCGCTTCCAGAAGCTATTCCCGCCACGCTCCGTAAGTGCAGAGGCTCTGGACGGCACGATCACTCCCGCACAGCTTCTCCCGATGAACCGACCCATGCAAAATTACCGGCCAGGAAAAGTTCAAGGTGAATGGAAGCCCCCGCTCGGTGCGTTCGCCAGTTGCCTTCTGCTTCTTCCGTTTTTGAGTGGCGGAGCAGCGGCTCAGCCCATCCCCGGAAGTCCGAGCGACCTGTGGCGTGAGCCGATTCTGCCGCGCGGTCTCGCCCTGGAGAGTAGCTCGCAGTCAACCGATGTTCTGTCCAACGTGCGCGGCCCTTCGTGCCGGCTCTTTCGCATGGTTTCGGCTTATCCGTACGATCCGGTTGGGCTCGAGTCCGATAACGATACTCCCGCCAATGACGGCAGTGCACCGGGAGCCTCCAATGATCGGGAGCCGGCAGGAGAGGCACGGCTGAAGGTCAGCCTCGGGTCGGACAACCCTTACTTTGATTTCCGCAAGCCGGGGGATCCCGGTGGAGTCGGCTTCTATCGCCTTCATTCGCAAATGCTGCTGTTTGAAAACCAGAAAACCGGGCTGAGTATGGGCCTCCAGGCCGTGACCCCGGCCGGCCTGGAAGCCGACGGCGTTGCCGATGGGCCAACGATTCTAAGTCCCAATTTTGCCTGGTTTCACGAAATTGGCAACGGCACCGCGATTCAGGGATTTATCGGCAAGAATCTGCGGACCAACTCGCGCTGGTCGGACAGCCTGGAACGGCAGATCAATTGCGGCCTGGCCTTGCACAGACCCATCATTAGCCCTGACAATGGGCCGGGCCAGAGTGTTCATCTGTTCCTGGAAGCCCTCGGCCGATATCGGGTTGACGGCGATCCGGCGCTGCGCCCCCCCTTCAACTGGGACATTTTGCCGGGAGTTCATTGGCGAATGGGCGATAACTGGTGGATGTCCGGCGGAATCCTGATGCCCCTCGGCGTGCCTCGGCCGGACGCCCATCTATGGCAAATCACTTGTTCCTGGCAGTTCTGATTCTTCTGCACCGCGCCTCCAAACGTGAAAGATGGCAAGCGCGCGGCAGAGCCGTGCCATTCTTTCAAGCCCGCCGCGCCGCTTCCGTCTGGAAGGGCAGCAGGAAGCATCTTGCTCCTACCCGGAAAGCGGCGGAAGTGATGTTGTTGCGGGTCCGGATGATCCGGCCACGGGTGTCGTAAAGAGTGGTGTCCACGTCGGCGATGCCGGGACCGTTGTTGCGGACGCGATTACGGGCATCGTGGTGACGAGCGCTTGGACCTGCGTGGTGCCGGTAAACCAAGTGTACGTGGAGCTGGTTGTCTTGCCGCCGGTGCCGTCGGTGTTGCGGTAGCGCGTGGTACTGGCGACCGGATACACGGTCGCGCTGCTGCCGGTGTGGGCATAGTACTGGGCACTGGTTTGCAGGATCTGGGCGCCCGACTTGCCTTGCACTATATCTCCGTGCGTGAATCCGCAGTACAAGCTTGCCGCGCCAGCAAAGGGCCTCCCCGTGAACTGTCTTGGCAAGGGACCGGAAGCAGAAGGCGGCTTCCGGTTCACGGGCTACAAGGGCCGCCCCACGGCGGCTCAGGACTTCGCCGGCGCGGCAGGCATGTACTGCAGGATCGTGCACGGTCATTGAGAAGTCCGCGCTTTGCTGGGATAACGCCCTGAACTGCGCGCGCAGGGAGACCTGGTGGTGAGCTTGGGTTTCACACGGCGGGAAGTCGGCCTGCCTCCCGGACCGCCCATGATGGCGGTGCGAATCCGTGACCTGGCGAGCGCGGCAAGGAACTCTCCCAGCACGCATCTTCCTGCGATGGGGACTTTCTCAGGCCGCAACCTTTAGCCCGGACACTTTTTGTGGCGGCGGCGCGGCAGCGACCTGGTTCGGAAGCTGGAGTTGCTGCCGTAACTGCTCCGGCGTCCACCGCAACAACTCCCACCAATCCCGGGTGGGCAACTGCATCCCTTGCAGGTCGTAGGGCGACTTCCGCCGGCGGTGGCCGGTCCGAAACTCCCGGCAGTTCCAATACAGCCGCTTCAAGTCCAGCAACCCCTGCGTCATCTTGCGATGACGACTCTGCTGCATCCGCGCCACGCTGTTGATGCACTCCACCAGGCTCGACGCACGCCACACGCCACGCAAGACACCCCGCGCTCCGGTAACGGCCTGGGTCCCGACGGCGCCGGACAACGACAGGACCAGGCCCGCCGCCAACAGCACACCACGCAACGCCCCCGACGACACCCCTTCCCCACGCAACTGCTCCGGCCGACGACACAGACCTTCCACGCGCACCGCCGCGGCCAGCACCTCTGCCGGCAGCGGCAACGCGGCTATCCCCTGCTGCGCCGCGTCCAGGAACGTCAACAACTGCGGCCGTTGCAGCGCCCGCCGCACCTTCGACCAGGCGGGGTCCGACAGCCGCGGCAGGGCTGCGGCGATCAGCGCCCGCGCGCGCTCGGCGGTATTCAGGGACCCTTGCGGGGTAAACAGCCGCAAGGCTTCCGCCACCTCCGACCAGGCCGTCGCGGCCGCCGACCAGGCATCCAGGGCGCGCTCGGCACGCCGCCAAGCCTGGACGGCCGCGCCCTTGCCGCGACCGTCTCCCTGGTGCCACACTTTGCTTTTCATCTTCCGATCCACTTGGTCGGCCTTGTCCATCAGTTTGCTGACTTTTCCTTGCATGATCCGCAAGACGCGCGTTCCTTCCCGCAGGACGTGGAAGGGGTCGTCTTGCACTGCAACCGGGGCCTGGTTGTTCTGCGGCCGCGCCTGGTTCACCAGGTCCAAGCCCTTGGCCAGACCGCTCCCCCCGTCCTGCGTCGTCTGACGCAGCTGGGGCAGTTGCCGGAACTCCTTGGCCCATTCCTCGCCGCTGCGGCTCTCGGCGAGCCGGCCGCTGACCCAACAGAGGCTGTGCTGCTCGACGACCATCAGGCACGGTTTCCTGCCGAAGAAAATTTCATCGGCGGCGGCCTGTTCGACACAGGGGCGGCTGAACTCATCCAGAACAGCCAGCAGGGCAGCGCAGCGTCGCCCGGCCTCTTGGGTCATGCGACCGAGTTGGGCCACGCTGGGCGGCTGGCGCTTCGGGGCGCCCTCGTCGGCGACGGGCTTGTCCAGAAGCACGGCCAGGAGCCGGCGGCAGACCGGGAGGCTGACGCCTTCGGCTTGGGCCGTGCTGGCAAAAGCGACGCAGCGGTCGTCGTCTAGGAGGAAGGCGTCCTCGCGCAGATCCTGGCGTTCGGCGACACGCCGCTGGAGGGCAGCGACCTCATCGCGGAGTTGCTGGAATTGTTGTCGGGACTGGTGTCCCTCGAGCGTGTGCAGGACGGCCTGGGTATCGCGGTAGAGGGCCTGTCGGGAAAGTCCGAGTTGGCTGGCGCGGTGCGTGACCTCGCCGTGGGGCCCGTGGAGAACGGCAGCAGCGTTGGCGATACGAAGTTCGTGGGGTAAGCTGAGCATCGGGCGAGCTTCTGCGGGCGACCGGGGTAAGGTTCCCGTCATTGCAGCTGCTCACCCCTCATTTGTCCACTGCTACCCCTGGTTTTCGGCCGCTAGAAGAAAGTCCCTCCCCTTGTAAGGGAGGTGGGTTTCAGCTGCAATGAACGTAACGGTTTTTTCCATTCCCGTGCTGGCCAGTTCGGGAGGATTCTTCTTGGTTCAGAGAGAAGGCCTCCATGACGACGTACGAACTGCGCGCTACGGCGCGCGAACTGGTCCATCTGCATCAACGTGTCGCTCCCTTGTTTGGACGCAAGGAAGCCCGGGCGCAATCGCTGGTTTACCTCAACGGCTTGCTGTTGGCGACCGGCCGCAAAAGTGCCGAGCCGATGGCATTGGCATTTGGCAAGCCGGAAGACCACGGCATCAGCCAAAACCAAGTCCTGGCTTTGCAGCGGTTCCTGACCTATTCGCCGTGGGACTCTCACAGCATCCAGCGGGAAATCCAGGCGATCGTCGCCGAGCGTTTGGTGCCCTCGACGGCCGACTGGACGATCGGCACGGTCGGCCTGATCGACGAATCGGCTATCGTGATGAAAGGCACCGAAAGCGTCGGCGTCCAGCGGCAATACTGCGGTCACGTCGGCAAGAAGGAAAACTGTCAGGTGGGCGTGTTCTTGGTGGGCGTCACGCCGGCCGGCAGCGCGCTGTTGGACCAGCAACTGTATTTGCCCAGGTCTTGGGCCAGTGATGCCAAGCGTCGCGCCAAGACGGGCGTGCCCGAGAATATCTCGTTTCAAACCAAGCCCCAGATCGGCATCGAACTTCTGCGTCGGACACGCCTGCATGGCTTGGTGAGATTCGATTGGGTAATCGCCGACGAATTCTACGGTCACAATGGGACTTTCCTCAATCAGTTGGAGGAAATGCACCAGCGTTATGTCGTCGAAGTGCCGAGCAACACGACGGTATGGACCGTCGATACGCAGACGCAGGTACCGGCGCACGAAGGCCGTCGCGGTCCGGCAGCAACCCTGCCGTCGCGCGACCGTGTGCAGCAGTATGTGCGGAGTGTGCGCGAGCTCGCCCAGAGCTTGCGGCCGGCGGCCTGGCAGGTCCTGCAGTTGCGTGCTGGCGCCAAGGGGCCATTGGCCTTTGCCTTTGCGCGCGTGCGGCTATGGGCGGTGCACTATCGCAAGCCTGGACCGGCCTGCTGGTTGATAGTGCGGCGCTCGTTGGAGCCGGACGGCGAGCTGAAATTCTATCTGTCCAATGCGGCTGCGGACCAACCGCTGCAGACCATGGCCCTGGTAACCGGTACGCGCTACCGCGTCGAGGAGTTTTTCGGAGAAGCCAAAGGGTATCTGGGCATGGCGCAATACGAAGCCCGTGCTTGGTCGAGTTGGCATCATCACATGAGTCTGGTAGCTTTGGCTCACTTGTTTGTGAGCTTGACACGGCACCGGCTCAAAAACAACTTCAGAGCTGACCTTGGACATGGCCCTACGCTTGCTAAAGAGCGCCTTGTCGCAAACGCGGCTAGGCTCTGTCTGATGAATCATTTCCGGGTCAGTAGCCGGAGGTAACGTTGGATCATCGCCAGTTTCACGGTCGCCAGGTAATGGACGGCCAGTTTGTCGAAGCGTGTTGCGACCGCTCGGCTCTCCTTCAGCCAACCGACGCACTGCTCCACCACCGCGCGGCGCTTGTAGGTGTCCCGGTCAAACTTCACGCGGCCATCGTCCGGCCGCTGGTCCTTGCGTCGCGGGATCACTGCCCGGATGCCATGCTGCCGCAACCAGCGGCGGACACGCGGGTAGCTGTAGCCCTTGTCGCCGGCCAGTTTCACCGGCCGGCAGCGTGGCCGACCGCGGCGCTGCGGGATGCGAACCTGCTCCAGCACGTGCTCGGTTTGCTTGGACTCATGCCGCTGGCCCGCCGTCAGATCGGCCGCCAGCGGCAAGCCACGGCTGTCACTGACCAGGTGGATTTTCGAACCAAAACCCCCGCGGGAGCGGCCCAAGGCATGGTCCGCCGGCTCACCGGGCGGCAGATTTTTTTTTCGCGGCTCCCGCCGCCGCACGGGCCGCGCGGACATTGGTGCCGTCGATACAGAACAGCTCGGGGTCAATCAACCCGGCCTCGTTCAGGCGCAACTGCAGGTGCTCGACGAGGCGCTCCAGCAAACCGCTCTTCCGCAGCTTGCGGAAGCGATCGTAGACGGTCTGCCAGGGGCCGTAGCGCTCCGGCAGGTCCCGCCAGGGGGCGCCGGTGTTCAGCCGCCAGAAGATGCCGTTGAGGATCGTGCGGTCATCCTTCCACTGGCCGCCCCGCTTCCGCGGCCGGGGCGGGAAAAAGGGAGCCAGGAGCTCCCACTGTTGGTCAGAAAGTTCGTGCCTCTTCATACAAGTTTAGAGGCCCGAACCGGTCATTTTGATTCATCAGACAGAGCCTAACACGCGCGGATGCCATCGACATCGTTAGCTACCACTTGAAACGAAACCGCGTGGCACGAACCGCGCCCACGAAAGCGTGGCATCGGCGCCACAAGGAAATCAATTACAAAGTGCTGCTGTAGAACTAAGCGTTCGCTTGGGCGTTCTCACCGAGTTCGAGGTGCGGGAAAAAACCCTCCCGTCTGGCTGCTGAAACGGCCAGGACGCGAACAAGCCGGCTCGCTCCCCTGGACGTACGGCTCGCCATCGCGGAAGCCTTCCGCCATCAAGCACCAGCAGAGATCGCGCAGCAGATTGCAACACCTGGCGGGGCGAGATCGCAATGCCTGACAATCGTGATTCCGCGCGGTTGGGCAGCAACGTGCGGGAATAACGATTATGTGCGGTTCGCCCTTCGTGAAAAGACGACAAGACCAAGCCAAGGCTAATTCTTTCCTGCTTGTTCCTTCACCGACTACGCGTACGTGTTGCATACTTTGTTTCCTTTGACGTCCAGTGTTATCAAGGGGCTAATCTTGGCAATCACCTTTACCGGGCGGCCTGATTCGATGTGGTAGGGCCCGGAAATGAGATACAGGACCACGAACCAGTATAGATTCGTCGTGCTGCTTTGCGTCTGAATGGGCTCGCACGGCGGGGAACAGCTCCGCCGTTCGCTGATGAAGGTGAACCTTGGTTGCCCACGCTCTTTCATTGTTCGCAGCAGGCGGGAGATAATCGCGGTCACATGGTCTATTCTTCTCGTGCACTCTTGCTTGAGGAAGGTGGTCTATGGCTTCATTCAGACCAGCTCATCGTGTTCATCGTTTGCTCCCGCTGCCGCTCGTAGACCGGTTGGAGGGCTGGGCGGTTCTTGTTCTATTCCTTGGTGCAGTAGACCAGGCCCAGTCCGGCTTTCTTGCTCCCTTGGCATTCGACGCGGGGATAACTCCAGCTTCCGTGGCGGTGGGGGACTTCAACGGCGATGGCCGCCTTGACCTCGCCGTGGCTGACTTTCAGGGCGATACTGTGAGCGTACTATTGGGCAACGGCGATGGCACCTTCCAGCCCGCCCAATACTATGCGGCCGGAGCCCGTCCCCAGTCCGTGGTGGTGGGTGACTTCAACGGCGAAGGCATCCCCGACCTCGCCGTGGCCAACTTTGGCGACGTGAGCGTGCTGCTGGGCAACGGCGACGGTTCCTTCCAGGACGCACGGCACTATCGCGCCGAGGTCGCATCCAGGTCCGTAGCGGTGGGGGATTTCAACGGCGACGGCCATCTCGACCTCGCGGTGACCAACCTGGATCCTCTCTTAGACGACAGTTTCGGCACCGTGAGTGTGCTGCTCAATGCGGCGGACTGGGGAGGCGGCCCCTAATTCGGCGTCGCGTCGCAGACCCAGTCTCCATCGACGCGTTCCGAGTCAACCGCAGATGGAGTCAGTTGTCGCCCAACTGGCGGCGTCCAAGCCAGAGACCGTAAGCGTAGGCACTCTGGCTTCCACCGACCTCCTGCCCAACGTGGCACGCCAATGGCCGATGGAAATGGAGACTGGGCAATCAGCCGACCTACAAGCGACCTTTAGCCCAAGGTCGATTGCCTCCGCCCGGCAGGGCCAGGAGGCCGTGGTCAATGGGTCTAACGATGGGCTTCTCGACGTTCTGGCGTGGAACTCATTGAGGTAAATGGCTTACACCAAGAAGGTCCAGAAAGCAGGGCAAGGGACCCGCGTGTTTATGATTCTTCTTCGAAGTTGGCACCCAGGTCGCGGGCACCGTGTACAATGTGAATGATTTCTACTCCATCTCCTTCGGGGAGCGGCCTGTAGAAGATTACGTACTTCGGGTAGCGTGGGATTGGAAAGTGACGCACCCCTGCAAAACGTGGGTTCTCAGGCTTCCAGCGGGAGCCCATGTCAGGCATCCCAGCAAGCGTACCGTAAAGCTTTCTCACCTTCGCCAAAAACTGCCGTGCCGCCTGAGGGCTATCTCTGCCAATGTAGACCGCGATGTCTTCAAGCTCTTGGCGGGCTCGTGGTCGTTCAAGGATTCTTGCCATTCGGCTTTCGCTTCCTTGCTCTTGTTTTCAGTCGCTCCGCGACCCGCTTTTCGCTCGCCTTCCAGGTCTCTGCCGTGACCAGCTCGGGCGGCCCACTCGCTTCGGCCTCTTCAAGCTTTTCTTCGATGGCAATCCTTGCTCGCCTCCGTTGCTCCTCGCGAAGGAGCTGGCGGATAAACTCGCTTGCGGTTCCAAAGCCACCTTCTGCAATCTGCTTCTCGACCCACTCTTTAAGGGGCACGGGAAGCGAAATGTTCATGGATGCTCGCATGCGGTAATGATATCCCCTTTCCCCGTTCTGTGTCAATCTGTGCCACAGCTTGACATTGCCGACAGGTCACTTCGAAGCTGCCCTTGCCCGTGCATTTTGAGGCTTGCCATTTCCTCTACATAATGTACTCTATGACCCGCAAAGTCGGTCGAGCGACCGACCTTCTCCGCTCGAAAGCACGCAAAAAAACGCCCACCATCGTACGTCATAAGGAATTCGTCCATCAACGGAGCCATCCTGGCCTGGAGAAAATACCCGGCCCGCCTCACCGCTTACACCCGAAAACCACCCGCGTGCCTTCCACGGACTTGGCGCTCCCTCCCCCGCATGGGCATCTCAGCTGTGACGGCATCATCAGATCGCCGCCCATGTGGTGGGGCAAAAACAGTGACCCTACGGGCTCCGTGACATCAGCGAATATCCGCGTACCTTGCCGACCGGATTCATTCCCGCCATTCTCGCATGAGCACATCGCTTTCCACCGACGGCTCCGGCTGTTGCCTTTGCGTTGCACGCTCGGCCACATACGACCAGACCACCAGGCCTATCGCGCCCAGCCAGATGGCAAACACGACCGTCCCCCAGACCCGCTGCCGAGCGGTTAGTGGCAGGGCCGTCTCCGCCCGCCGGAGGGTCAGTTGCCCCAGCCAGGCAAGCAACAGCACAGAAACACCAAAGCCGAGAGCCCACAGGGATTCCCGCCATGACAGCCCGTTTGCAGGCGAGGCCAATGACGACCAACCCGGCCAGCATGGTGAGTACGCCGATTTCGGACGAGTTGACTCGCTTGCCTTGCGATGTCTGGTTCACGCCTTGCCCCGCAAAGGAAGAGGAGCGCCGTCAGGGCTGCTCACGGAACCCCCACTACGGGGCGCAGCAGAACAGCACCTGGCCGACGCCCCTTACGGGGCGCGCCAAGCACTGCCTCTGCTGGATACAAGGGCCTTTCGACCCAGGGTAGTGGTTTTCCGTGAAGCAGGTCTTGAAGCTCGCGCTTCGTCAACTTGTCGTGTGGCCGGTCATTGGGCCACGATGATCCCCTGGTCGTCTCCTGCCATCACTCTGGTCTTCCTGCCGTTCGGCACGGCGCCGAATTCCTGCCGTGAGTCTACAGGGCGGCACTCAAGCCGTCAGCCCTTACCCAGGCCTCCTGCTCACTGAAGGTTTTGGTTGTGCTATCCGCGCTCATCTGTTAGACTGGTCTGAAAGACAAGTCTGTTGGGGGAGTACTATGACTTCCATTGGATTCTACGAAGCGCGAACACACCTGTCGGAGCTGCTCGATCAAGTAGCTAGAGGTAAGAAAGTGCTGATTACCCGCCGGGGCAAACCCGCCGCGCTGCTGAGCCCGCCCCCTGTCGAAGCGGAGAAAGACGTGCGGCAGGTCATCCGGCAAATGAAGGAATTACGCCGAGGCAACATTCTGGGTAAGGGCCTGTCCGTGCGCGATCTCATCGAGGAAGGACGGCGCTACTAGACGAGCGCCCTGGAGCGAAAGGATTCGCCAGCATGGCCAAGAAAAAAGCCAAAGCCAAGTCCGCCGTGTTCGTGCTTGACGGTTCGATTACTCTGGCCTGGTTTTTCGAGGACGAAGTGGACGCCTATGCGGAGTCGGTCGAGGACGCGCTGGCCTCTGCGGCAGCCGTGGTCCCCGCCTTATGGCCACTGGAGGTTGCCAACGGCCTGCTCATGGGGGAGCGGCGGAAGCGAACGACCGAGGCGAAGGTGACGCAGTTCCTGGCCCTGGTTACAACTTTACCGATTAGCATCGATGATGAGACGGTGACTCGGGCTTGGCAGGATTCCTTGCGCCTGGCTCGTGCGCATCATCTCACGGTTTATGATGCCGCTTATCTGGAACTGGCTCTGCGCCGGGGCTTACCGCTGGCATCGCTGGACGACCGGCTTAAGAAAGCTGCGGCGGCAGTCGGGGTCCCGGAATATAAGCCGTAAGCATGTTCGCAACGAAAGAGGCCAGCCCCTTCGGACTGGCCCCTCTTCGTTCAAACACCTTGTTACAATCCTGAGCCTCGGTTCTACGCCGGGTGGGGATCGAACCGACACGCCCTTGCGGACACGGGGTTTTTCGAGGCCCTCGCATGAGAGCCTGGAACAGTCCCGCGCGTCTGCCAATTCCGCCACCGGCGCTCACGTATCAATTCTAGGCCGATCGGCTTCCGATTCAGCTACCTTTCCGATGATCCACCGTGGCCGCACTTCCCAAGACAAGGCCTCCACCAACACGCACTTCGTGAACGAGTCCCTGCGTTTCACCAGCAACATCCCGGCTGAATTTGGCGATCCCTCCTTGCTCCAGACCGCGAGTAATCTGATTTGCCAGATTCCGCAATCGAGTCGCTTCACGAAGCAGTTGACGACCTCCGAGCCAATAGAAAATCGCTCCAACGATCACGCCGCTTATCAACCCGGCGCTTACGTTGCCGCACCAGCCGGTACTCAAGGTGTTCCACCAATCCATCGCAATGCTCCCTGGCCATTGCCCCTTCTGTGAAGCCCAGCCTATCGATCAAGCCATACCCATTTTATTCGCCAGGCCGAGCGCGACATTTACCAACTCGCCGCTATATGAAACGTGCCCACTTTGTCCTTCAGCGTAGGCGGGAATTGCGAGGCCGCTAAGGCGGTCGCGCCGCACCATCCGCCGCTGATGCCCCTGTCCGGATTCCACGTGGATTACCAGTAGGAACCGCCATTCGGCCGGGATGCCGTTCCGCGACATCGCCGCAACCGCGTCGCAATAGTTAAAGATTTATGAGAGTTGACTCTTCCTTGTTGACTGCGAGATCGCTCGTGACTACATTCGTATCCAGACTCTTCACGTGTACGTGGCATTTCTGTGAGGACGACTATGGATGCCTGGCATGAGATTGCCATGACCTTGCGTGGGGCCTATCTGGCCATGCACCGCCAGGCCGATGGGGAGTTTGCTCGCTATGCCATCACCGCAGACCAGTTTGTCGTCCTGGCTGCCTTGATCGACGGCACAGTTGTCGCTCAATCGGAGGTATGCCGCCGAACGTACGCCGATCCCAACACGATGGGTGCGATGCTCACGCTGATGGAAACGCGCGGTCTCGTGAAGCGAATGCGGCATCCGAACGATCGGAGAACGCGGACCGTCGTCCTGACACCAAAGGGCAAACGCATTTTTGCCAAAGTCTGGGCCGGCAGGGAGGCCACCCGAGACCGCATGTTGGCTCTTTTCACGGGGGAAGAGGTGGAAGCCTTACTGGGGCTCCTGCATCGAATCATCCAGGAGCTTGCCACACCCCGAGGCCGCGGCCAACGACCGAAGCGCCGGGCTGCAGTCCGCGCCGTAAATAGGTAACGAACGACGGCCGAGTTCACGAGACAGGACCGGCTGGACCATGGCTCAATTCTTCTACCGGAGACACTACGATGAAGGCCCGTGACTACGTTCTGCCGGCGCTCGCGGTGTTATGCACCATGATGAGCTCCTTTGCTCAGGACCCTGCCGGCAAGGAAGCAAGCAATGCGAGGCCGGCGCCCAAACAGAGTGTCGCCCCGCCCACAGGAACTGGCACTGGCAAGGCTACACCGGCTGAACGCATCAAGGTCGCGAAAGACTTCCAGGTCGAACTTCTTTATACCGTGCCCCGGGACGAACAGGGGTCGTGGGTGAGCATGTGCCTCGCTCCTGGGGGAAGGCTGATTGTTTCCGATCAAGCGGGCGCGGGCTTGTTCGAGATCACGCCTCCGCCCCTCGGAGGGCCTGCGACCGCAACGCAAGTCAAGTCGATCCCGGCCGCAATCAGCGGAGCCCAGGGACTCCTGTGGGCTTTTGACCGTTTATATGTCGTCGTCAATGGCGGTGGTCGAAGGGGCGCCGGTGGCCGGCCGAATGGGTTGTATCGGGTCCAGGCTTCCAAACCCGGGGGCGAACTCGATGAGGTCCACCAGCTGGCTACCATCCCCGGTGGCGGTGAGCATGGCCCACACGCAGTCTTGCTCGCGCCGGATGGCAAGTCCTTGTTCTGCGTGTGCGGCAACGATACCCGGCTCTACAGTGCGCTGGCCGGCACCCGCCTGCCCAAGCTCTGGGGGGACGACTTGCTCTTTCCTTACATCGCACGCTTCAGTGGCGTCGTTCCCCCCGCGGGCTGCATCTATCGGGTCGATCCCGACGGCAAGAACTGGGAACTGTGGAGCGCCGGCTACCGCAATCCGTATGACATCGCATTCAACCGTCACGGCGATCTGTTCACGTTCGACTCAGATATGGAATGGGACGTGAACACCCCGTGGTATCGCCTCACGCGCATCCTGATGGCGACCAGCGGCAGTGACTTTGGCTTCCGCAACGGCTCCAATGTCTCGCCGCCGCGGTACCCGGATACGTTGCCCGCGATCTTTGATGTCGGGCCTGGCTCGCCGACCGGCGTTTGCTTCGGCTATGGCAGCAAGTTTCCCGCGAAGTACCAGGAGGCGTGCTTCCTTTGCGATTGGAGTTATGGGCGTCTCTTCGCCGTCCATCTTGCCCCGGACGGCAGTGCCTACAAAGCCCAAGTGGAAGAGTTCGCCACAGGTGCACCGTTGGCGCTCACCGACATCGTAGTCAATCCCCAGGATGGCGCGCTCTACTTCATTGTCGGAGGCCGGAACACCCAGTCCGCACTTTACCGCATCGTCTACACGGGCAAAGAGTCCACTGTGCCATCCCACGGAACCGACGCCGGCGCGGAGGCGCGGGCGCTACGCCATCGCCTCGAAGCCTTTCATGGCAAGACAGATGCGCAAGCCGTTGCGGTGGCCTGGCCTTATCTGTCCCACGAGGATCGGTACATCCGCTTCGCGGCCCGCGTCGCCATCGAGCACCAGCCCTACCAAGAATGGCAGTCGCGTGCCCTCCAGGAAGCAAACCCCGTCGCTGCCATCCACGCCTTGCTTGCGCTGGTACGGGCGGCCGGCCAAGATGGTTCCGTTCCTGCGGACCTGAAGGGCTCTGTCCTTGAAGCCCTTGGCCGGCTCAACTGGGACACGCTGACCGATAGCCAACGGTGCGATCTGTTGCGTGTGTACACGGTGCTGTTCAGCCGTCTGGGCCGGCCGGATGAGGCGGGCCGAGCTCGTTTCCTTGCGATGTTCGAGCCACGCTTTCCCAGTCGGAACTACGAGACCAATGCCGACTTGTGCCAGCTGTTGGTCTATCTCGAGGCCCCTACGGTGGCCGGCAAAGCCCTCCGGTTGATCCACAGCGCCCCTTCCCAAGAAGAGCAGATGGAGTATGTCAAAAGTCTGCGCAACTTGAAGACGGGTTGGAGCATCACCGAGCGCAAGGACTACTTCGCGTGGTTCCAAAAGGCCAGCACTTATAAGGGCGGGCAACGGTTTCAGCAGTACATCCAAGAGATTCGGAGAGACGCGCTGGCAACCTTGAGCCCCATGGAAAGAGAGGAGCTTCAGCCTTTCCTCGAATTCAAGAGGGCAGCCGCGGATGAAACGGCGGCCAAGCCTCGCCCCCTCGTCAAGCACTGGACACTCGATGAGCTTGCTCCCCTCGTTGAGAACGGGCTGAGCCAGCGCCATTTCGACCGAGGCCGGCTCCTGTTTGGCGAGGCGAAATGCTTTGCTTGCCACCGGTTTGCCAACGAAGGCGGTGCCCTGGGTCCGGACCTCACGGTACTGTCGGGTCGCTATAGCCCACGCGACTTCTTGGAGAAAATCCTCAATCCGAACAAGGCGATCAGCGATCAATATGCGGCGAGCGTGTTCACCCTCAACGATGGTCGGGTGATCGTGGGCCGAGTTGTTAATCTCCAGGGCGATAGCATGTCGATTCAAACCGACATGCTGAGCCCGGCCAGGCTGACCAGGGTCCGCGCCAGTACCGTGGAATCCACGCGCCTCTCCGACATCTCGCTCATGCCGACTGGCTTGCTCGATTCCTTCCAGGCGGAGGACATCCTCGACCTCATGGCGTACGTCCTATCGCGCGGTGACCGTAACCATGTGATGTTTCAGCAAGCCAGCACCCCCACCGACACGGGCCGAATCAGCATGGGAGACCTGCCCGAGCCCGACGCCGACGGCTTCATCCGTCTCTTTAACGGCAAAGACCTCACGGGCTGGGAGGGCCTGGAAGGCTACTGGTCGGTGAAAGACGGCATCCTCGAGGGGAGCGAAACGCGCGAGAAATCCAAACAAACGTTTCTCGTCCTCTCCGCTTCCAAGGCGGACCCGAAAAAATTTGCCAATTTCGAGCTGCATTTCCAGTATAAGTTCGCCACGCCGGCAGGGAACTCGGGGCTCCAGTTCCGCTCGAAAATCCTCGACGAGAAAACCTTTCGTGTTGGCGGCTACCAGGCAGACTTCGATGCCAACGCCCAGTATGATGGGGGCTTCTACGATGAAGCCGGTGTCGCTGGCAAGCGGGGCATCATGGCCAACCGCGGCTTCAAGACGACCTGGGATAGTGCGAACAAGCGCAGCAACGAACCGTTAGGGTTAAGTAAAGAAGCGTTAGCGAAGGCGGTCAAGAAAGGGGACTGGAATAGCATGGTCGTCACCGCCAGGGGCAACACCATGCGCATCGCCATCAATGGTCAGACCCTGGGCGAGTTGGTCGACAACAGCCCCAAGGCGGTCCCGGAAGGGGTGATCGCCTTCCAACTGCACGCCGGCTTTACCATGGCTGTCCAATTCAAGGACGTAAAGATCAAACTCTTGGCCCCGTAGTTCCCGCGTTGGGGTCGGCTGCCGATGGTTTCAGCGCGGCTTTTCGATGCCGGTATCAAGTGAAGTACGAACCGCCACCAGTCTCAAAGGAGGGATGCGTCGATGAAATCCGCCCTTGCAGCTTCCACGCTCGCCTTGTTTCTGGGTGTGGCAGTTGGCCACGCTGGGGAGCCGATTACGGTGGACTTGTGGCCGGGCGGCAAACCGCCGGGCCAGACCGTCGAGCCTGGCCCGGATACGGTGAATAAGTCGAGAGGCGGCAAGGTGCGCCTGACCAACATCACGAGGCCGCAGCTCAAGATTTATCTCCCCGACAAGGAAAAGAATACCGGCACGGCGCTCATCATCGCGCCGGGCGGAGGTTTCCGTGACCTGGGTTGGGAGTTCGAAGGCGAAACCATGGCGATGTGGTGCAACCAACTCGGGGTGGCGGGAATCATCCTCAAGTACCGCGTGCCGCGCGGCCGAGAGGGCGCCCTGGATGCTTTTCTGGATGCCCAGCGGGCGGTGAGCGTCGTGCGCGGCCGGGCAACCGAATGGGGCATCGATCCGAAGCGCATCGGCATGATCGGCTTCTCGGCGGGCGGCAGCGTCACGAACTACGTGCTGCTGAACACGGACAAGCGCGGCTACGAGGCGGTGGACGAGTACGACAAGACGAGTACGCGCCTCGACTACGCGGTCCTCGTCTATTCGGCGGGCGGCTTTGGTTCCAAGGACGGAAAAAACAGCCTCGATGGCCCGGCCATCACCAAGGAAAAGATCCCACCGATTTTCATGTGCGCCGCCTACAACGACAATATCGCCGCCAACATGATGACAAGCTTCATGGCGCTCAAGAGAGCCGGCGTGCAGGCGGAAATCCATATTTACGCGACGGGCGGCCACGCTTTTGGCGGCGATATCATGAATCCGCCCGTGCCGCTCGTCGGTGATTGGTCGCATCGCTTGGAAGCGTGGATGCGTTATCAAAAGCTCCTCAATCCGCCACACGTTCCTTGAGCTCGCCGGCACCACGGAGTTCGCTCTCCCGGCGGCTAGGGGCGCGCGAGCCTGGACGGCGACCTCGGCGCTACGTGCAACTCACCGCCAAGGCCCTCATCGGGGTCGCAGCGGCCGACGGCAAGTTCCTCTGGCGGTATGACCGGCCCGCCAACCGTCAGGGCATTAACTGCTCCATCCCGGTCTACCAGGATGGTCTGCTGTTCGCCGCCTCGACCTACGGAGCGGGCGGTGGCTTGGTGAAGCTAAGCAAGGATGCCAGCGGCGGCATCAAGGCCGAAGAAGTCTACGCCACCAAGAAGATGCAAAACCACCACGGCGGCATGGTGAACTTCGACGGGTGCCTGTACGGCTTGAGCCGAACGGGAAGGAATACCTCGAGCGCGGCCGCTTCAAGCAGCCTGATCGCAGCAACGCGCCGGCCTGGTCGTACCCGGTCGTTGCCAACGGCAAAGTGTACTTGCGCGACCAGGATGTCCTGCTCTGCTACGACGTAAACGCGAAGTAACCAAACTCATGCGCTGGACCGTACACCGGAGATCGTTTACTTTGTTACCCCGCGTGGTGGTTCTCGCCAGGCGCTATGCTGGACGCGATTGCGTAGACCGTCCCGACACCCGAGGGAAGCGCGGCACTGGGTAGAGCGACAGTCACTTCTCGACGAAGAGCAACGGGGCGAATTCGTGCAAGTAGTTCCGCCAGTTGATCCACGTATGCCCGCCTTCCGACTCACGGGAAACGACCTCAAAGTGATGATTCTTGAGCATCGCCACGGTAGCGTTGGAAGTCTGCACCAGGAAATCGTCCTTGCCGCAACCGATCCATAGTAACCGCAAGCCTTTCTTCAGTTGGGGATTGTCCAGAACGGTCTGGTGCTGTTCTTCCCATTGCCGGTTCGGCTGCGCATTGCCGCGGCCGCCGGTGATGCCGAAGACCCCCGAGCTAAAGACTCCGATGTAGCCGTAGTCGTCGAGATGGCCAAAGGCAATGTTCAAGGTCTGCATACCCCCCATCGACAGGCCGGCAATAGCCCGATGGGCCCGGTCCGCGAACACCCGGTAGTTCTTTTCCACGTAGGGCTTTACATCGTTGACAAAATCCTCGGTGAATTCGTCGCGCCGATTGGTGCCTCCCGGCACGCCTCCGAACCCAAAGGGCCCGGTGTGGCCGGCCGGCATGGCGACAATCATCGGCTTGGCTTTACCTTCGGCGATCAGATTGTCGAGGATGAAACCCGCTCGGCCAACCGTACTCCAGGACGAATCACAATCACCGGCACCGTGTAGGAGGTAAAAGACGGGGTAGTTGCGATCATTCCTCTCATAGCCGGGCGGCGTGTAAACGTGCATTCGGCGGAAACGTTTGAGCGACTCGGAGTAGTAGGTAACCGCCGCGACAGCACCGTGCGGCACGTTCTTCGTATCCGAAATGTCCGAACCCGGTACATAGACCAGGCTCCAGGTATTGTTGTTGGATTCGCTCGTCGAAGGATTGCGCGGATCGATGACTGCCACGCCATCGATGTTAAAGTGGTAGCGGTAGGCGCCCGGTGGCACTGGACCAACAGACGCTTCCCAAACGCTATTCTCGCCTTTCTTCATGGCCACACCTGGGCCATTGCCGGGAATATCGCTACCGACGAGCCGAACCATTTCGGCTTTCGGGGCCTGAACCCGGAAGGTGATCTTCTTTTCCGCCGAGACCTCCGGGGAGACAAGAGCCGGCTGCCGTTGTCCCGAACGGTTCTGAGCCGGCGCCAGGGCCGTTGCGGCCAGCAGCGCGGCCCCTGCCAGGACGAAACTACGAGTAACCCTTCGCATATGAGCCCTCCTTCGCGATGAGATTAAAATGCCGTTCTCGATGCCTTTTGTGCGACCAGTCGGTGATTGGCTTCGCCTTGATGCATGCCGGGGACCAATTGCCGACGCGCCTGCTTCCTGGCCCGGACGTGTTGATATCGTACTACCCCAGGTGCTTGGCGTCCCGAACATCCCGCCGGCCTCCGGCGATGGCGAACTCTATTCAGCATCGGCTTGGCGTCGTCGGCGGTTCTTCTGTGGCTCGCTCGTGGTGCTGTGCGGCGTCACGTGATACTCGGTGAGCAGAAGCGATTCCAGCTCGCGGTCCAGATCCGGCCGCGCAAGCTTCGCTTGGCGTGCGCCGCTACCCTTGGGACAGAAGCCGGGAAGCAGGGGAGAAAGGCCTGAATCAGCGTTTCGAAGAAGCGTGCAATCTTGCCGCGTCCGCGTGGCCGGGACACTCCGGAGCGAATCAGCTGGATCTTGAGGTGGGCCACCACCTGCTCGAGATGCTGAGAAGTAAAATCATTGCCGAGGTTGGTATAGTGCACCTGGGGAATCTCGCAAACATGCCAGCCGCCCTGGGGCTTGCGCCAGATCGCCTGCCCCAGGGCCTGGGCGGTTTGAATGGGGGAGGGAGCCCCGAAGAAAAGACAAAAGCCGGCCACGGCGCGGCTGGAATCATCAAACACGATCGTCAGCCAGGGCTTCTTGGGCGTTGCGTCCTCGCGGAGGATCCAGATGTCCAGCTCGCGCTGGTCCGCCTGTCCAATGGTGTAGGGCTTTGCGGCTTCAGGGCGGTAGACCAGGTCGAAGGAATCGCTATAGGCTTTGCTGCCCTCATGCGCCAGGGTCTGGAGCGTCGGTTCCAGAATGGCCGGATCGCTTGAAAACGCTCCCAGGCACGTGTTCGCTCCGCCTCCGGTAAGCCCGTGCGAAGCGACGGATCGGAATCTTGCCGCTGCTGCACCGTATTCTGCACCGGTTGCGTGGAGCATAATCACCGTATCTGTGATTATACGTGCATGCTGACGTCAACAATTCATCGTGCCAAATAGCGCTGCAGATTACAGGCAATGGTGCTGCATGTTCCGCAGCCGATGCAGGCCGAACTCCACGACCCAGAGGCATATCTACGTGGCTTTGCCAATCAATTAAGCGAAGGGATACACCGGCGTGGCCCATCTAACTCGGCTAACAAGTTGCATGATGTCAATGGAATGGAGCCAACCACGATGGTGCCTGCGGGCGCAATTACGCGCGGCGTAATTCGAACACCAGCGATTCATCGAAGGACAAGAAAAGGTTGCCACCCTGGAGCCGAACTCGAATCGGCTGGCCTTGATTGAGGACGGGTGAACTAAGTTGGTCGCCCTCGAGGCGGTAGGAACCGCTTCGCTGGAACATGTCGGCGTGGGAGCCATCGGCTGGCGCGCCGGTCACCGCGATCGTCCCGTTGCTCTCGATGCGGAACTCAAACATCATGGCCCCGTGCCTAGTTTCTCGTACCTCACTCGTCCAGATGCCAACGAGTTCCCCGGGCTGCTCAGAGTGAGGACGGTCGCCAGTTGGGAGCCCTGTGGCTTGTGGGCCTGCATTCGTACCGGTTCCCGAACCCGCAACTGCGGGCAGGATTCCCAGGTGTTTCAGTCAGTCGTGAACTTGCGAACGAGCTTGTGCCTCCCGCCACCGGGCCAGGCCTGCCACGCCCAAGCAAAGTGTCGCCAACAGGATAGCGAGAAGCAGTCCGCCGGTCACAGCCCGCCGGCGCTGGTTGAGTCCAAGCATGGGTGCACCTTGAACGAAGCTGGCCAGGAGCCATACCGCCGCACGACCGGGATACCATGGTCAACATCTAAGTCAAATACGTGAAGCATCGGGGAATGGTTCTTACGCACGGCGATCCATTCACTTCCTTCCTCCCCAGGGGATGGTTACCTAACCGCAAGAGAGGGAACCATGTCCACATTTTCAGGAACAAAACGCGCGTTTCCCGGATGAACGCTCTTTTCCAACACCATGCATCCGTACAGAATCCGTACAGAATTCCTGGGTAAAGCCATAAAATCGTAAAGAATCATGGAGGACGGCCATTCCCCAATCAGCGCACAAAGAAAGCCATCAGTTGTTACCAATTATTGCTTTACTTGAGTGAAGGCGCCGGGACTCGAACCCGGGACCTACGGATTAAAAGTCCGTTGCTCTACCGACTGAGCTACGCCTCCGCATCTTCTCCAATTCCCTACGATTTCGCACTGCGCTCTTTTTTCCCGTATTTCCCGAACAATGAACAGAGTGACCGGGAACGTTCGGACCGTCCGGGCCGAAGCCATAGCACACCGCTTGGAAAGGATTGTGCCAGGACCGAAGTCAATTCTACTGGCGTTCCCGTCCGAATCAAACCCCCAAGCCAGATCCCGACCTACCGCTTTCCACTCACGCGGTAGGTGTATGGGCCAAGAACATCTTGAGACGGTTCCCTGCTTTGGATCATGGCAAAACCCTGACAGCGCCCTAAAAACGTATGGGGAACAGAACGATGCGTTGCATGCTGATCGGACACGCCGCGCGGACCCGATCGTGGAGATCCTCGTGCGAAAGGGCCGACCTCGCAGTCGAATCCAGACTCACGCTGGGGCTTCGCGCAGTCCGGGTGGAACCTGCGGGCAACATTCCTGGGGCGATGGCACGGCAAGACCGACGCCCTCTCCACGCGGACCGCACGATGCCGCAAGCCCACGGACGAGAGAGGTCCACTTGCGAAAGGAACGGCTCCCGGTTTTGGCGAGCATTCCCAGCCGCCAAAGCCTGTTTGGCGGCAAGGCTGGGCGCCAACCTGCGGAACTGCCGGCAAGATTCGGGGTTTAACATTCAGAACCGCTGGCAAGAAGCAGCGTTGAACATGCGGAACCGCTGGCAAGATCCGGGGTTTCATGTACGAATGGAGTAAGAGCCCGCCAACCAAAGGTAGCCCGCCTGATACTGGTATCCATACCGTCTCCATTATCCCTCCGGCCGAGAATCGGCGCCCCTGGCGGGGTCGTGAATTGGAGTGTGAACACGCCGGGAGTGGCTTCATGTGCCCGGCAAGACGTGTCGAGTCCTCCGCAGGTTGCTCAACCCAGTTGCCGGCTAAACACGGCAACGACCACAAAGAGCGAATCGATCGGTGGCTCGGCAAGTTGTGTGGTGTCCCACCCCAATAGAGTGCGTCTTCGTTGATAACCGCATTCCCCTGAAAAATCGCGAGTGCCTGGAACGGCTTCGTGTGTGTGAAGCTGCACCCTTGCGAGGAGCAAGGGCTGAGCAGGCGTGTTTGTTCGCCCGCTATGTCTTTTGGAGGAATAATCATGTTGCAGAAACGGCAGAACGATCGCTTCCAGCGCAGGCTTATCATGGAACGTCTTGAGGATCGCACGGTTCTTTCAGGCAACGTCACTGCCTCGCTGGATCCGGTCAACGGATTGCTCAGCGTGATCGGAGATAGTGGGGATAACGCCATCGCCATTACCCAGGAAGCAGACGGTACGGCGATCATCGCCGGCGCAGACACAACCACAGTCAACGGCGAAGCCTTCGCCGCTTTTGGTAACGCCACCGGCATCAGCATCCAATTCCTGGACGGCAACGATAGCGTGGATCTCGAATCGGTTGTCTTGCCGGGCGCGGTCACCATTACCGCGGGCATCGGCAACGATGCGGTCACACTTCAGAATTCCACATTCCAACAAGCCGATATCGCGATTGGTACGGAGGCTGCGGGAGCCATCGGAAATAACACCGTAACTATCGGAAACGATGTCGTCACTGGGGATCATTTGAACCTTGTGCTTCTCAATCAAAGTGGATTGAACGGTTCGACGAACGGCGGCGGCGCGGGCCTCAGCCCCGGCTCAGCGAATGTGGTCACCATGAATGACGTCCAATTCACGGGGGCCGGCGATTTGAACGTCACCGTGGAGGATGGTTTCACGACTTCCAACGGCACACAGTTAATTGGGTCTTCGTCCGTTTTGATGACCTCGATCCAGACCGCCGGAGATGTGGCCGTCAATCTGGGCA
>DATGIQ010000481.1:0-19783 GCA_035295665.1 Gemmataceae bacterium | reverse complement strand
TGGCCAAACCACCGTCAGTCGGGCGGCCTGCGTGCTAGTTCCCAATCCGAACAGAAAGCGCCGATCGCCGCTGGAAAGGTAACTGCCACCGCCTTTGGCGAAGCGCGTCTGCCGACGGCCGTCGAGTTCTAACACCACCTTGGCCCCAACCACGTCACGGTTCTCTCGACCGACGAGCTGAATGCCCAACCAGGGATGCAGAGGGCTCTCATTGCGCAGCAGGACCACGGGCTCATTGACATGGGTGATGACCAGGTCCGGCCGGCCATCGTTGTCCAGATCGCCGACAGCAAGACCCCGCCCACGGTGTGGCGTCTGAAAATAAGGGCCTCCGTCTGCCGTAATATTCGCAAATCTCCCGTTGCCCTGGTTTCGCAACAGCACCGGCCGTTGTCGGAGGTTCGGAGCATGGCGGACCACGTGGCCATTCGCAATCACGAGATCTTCCCAGCCGTCCCCATCCACATCCAGGAAGCCAGTCCCGAAACCGACATAGGATCGGCCAATCGCGGCGATGCCGGATGACTGGGTGCTGAACAAAAAAAAGCCGTCGCCGCGGTTGCGGTACAGGGCATGCATTTCGTTTTCGTAGTTGGTGACCCAGAGCGACGGGAGCCCGCGGCCATCGTAGTCGGCGGCATCGAGTCCCATGCTGCCGTCGGGGGTCCCGTCCTCGCCGCGTGCCACACCGCTGGGCAAGCCGACCTCTTCCAGGCGAATCGTTCCCGGGCGACTGCGATTGAGGTAGAGGAATTTATCCACCGTATCATTGGCCACATAAATGTCCGGCCGGCCATCGCCGTTCACATCGACCATCAAAACGCCCAGCCCTTTCCCGTCTTTTCGTAATCCTGATTCTGCGCGGACATCCGTGAACGTGCCATCGCGATTATTCCGGTAGAGCACATGAGGCAACGGCTCGAAGACCTTGGGAGGACAGATATCGCGGCGCACATCATCGCTGTAGCCGGGACAAGGCGGATTGTTGGCAAAGGACCAATTGACGTAATGGCAAACGTAAAGGTCAGGATAGCCATCGCCGTCGAGATCGCCCCAGGCAGCGCTCGTGCTCCACTGACTATCCGTCAAGCCCGCCTTCCGCGTCACCTCGACGAAGCGCCGGCCCTTGGCGGGGTTTTGCGGATCGACTGCTTCGTTATGAAACAGGGCCAACCGCCCCCAGCCCGTAACCAGCAGATCGGGCCAACCGTCGTTGTCGTAGTCGGCGACGGCACAGCCGTGAGTGTAAAAGAGCGGCTGATCCAGACCGACGTCCTTGGTCACGTCCTGAAATTTCCAGTTGCCAAGGTTCTTGTAGAGCTTGCACGGGTAGCCCTTGATTTCTTGACGGTCCGGCCCATCGAAATAGCCGCCACCCGTAACAAAAATGTCGAGCCAGCCGTCGCCGTCGTAATCAAAAAGAGCTACCCCGCCGCCCAGCGATTCCATGATGGTGTGGTGATCCGCTTCCTCGCCGTTGCGATACATGAAAGGGAGACCCGAGACGGGTGTCATGTCGCGAAACAAGCCCGGCGCCGGATCTGGGGCTGACTGGCCAGTCTGTGGTCGAGTTGCGACCGGCGTAGTGGGGCGGTTACAGCCGGTGCCGCTGGCTAACAGAACTAGCGACAGGGAAATTGAAAATTGACAATTAAAGATCAAGGATTGCACATTGGGAAAGGAGAGAACATTCTGCATCTGGCAATCCCTCTTCATCCGAAATAGGTCCGATCGCGGGCCTCGTAATCAGCGTAGCCGAGCAGGTCGTACAGTTCTGCCCGCGTCAACATTTGCGGGATGCAGTCGCGTTGGTGGCCGTGCTTGGCGATCGCTTCCAGGATATCCTGGGCGGAACGCAAAGCCGCACGAAATGCGCTGACCGGATAGAGGACCATTCGGTAACCCATGCCCCCCAGGGTTGACAGATCCAAATTTGGGCTGCGGCCAAACTCGGTCATGTTCGCCAAGAGCGGTGCCTGGATGGCCTGGGCGAAGGCGGCGAACTCCTCGGCGGACTCGAGCGCCTCGGGAAAAATGGCGTCCGCCCCCACGTCTCGATAAAGCCGGGCTCGGCGCACCGCGTCTTCGAAGCCCGTCACGCCCCGCGCATCGGTTCGGGCGACGATCACAAAATCGGGATCGCGACGAGCCTGGATCGCCGCGCGTAATTTCGCGGCCATGATCTCGGGCTCCACGAGTTGTTTGCCCGACAGGTGGCCACACCGCTTGGGCAACTGCTGGTCCTCAAGATGGATGCCGGCAACGCCGGCCCGTTCGAGGAGGCTAACCGTGCGCTCCACATTGAGCGCTTCCCCAAAGCCGGTATCGGCATCGCATAGCAGCGGCAGCGGGCACGCCACCGTGATGGAACGCGCGGCTTCGGCGAAATCATTCAGGGTGAGCAGACCGACATCCGGAACCGCGGCGGCCGCCGACAGGGTCGCGCCGGACAGATAGATCGCCGGATAGCCGAGACGGTGCGCCATCCGTGCAACCAGGGCATCGAACACGCCGGGCACGGCGATCGGGTGAGCAGTCCAAGCTTGACGAAGCCGCCGGCCGGGTGAAGGAGTCGTCGGGCTCAGGTTTCCGTCCATCTTCGTCGATTCCCTGTTGCTTTCGCGCCGGTTCTGCGCTGTCGTTCAGCGACTGCGCATCACCCGCACCTTGAATCCGAGTGCCTGGCTGAGTGCCACCATTTCACCGAAAATATCGCCATACGCCACTGCGATGTGGTTGCTCAGATAGTGGGCCATGACCGTTTCCATCGAGCAACCCAGGTCTGCCGCCATGAACGGCCACTGCCGCGTTGTGCCGCTCCACCAGGCATCTCGTACCCGCGGCGGCAGCTTGACCACCTCTCCCTGACCGACATCCATCCACAAGACATCGTTCTTGATGAACGCCCGCGCCCAGGTCATCTTGCCCGGCAGACTCTCACCGGCAAATGTGCCTCCAGGGATAGGGAAATAGCCGGCTGGCTGACGGTAGCTGTGCACGCCGGTCAACGTCTCGGGCTTGTGGTTGAACGCATAGGCTCCGCAACTACCGGAATTGAGCAGGACCCACAGCCATCGGCCCTGGTAGTTGCCGCCCCAACGCACATCGTGAAACATCACCCCCTGGTGCAGTCCTTTCTTCAAAAGGAGCCGCTTCATCAGCTCCATGGCGACCAAATTGCCCTGATCGGCCTCGGTACTGGTGATGAGGACGTCACCATTCGACTCCGGCCGACAGGTGGAATTGAGCAGCCCTTCGCAAAAATCGCTGGGCGGCAACACGGGCAACAGACCGAGCTGGTATTGCCAACCGAGGCAGTCTGACTTGAACTCCTCCATCAAATCGAGCACTGCAAGGTACATCCGCAGCTGCGTTCGGGTAGACTCCTCGGTAAAGTCGGCCGCATCGTCTTCTTGCCAGTGGAATTGAATCCCTTTTTGTTTCACAAACCGAAAGGCCTGGTCCACGCGATCGGGCTTGACCTGCTGCATGCGCGCGGGAAGCCAGGCTTGGTCTACCTTATGTTCGGCGAAACCATGGCGGGAAAGCAGCCGCGGGCCAAAGTAGCCATTGATCATGCCCATCGACGTATCCCCGAGCATCAATGCCAGGATGCGGCGTTGGTGAATCTCGGAGGCCACGGCATCGGCCAGGAAGCGAGCCTCGAAGCTAACGGGAGCGGTGAAGTGAAGCTCGTCCTCCGGATAACGAATCTGACCGGTCGAGCACCATTCGTCCAGGCGGGCCATGAACCCTTTGTCTTTGGTCCAGTCGGAAGCCGAGGTCCAGATGCGCGAGAAGCGGCGGTTGAGGCTTTCCAGACATGCACCGGTATTGAGCAAGGCCACCAACCCAGGCCACCGGCCTGAAAAATTGCTGGCCAGCAAGAGCGGATTGTCTTTGCCCACGACGCCGTCGCAGGTGTGAGGACCATAGGTCCAGTGGACGAAGGTGCCGATGGTGGGATCGTCGATTGGTCCAAGCTTGGTGATGGCCTCATCGGGACGGGTCAGGAAGCCGCGCAGGACATAGGGCTTGCGGCCGAGCTTGCGCAGGGCTTTTTGCAGTTGGTGCGTCGCCTCGGTGATCTGGGGCCGTGCCCATTCATTCGGGCGATGACGGTAGTCGCCCGGCCAAAATATTGCCACGCGCTTCACAAGGAACTCCTGCCTGGGATGCGGGTTCGTCTGGGCAATGTGGTGATATGATATGCGGCAAAAGAGGATAAGTGCACACCGGCGAATCAGATCAACTCGAATTGTGTCCCACTTCCGGTTCCGCGGGAACTACTCCGCCAACTCTGTTGCCTTCAAAGCGATTCTGAATAAATTACCAGCGCAGCACAGCCGTCGTTGTCTGGCTGGTCCGAGGGATCACTCAAGAGCCTCCCTGCATTTGGGATCTCATTGGGGACGGATCAACAGAGCAGGAGGCCTGCATTTCTTTTCAAATGGGAGGACGCCATGGCATACACGTTGCCCCCCTTGCCTTATCCCGCCGATGCTCTGGAACCGTACATCGACAAGATGACGATGGAGATCCATCACGGCCGGCATCACAAGGCCTATGTGGACAACCTGAACAAGGCGCTGGAGGAGCATGCCGATCTGCAGAATCTGCCTGTCGAACAGCTGTTGCGCGAGATCAAACGGGTACCAGAGAAGATCCGCCAAGCGGTCATCAACAACGGAGGAGGCCATGCCAACCATACGATGTTTTGGCAAATTATGGCCAAAGGTGGCGGTAAACCGTCGGGGCCGCTGGCGGATGAGATCCAAAAGACCTTCGGTGACTTTGCTGCCTTCCAGCAACAGCTAAAACAGGCGGCCGTGAGCCGATTCGGCAGCGGCTGGGCCTGGCTCGTGTTGGCCGACGGCAAGCTCCAGATTCTCAGTACTCCCAACCAGGACAGCCCGTACATGAATGGGCAGGTGCCGGTCCTGGGCGTCGACGTCTGGGAACACGCCTATTACTTGAAATACCAAAACAAACGCCCCGATTATGTCGATGCCTGGTGGAACGTCGTCAACTGGACCGCGGTCGCAGATCGCTTCTCCAAGGCGAAAGCCGGCAAGTTGTGACCGCTCACTGGGCATCTTGCTCTTGACCGGAGTTCTAGCCGCAGTATAGTCCCTGCCCCGGTGGCCTGGGGGATGCGCCACCGCGTACGGGTTGCCGAGGGGAGGGATCCCATGCGCAGATTGCGAATTGGGATAGGCTTTCTGAGCGCCGCCGTGCTTGGTCTGGCGGGCTGCCAAACGCAGAACACCACGATCAAGCCACCGCTACACGAGGAATACACTCTACCCCCTACGGACGATTCCCGGTTCAGCGCGCCGCCCGCCTATCCCAAGGAGACCCTGGACAGCGGCCAATTCAAGAAGCAGCAGCTCGAGAAAAAGCCGAACGAGCAATTCCAGACCACACCGGGACGCTTCGGTGCTGGACCGGGCGGGATGGGCGGCTACTAATCTCCTGCTCCCGTCCGATTCTCGTCGCGCTCCGACAGGGACCGTTCGGCGGCAGGGCCGAACCGTTTCAAGAGAGCTCGCAACGTGGCGAGAATGGTGGTTTGAACGGACTCTTCGGGTGGTTGTGATCCCGACTGCAAACGGAGCCCTTGCCAACGCAGGACAACGGGCCAGCCGGCGTTGGCGGCCGACCGATTAAACTGCTCCCGCAGCCTTTGCCCCCAGATAAAACCGAACCGATTTCGAAAATCGCGCCAAGTCCGATCGAACTCAGATCCGGCCGAAGGTGCCCGGCGAAGGCAGGCAAAAGCGATCCAAGGGGTGAACACGAGAGCGATCCAGCCTACTTCACGGATTGCCGGCGAGTCTTGCCCACGGCCAAGCGGAAGGACAAGGGCCATCAATTCAAGGGCGCAGCCAAGCAACAGCGACAGCGCCGCCGGGGCAAGCGGCGTCGGCACGTAATTCAACACGCCCACCGCCACCGGGCCCGCAACGCAAACCCATTGAAAGGGATTGAACCGAAAGGTTCCTCCTGTCAACCAGCTCTCGGCCAATGCGAGAAGGTCGACCGCAAGGAGGGCCCCAACCACCATATTCCAGGCATTGACCCCCGGACGGCGGGCGCCGAGCACTGCAACCGCCCCGCAGCCGGTCAAGGACAACGCGGTATAGCAGCTTGCCGTTGCGGCCAGCGAAGGCCAGCTCGCCGCACTACCCACGGCCGCACCCCATGCCACCCAGCTGGCGAGGACCCAGTAGATGGTATGAAGCAGACTGGTCTGCCGATTCGCTTGCCAGGCACGCCACAGAGGATAAACGTTTGTGAGCCAGACCAGTAGAAATGTACTCTGCACCCGTTTCTCCCCGCTGATTGGCCATGACCGGATTGTAGTGAGGGGAAAACCGAGCCTCAATCGCGAAGCTAATATCGGAAGATCAAATCCACGAGCAGCCGATAATCCATCAAATCCCGCCGGTGGCTGGTGACAGGAACCTCGGCTGCCAAGCCCATCTGAAAGCATTCGTTCAGCTTGAAGCGTCCACCCACCGCCAGCGACAAATCATCATGTCCGGAAACCTGACTCGAGCCAAAGTTGAACAAGTCGCCGCCTTCAAAGTTGAGAGTGCGTGCCTTGCCGTTGGAGGTGTAATGAAACCAGTTCAGCTCCACCAGGGGATAAATCTTGTGCAGGCCGGCGTAGTCGAAGTCCAGGTGCAAGCTCAGGAACAGATTATCGCTGCGCTGGCTATCGACACTGAAGTTGTAGCCGAACGTGCCGAGAGCCTGGAATGTGCCGTAACTGGTATGGCCAAAGCTTTGCCCCACGCTCAAATAGGGTTCCAGCGAGAGCGATCCCGTATTCTGCACCACTTGCCGGCTGCCGGCGGGAACATCGAGGTTGAGGCCCACCGCGGCTAACGTTCCGGTCGACTCACCGCGCCAGAACGTGTATTTAGGACCAATCACCAGCTCGGAAAAGCCGGCGTGCGGTTGGATGTCCGGCGTGGCATTGTGCGGCTCGATCCAGACCTCGCCGAGTTTGGTCAGGACGAGCGAGAAGCAATCGGTGAACGCCAACCGTGCTTGGAGCCCGGCGTATTCGATGTCTCCCCCGTGGAAAATCGGATTGTGAATGGGGGTGCTCTGGTAAAGGAACAGCGGCCGGACCTCGGTCAGGGATCGCGGGTCTTCGAAGAAAAAAGGATTGGTGATGGGCGAAATAAAGCCATCGAAGGCATGGTCGCTCTGGAAGAGAGGCCGGCGACCGACTTCCTCGCTCACATAGCCGGGAATGCCTGTGAAGAATTGGCGGCACTTCTCCCAATACGATGGATCAGAACCGGGGCTTCGAGTGACGACGCCGCAGTTGTATTGCTCGGTCGGGTTCGGCGGGGTAATCACAGCTCCCGGCGGCGGTGCGGCGAGAGGCGGTCCGGCAATCGCGGCCGCGGGGATGTTCGGTGTCCCTTCCGGCGGCGGGGGCGGCAGGTAAGCGGCCGGACGGAGCTGGACGTCGATCTGGACGCTGTCCGCAGCCGGTTTTTGGGAGGTCACGCCGAGTGGAACGGGCCGGCCAAGGGTGACCAGCGGAGCCTCGTCCGTGTAAGGAGGGGGAGAGGATCCATCGTCGGCACGGCAGGGCGGCACGGGAAGGCCAAGAGCCAGGCCCAGACATACGGCCAACATGCCTCGCATTGCTGCACCCTCCCTGATTGGAGACGAACTCCGCACGGAGTCGGAGCGCGCCTCTTGGTTTGTAATTTCGGCAATGTCCTGCCGGCCGGAACAGCCGGCAAGCAAACGAGAATTCATTTGCAATCGAATCCGGGGCAGCATAGCCTGCATGTTCGGAGTGTGTTACCGTTGCCAGACCCGGTTCGACAGGCACGTGGAGGTTTCCCCAGTATGCGAAAATGCACGTTCGGCTCGGTCTTCTTCATACTGGCCGTTGCCGGTAGCGCTCCTGCTTGGTGGGTGAAAGGACATGAAACCATTGCCGAGGCCGCAGGCCAAAGGCTCCCCGATGCGGTGCCGGCGTTTCTGCGTGCAGGTGGTAAACACCTGGCCCACTGTTCGGGCGATCCCGATCGCTGGAAGAATCCGGATACGCCCCATTTGCGGGCTGCCGAGTCCCCGGACCACTATATCGATTTGGAAGACTATGGTGGCAAGGAGCTGCCCACGGACCGCTATCGGGCCGTGGCTCTCTTGGCTCAGCTCAAGCAGCTCCCCGAGCGGACCGGCATGCTCCCGTATGCCATCATGGAGAACTATGAGCGCCTCTGTTGCGCGTTTTACGATTACCGGTCCGATCCCAACAACGAAACGGCACGCATGAAATGTTTGGTTTATGCCGGCAGCCTTGCCCATTTTACCGCCGATGCCGCGATGCCCCTGCACACGACCCGCGACTACGACGGCAAGAAGGGCCCCAATGGCCAAATGGTACAGCGCGGCATCCACGCCCGGATCGATGCCTTCCCAGAGAAGAATGGCCTGACCCCGGAAGAGCTCGCGCGGGGCCTGGAACCGAAGCTGATCGATGACGTGTGGGCGTACGTCATGCAGCGGATTCAGGAGTCCCACGGTCAGGTGGCACGGTGTTACGAGCTGGACGCCGCCGGGGCAATCGAAAAACCGACTCCGGAAAGCCGTGCCTTCATCCTGGAGCGCTGCCGCATCGGTGCCCAGTTCACGATGGATTTGTGGTACAACGCCTGGCTGCGCAGCGCCAAGATGCGCGCCCCATACTGATCCGCCCCCCTCACGGTCAGCGCGGCGACTGCTATCCGCGCTGCTGCACGAAGTTGGTGAGCCGCCCAATTCCGGTTACATCGATCGAAACGCGATCGCCGGCCAAGAGAGTGAACTCATCCGGCGGAACGATGCCGGTGCCGGTGAGAAGGATGGCACCGTGCGGAAAGCTGTTCTCCTGACCCAGCCAATGGGTCAACTCTGCGAACGTGCGCTGCATCGCCGTCAGCGAAGTCGAGCCGTCAAATACCGTGGCTCTACCGCGCTCGATGATCATGCGAATGGTGACCTGATTCAGGGGCGGCATCGCCTGGGCCAGTGTAATGACCGGGCCGAGGGCACAGGAATGATCATAGACCTTGGCCTGCGGCAGGTAGAGCGGGTTCTCCCCCTCGATGTCGCGGGCACTCATATCGTTTCCGATCGTGTAGCCGACGATCTGTAAGTGCGGCGACAGGACCAGCGCCAATTCCGGCTCCGGCACACTCCACTTGCTGTCCCGGCGAACATGGACCGGATCGCCGTGCCCAACCACCCGGCTTGCGGTGGCCTTGAAAAACAACTCCGGCCGCGGAGCCGTGTAGACTAGATCGTAGAAGCTTGCAGCCCCAGCGGATTCCCGCTCCCGGGCCTCTCGGCTCCGCTTGTACGTAACTCCGGCGGCCCAGACATCCTGCTGGTCGAGAGGGGGCAAGAAGGTTAACTCCTGTAGCGGCACGCTGCGGGCGCGGTCGTCGATCCGGTCACGGGCAACGATCGCCGGATCCTCGGAATACAGGATTTCGCTCAGCGAACCCATGCCGACATGATCTTCCTGATCCAGGAAGCGGACATGACCTTCCGACAGGGCCCCGACACGAATTTCTCCACCGGCGAGCTGCACCTTGCACAGTTGCATGGCTGTTCTCCTGCGCTTTCCGCGCGACTCATCCGGAGGTCCGGCCTGGTTCGCTCGGAGAGCACCTCATCGTTGCCAGGATCTGCCTTGCCTCTTCTGCGTGTCCCGCGGCGTGGCAGCGCCAGGCTGCTTCGATCTGGGCTGAAAGTTGGGGCGTGAAGGGGACTGCGGCACCCGGCGGCGGCACCTGCGGCACGAGCCACCCGGAGACAGCATCGCATAGCTCTGCTAATCCACTCGCCGTCAATGCGGAAACTGGTACCGCGCCAGCCGCCTGGTCCCAATCCCAGGCCGCCTCCAAGTCCACCTTATTGACCACGAAACGCATCGTCTGCGTCTGATCCGCCGGCCAAACCGGCGGAGCCGATCCATCCAGGACCCACAAGCACAGATCGGCCGCCTCAACGGCCTGCCGGGCGCGGTCCATGCCCTGCTCTTCGAGGCGTTCCGCGGTCGGACGCAGCCCCGCAGTATCGGTAAGCTCAATCGGCCAACCATCGATGGCGATGGAAACCGTCACAAGGTCGCGTGTCGTGCCAGGGGTGTGTGCGACTACACAGCGTTGGTAGCCGGCCAACGCGTTGATCAAGCTGCTCTTGCCGACGTTGGGCGCGCCCGCTACCACCAGTCGCCAAGGCGACGTCAGATGCCGGCCCAGGTCCACATGCCGGACCAAATCTTGAAGGAGCCGTGAACCCGTCTCTGATTCCCCCTCGGCCCAGCATGTAAGAATCGTCTGAATGGCTCGATCCAGGGCGCCGTGGTATTGGTCTAGCAGGATGGCAGCCGTGCGCACCGTGATCGCATCGGCCAGGGCGATGGCCGCGGCTGAGCGAAGCGTATCGGTGCTTGTCCGTCGGAAGAGTTCTTGCCAAGAACAGACCTGCACGTCCTGTGCGGCAAGCGTCTCCAGCAGGAGGCGGATCACCTCGTGCCCGCCATGGCAATGGATCTCGACGCCGGGGACTGGGCCGGCTTCTTTCAGCGTGACGACCACTTCCTCCGACGTAGCTTCCCCCAATTGGCCGAACCAGAGCGGCCCTCTTTCAGGCTTGGCCGGCAATTGTGGCTGCCGTCCCCGACGCGCTCGGAAGAGCTGGCGGACAACGTCCCAGGCACGCGGCCCCCAGAGAGACAACGTGGCGATGGCCGCTTTGCCCGGTGGCGTCAAACAGGCAACCATCGTTTCGCCGGTTCCGACGAGGCTCATGGCAGTGCTTCCGCAGCGATGCGAATCCCTTCCAGAGTCATGTTCGGCCAAACTTCAACATCCAATGCCATCGCCAGAAGCGGCCCGTCCCCGCCCGTCAGATAGAGTTCTGCACCGATTGTGGTGACGGTTTGGAGCCGTCGGACCAGAGCCTGGATGGCTCCCACGGCGGCCCAATAAATGCCCGCTTCGATGGCTGCCGCCGTGGACGTGGCTGGCATTGGCGGTGCCGCATGTTCTACGTTCACCAGCGGCAACAGAGCCGTGTAGTCGTGCAGAGACCGGGCCATGAGCCGGATCCCCGGAAGGATGGCCCCCCCGGCAAACGCTTGCAGTTCGTCCAGGTAATCGACGGTAATCGCCGAACCCGCATCGACCAGGATCGCCGGCTGGTCGGGCCGCACTCGGCGCGATGCGGCTACCGCGTTCAGGAGTCGATCGATACCCACGCGATCCGGTTGCTCTACCAAAACACGTAGCGGCAATTCCTGCGACGAGTTCAGGACGTGGATTGAATCGCCCTGCTCGCGGAGCCATTCCGCCAGGCGGTCGCGCCGCTGGGGATGAACGCCGGCCGCTACCCAGAAACTCGGCCTGGCCAGATTCCACAGCCGGATCTGTTCCTGCCACGCCTGGGGATCGTCCGGCGGCAGCGAAACTGCATCGACAACCTGGCCGTCATGGCAGCGGCCCCATTTGATGCGAGTGTTCCCCACATCGGCAACGACGGCAGGCTTCATTTTCCAGCCTCGACGGGGAGTGCATTCAGCATCTCGACTACGTTCCGAACCAGCTGAGCCAACCCCTGCCCTGTTACCGCAGAAATCGCGAGGACCTCACGGCCCAGCTCCCGCGCCAGCCGTTGACGAACCTCTTCGCTGCCGGTCAACTCAGCTTTGCTGACGGCCACGATTTCGGGTTTGTCGGCCAAGGCTTGGCTGTGCAGCTCCAGCTCGCGGCGGATGATGCGATAGTTCTGCACGGGATCACTGCCGTCGGCCGGGAGCGGTTCGACCAGGTGAACCAGAAGGCGCGTTCGCTCCACATGCCGCAAGAATTCATGCCCCAGCCCGACACCGTGGTGGGCCCCTTCGATCAAGCCCGGCAGGTCGGCCAGCACAAAGGCTCGATCGGAACCAACGGTTACCAACCCCAAATTGGGATGCTTGGTAGTGAATGGATAATCGGCGATCTCCGGTTGGGCCCGCGACAGCCGGCTGAGCAGCGTCGATTTACCAGCGTTGGGCAAGCCGATTAATCCGGCGTCGGCGATCATCTTGAGCTCCAAAACGATCCACCGCTCCTCGCCCGGCGTTCCTGGCTGCGTCTCGCGGGGAGCGCGATTGGTGGCCGTGGCAAAGGCCCGGTTGCCCCGGCCGCCCCGGCCGCCATGAGCGACGACAACTTGCTGGCCCGCTTCGGTCAGATCGCGCAGGACATTGCCGCGGTCGCGGTCGCGGATGATTGTCCCCGGAGGAACGTCAATCACGAGCTCGCGGCCGCGCCGGCCGTGGCAATTATCCCCTTGTCCGGCACCCCCGGCGGGTGCTCGCCAATGTTTGCGGTGAATGATGCCGGCCAAGTTATCCGTGCCGGCCACGGCACGGACAACGACATCGCCGCCGTCGCCGCCATCCCCGCCATCGGGGCCGCCGCGCGGCACATACTTTTCACGCCGGAAGCTGCAACAGCCCCGGCCACCGTCGCCGCCTTTGACGTATATTGCAACCCGATCGACAAACATCACAGAAGTCCGTAGTCCGTAGCAAGGCTTTGGTTCAACTCGTTGCCGATAATCATCATAGGCGCTCGAGGATGCCCAGTGCTAGCGGCGAAGTGGATTGCTTGTTGCTGCGGCCTACGGACAGCGGATCACGGAGTACGCAAACAGCGGCCGTAGGCCGCGGTGATGAGAAACCTCGCTGGGGGGCGGAATCGGCTTCTTGCGGTTCAAAAACCAGTCAGCTCCCCGGTCTGCTTGTAGTAACCGCTCAGGCAAGGGCATGCCAGTCAAGCTCCGAAGCAAGTGCGCTCGGTCAACCAGTTGCCCGACGGCCCACTCCGGGGCAGCGAATTGTTCCCTAAGGTTCACCGATACGGTTGCATGAGTGGAGAGGTGTCGATAAGAGCGACGGCCGCATATCTATTGATAGCCGTCTTCGCTGCAACATGGGGTCTCGAGCAAACACTCCGTGAGGACTGCGCGAAATCCATTTCTCCGTTGTCGCGTCAGCTTGGGAATCGACGATTCTTTGAGCGAAAAGGGCAACACGGGGCGGAGCACGAACGGTCCACTCGGGGCGGGTCGCACAAATGGCCCGCCCGTGCTCCAAGGGTCCGGTCCTCGCCTCGGGCCAATCGAGAGCCCGGAGCCCTCTGCCAAAATAAACGTATCGACCCGGTCAAAACGAGCGCAGTTTCTGGAAACGGCTTTTCGTTTCAGAGGCAACACGGAACGAGAGAAGGATGCCGGCGAATGTCGCGGCTAACCGATACAGGCCTGGATCGCCCGCGAAGGGTTGCCACGTCGGAATCTGTCGCTGGCGCTCCGGGCAGGTAATCCAGCATGCTAATATGCATTCCGATGAAACAGCCCATGAACGACCGTCATCCACAGGATGCGAAGATCCAGCCACGGAGTCCAGTGGGTGATGTAATACAGGTCGTACTGGACGCGCTTGCGAAGGGACGTGTTGCCGCGCCAGCCGTGGACCTGGGCCCAGCCAGTGATGCCGGCTTTGACGCAATGGCGGGCCATATAGTTCGGAATGGTCTTGCTGAATTGCTGAATGAAGACAGGGCGTTCCGG
Organism: Gemmataceae bacterium; assembly: GCA_035295665.1. Lineage (GTDB taxonomy): Bacteria > Planctomycetota > Planctomycetia > Gemmatales > Gemmataceae > DATGIQ01. Next base: position 6,136 of record DATGIQ010000481.1, on the reverse strand, counting down.
CCGGGGGCCAACCAGACTCATGTCTCCCTTCAACACATTGATCAATTGGGGCAATTCATCCAAGCTGGTGTGGCGCAGCAGGCGGCCAAGTGGAGTACGGCGGGGGTCCTCTTTTTGGGCCCAGATCGCCCCCGTTTGGTCCTCGGCATCGACGCGCATGCTGCGGAACTTGAGCATCTGGAAAGGCCGGCCATTCAAACCGCACCGCTCTTGCCGATAGAACACCGGCCCCGAGCTGGTTGCTTTCACCAGCAGGGCGATGAGCGCCATCACCGGGGATAAAACCAGCAGGGCCGACAGCGACATGGCCACGTCCATGGCGCGCTTGACCACGACGTTCAGTCCAAAATGGGGACTCTCGCGGAGGCCGATGACCGGCAGCCCATCCAGGTTGCTGGTCGTCAACGACAGCCCGGCCAGGTTCGGCACATCGGCAACCAAGCGCACCTCGACCACGGTCTGCGATAACGTGTCGAAGACGTGCCGGGCTTCGTGATAGCGGGTCAAAGGCAGCGAGATGAAGACATGTTCCACACCGTATGTGCGAACGAGCCGCGGCAGATCGGCGGTCGTGCCCAGGATATCGAGATCGCTCGTCCAGCGGTTCGGCTGGTCTTCGACGAAGCCGAGGTTACGGATACCCATCCAACTGGCGTGCCGCAACGCCCAGGCGGTTTTCCGCGCCACCCGACCCGTGCCAACGATGATGGCCAGGCTCTGGTTGAAGCCACAGCTTCGCAAATAGCGAATGGAAAACCAGCTTAGGCGGCGTGAGGTCAGGATTCCGGCAGCCGTGAACACCGAAAAGAGCAGCATCGTGGCCCGCGATTCGTATTTTTCGTGAAGGTAGAACGTCGAAGCCATCACGAGCAACGACAAGAGTACGGTCCCCTTGATGGCGCCGACCATTTCTTCGCGGAATCGTCGCAAGCGGTGGATTGTGTACTGGCCGGTCAGCTGGTAACTGATGACCGCGAGCAAGAGAACGACCGGCAAGATGCGCCAGCAGAGGGAGGCACTCGGCGGCGGTTTGCGGATCGGAATCCAGCCGGAGGCGAACCGGACATAGTACGCCCCCACCCACGCCGTCCCCGTCAAGATCAGGTCCCACAGAACGAACCAGACACACAGAAGCTGGCTGCTGCGCTTGAGCATGAGCGCTCCCCCATCCCTGGGGTCCTTGGCGGCCATCCACGGATGCGCTCTCCGCTTTCCAGCGGTGGTGCTGCCCGCTGCAAAACGAAAAGGATTCGCTGGAAATGCCTTCCCAGGCTTGTAACACGCTTGCTTAAAAACTGTCAAGCCGGGCCGGGTGGTCAATCACCGTAACCTTTGGGGTGCTTGCGGTGCCAATGCCAAGCGGTTTCCAGGATTGGCCGCAGTTCTGTATAGCGTGGCTGCCAGCCCAATTCCTCTTGGATCTTCAGGGCGGAAGCGACGAGGATCGGAGGATCGCCGGGTCGGCGCGGCCCTTCCCTGACCGGCACGGCCCGGCCGGTTACTTCCTCTGCTGTCCGGATTACTTCGCGAACACTGTAACCGTGGCCGATACCCACGTTGTAGTGCAGCCCTTTGCCCGGCTCCAGATGCTCCAGCGCGAGCCGATGCGCCTCGGCCAGATCCTCCACGTGAATGTAATCGCGGATGCAGGTGCCGTCCGGCGTGTCGTAATCGGTGCCGAAGATTTCGATGTGCGGTCGTTGGCCCAGGGCGGCTTGCAAGACGAGCGGGATCAGATGCGTCTCTGGATCGTGGTCCTCACCAATGTCGGCATGGGTACTGGCGCCGGCGGCGTTGAAATAGCGCAGGGCGGCGAAACCCCAGCTGTAGGCTCTCGCATAATCGGCCAGCGCCCATTCCACGGCCAATTTCGCGTTGCCATAGGGATTGATTGGATGCTGGGGCAGATCCTCGGTGATGGGCACGCGCTCGGGCACGCCGTAGGTTGCGCAGGTGCTGGAAAAGACAAACCGCCAGACCCCCTGCCGCCGCATGACTTCCATCAAACCCAAGGTGTGGACGAGATTATTCAGGTAGTATTTTGCCGGCTGACGCACGGACTCGCCGACAAAGGCGAACGCGGCGAAATGCATCACGGCTTCGATGCGGTTTTCCAGGATCGCATGATCCAGACGCGCGCGGTCGCCTAGATCGCCTTCGATCAACCGATCCGCCGGCACGGCCTGCCGATGGCCCATCGACAGATTGTCGTAGACATAGACATCGTGACCCCGAGACAGCAAGAGCAGAACGGTATGGCTGCCGATATAGCCTGCCCCGCCGGTGACGAGAATTCGCATGGTGCTTGACCCGTTGTAAGGAAGTCACACCAGTTCTTCTGGGTAAGTCGGACTTCGCCGAGGGATCCGTTTCGAGTGTACCAGAAACGGTCCGATTCTGCCTGCACCCTGTTGACACCGGTTAGCGCAGGCCGCTCAGAGGTGTTAATCGAACTGAACAGCGAACCTCGCTTTCCCTCCACTCATAGCGTGCGAAAACTGGCCTAAGCCATTGCTGCCCTGAACGTTGCGGCAGGCACACCGGCAGCGGAGCGCGCTGCCGGTTCGGCGGCATCGCATTTGCGACGCAACCGCACAGGAACAGAGCGAACCTTTCTCCTCGGATCGGCTCGTCCTGCGGTTGCCCGCAACCAGCCAGCTGCCGATTTGGTCCCTGCCGATCTCCCCGGTCGCGATGTCGTCTTTGAATCGCTTGGTCCGTCGCAGTGTTGCCCGGTCAAGCGTCGCTCACCTTTGGGGAAGAGGCTATCACCGTGGTTCGATCCCATCTCGACTTTACCGCCCCGTCTTCGCCAGAATCGTGCTGCCTTACCGCAACGAATCCAACGCCGATTGCCAATCCGCGTAAGCCCGGCATCCTGGTTGTGGATGATGATGATGCGGTGCGTACCCTCCTGGACGTGGGGTTGCGGCAATACGGCTTTGCTGTATGGCTGGCGGCCGATGGCCAGGACGCACTCCAGATTTATCAGCAGAATCGCTCCGAGATCGATGCCGTGCTGCTGGACGTCCGCATGCCCGGCCTGGATGGTCCGCAAACCCTGTCCGCTCTGTGCCAGCTCAATCCCCAGATTCGCTCCTGTTTCATGACTGGTCAGGCCGGCAGTTACAGTCATGATGAACTGCTGCAACGAGGAGCTGCGCATGTCTTTCAGAAGCCCTTTCAGTTGGCCGAAGTGGCACAAATACTCGGCAACTTGATCGGGAATTGAAAACGGGAAGACGCACCCACCGCGGTCCGAGCAAGCTGGCCCATTCTGGGCAGTTTGCCCGTCGTTCGCTGGTTCTCTCATTCCCGCGTTCCCAAACAGAGTTTGGGAACGCGGGAATGAGGGGCAATTTTCAACCTCTCATTTTCAATTTCCCACCCTTTCCGGGGATTCTCTATTCGCTGGAAATCCCGAACAGTCGTATTTGTCGGCGGCCAGTTTTCGATTAGTATTGGGGCCTGGAAAAGGACGTCTTGGCTTCGGTAGGCGGATCGGCGCATGAATGCAGAAATCTTTTCACGACAGCGTATCCTGATCACGGGCGGTTTAGGGTTCATCGGCTCCGCCTTGGCACGGCGCCTGGTCGAACTGGGGGCTCGGGTTACGGTCGCGGATAGCCTGGTTCCCGAATATGGCGGGAATCTGTTCAACATCGCCGGCCTCGAGGAGAAGCTTCAGGTCAACATCTCCGATGTCCGCGACGAACACAGCATGCGCTATCTCGTGCAAGGACAGGACTTCCTGTTCAATCTGGCCGGGCAAACCAGTCACGCCGATTCCATGCAAAACCCGTACACCGACCTCGACATCAATTGCCGGGCTCAGCTTTCGATTCTGGAAGCCTGCCGCAAATACAATCCGCGCATCAAGGTCGTATACGCCAGTACCCGCCAGATTTATGGCAAACCAAAGTATCTGCCGGTGGACGAGAACCATCTCCTCGGCCCGGTCGATGTCAACGGCGTGAACAAGATTGCGGGAGAGGAATATCACATCCTCTACAACAATGTCTATGATGTTCGAGCCTGTGCCTTGCGCCTGACCAACACGATTGGCCCGCGCATGCGCGTCAAGGATGCCCGTCAAACCTTTGTCGGCATCTGGATTCGCTTACTCGTGGAGGGCCAACCGTTCGAGGTGTGGGAGGGACATCAACTCCGCGATTTCACCTACGTGGACGATGCCGTCGATGCTTTTCTGCTGGCTGCCGCCAATGAAGCGTCCAATGGCCAAGTCTTCAACTTGGGCGGCGATTGCGTGATCAGCCTGAAGGACTTGGCCGACCTGCTCGTCCAGATCAACGGCGGCGGCCGCTACGTTACCCGCTCCTTTCCTACCGATCGCCGGCGAATTGATATCGGTGATTACTACGCCAATTTCGACCGGATCCGGTCAACGTTAGGCTGGGAGCCAAAAGTGCCCTTGCGGGAAGCATTAACTCGTACTCTGGACTTTTATCGCGAACATTTGCCGCACTATCTGTAAGCCGCCACGGCTGCGGCACAGTATGCGAGCCGCGCCACCCATCGGAGAGGGAGGAGACCCGTGCCTGCTCGACCATTGCTGCCATTCGCCGATCCCAAAGCCAATTACCAGGCCCACAAAGAAGCGCTCGACGCCGCGGTTCGCCGGGTCCTTGAAGGCGGCTGGTACATTCTCGGGCCGGAAGTCACTGCTTTCGAGCAGGAATTTGCCAAGGCAATGGGGTTGGCGCACGCGGTCGGTGTTGGCAGCGGCACGGAAGCGCTCCACCTTGCTCTGCGGGCTTGCGGCATTGGCCCGGGAGACGAGGTCTTCACCGTCTCCCATACAGCAGTCGCGACCGTGGCCGCGATTGAATTGGCCGGAGCCACGCCGGTGCTGGTGGACATCGATCCCCGGACGTTTACGCTGGATCCCAACCAGCTAGAAGATGCGGTACGGCAGGCCAGTCGGCCGAAAGCGGTGGTCCCGGTCCACCTCTATGGTCATCCTGCCGATATGGCAGCGATCCTCGACATTGCCCGGCGTCACGATCTCCGGGTGATCGAGGATTGTGCCCAGGCGCATGGAGCCACCCTCCAAGGACGAAAGGTCGGGACCTGGGGCGATGTGGCGGCCTACAGTTTCTATCCCACCAAGAACTTGGGCGCGCTGGGAGACGGCGGCGCCGTGGCGACCAATGCAGCCGATGTGGCCGAACGGACGCGGCTGCTGCGAGAATATGGCTGGCGCGAACGGTATGTGAGCGCCCTTCCTGGGATGAATAGCCGGCTGGACGAAGTGCAAGCAGCCGTGTTGCGGGTGAAGCTCACCCATTTGGCGTCGGAAAACGGTCGCCGCCGCGAATTGGCGCGGGCTTATGAACGTCTGCTCTCCCGCACGACACTTCGGCTGCCCCAGGCCGGGAATGATGTCGAGCACGTTTACCATCTGTATGTCGTGCGCACCGGGGATCGGGAACGCCTTCGACAGTTCCTGCGGGAAAACGCGATCGGCACGGCAATCCATTATCCGCTCCCCGTCCACTTGCAGCCCGCCTATCAAGACCGGGTTGTCCTGGGCGGTAGGGGACTTCCCCAGACAGAACAGGTTTGCCGGGAAATCCTTAGCTTGCCCATGTATCCGCAGATGACCGACGAGCAGGTACGCCAGGTCGGCGAACAGATCGTTCGCTGGAATGCACACACGTAAGGCCCGCCCAGACCGCAGAGCCTGCTGCAAATTCGCCGCAGAAGGCACCCAGCCCGTGTAAGGTTTTCGCAAACCATCCGTATTGTCTATCGATGCCGTGGGATTCACTCCCGGCGACCCGGCCACCGGTTTCTCCATTTTTTCAGATAACGCTTGCAAACCGGTTGTCGCCGTTATAGGCTCGGTCGAAGATACGCACCGGGACGAATCCATTCCGTATTCACGGGACAAGGAAACAACGCGGTGGCACGGCTCCTTCCACCGGTTTTGCCTTGCCCGGGGGAGGTAGCCATGCGTCATCGCGTTTCTCTTGAGTCTGCATCGAAACGCCGTCCGGGTGATCGTCCCACCGTGGAGCGGCTCGAAGATCGTCTACCGCCGGGTGACGCGGTGCTGGGCGGTTTGCTGGCCGGCTGGTTCTCCGGTGCCCACTTCTCCGGCTCGGCTCGAGAT
>DATGIQ010000480.1:0-7969 GCA_035295665.1 Gemmataceae bacterium | reverse complement strand
CAATGGAAATGAAGGATGTCAAAATGGTTGGCCTGTTGAAAGACCCGTTCCAACATCAGCACATGGGGGGCCAGCAGGTCCTGGCATCCCGAATCCAGGCGCAGCGATTGGGGACAACAGGCGACGAGCTTTGCCCGCGTGACGGAGTCGCCGCTGGCAAACAGTGTCACGTCGTGTCCTTGCCGGACGAGTTCGTCACTGAGGTAGGACACAACGCGCTCGGTGCCTCCGTAGAGTTTCGGGGGAACGCTTTCATAAAGCGGTGCAATTTGAGCAATACGCAAAGGTCGATCAATCCGCGCGAGGTTATACATGAGTTACTCGGTAATCGTGTAAATCGCTACTCAACGATGAGAACATTGCTGCCCAAAAAAATGTCCGGGCATGCGTTTATCGTCCTCATTCCACTCGGGCCCGCTTGCGTTTGGCGTTCGGAATGGACGACCAAACGCGAGCGCGGAAATCATTGGTGAACCAGATGATGCCCGGCGATTTACATGAAGCAAACCACATGCCTATCGGAGGAGGCAGAGCTTCGCGATTCTTTTCCACGTGACGAAGCGGGGCTGAGCGGCTCCCCTGGCCCCTGAATTTTTTCGGCCAGCTCGAATCCCCGTTTTTTCCCGCCGCAGTGCTTTGCGTAAAATACAGATTAGGTTTTCCTGGTCAGAGACCGCAACGGGTAACCAGCCGTGAACCGCAAGAGACGTAATGAGGAGCCTTTTCCCCTCGGAGATGACCCTCTTTGGTACAAGGATGCCGTCATTTATGAACTAGCCGTCAAGGCGTTTGCCGACAGCAATGGTGATGGCATCGGCGATTTTCCCGGTCTCATCGAGAAGCTGGACTATCTGCAGGACCTTGGCGTCACAGCCCTGTGGTTGTTGCCCTTCTATCCGTCGCCCCTGCGCGATGATGGTTACGATATCGCCGACTACAACAACATTCACCCGAGCTACGGCACGCTGGCTGATTTCCGCTGGTTTTTGCGCGAGGCGCACCGGCGCGGGCTGCGCGTAATTACCGAGCTAGTGATTAATCACACGTCGGATCAGCATCCTTGGTTTCAGCAGGCGCGGCGGGCGCCGTCGGGCAGCGAGCTACGGAATTTCTATGTCTGGAGTGACACCCCGGAAAAATATCAAGAAGCACGCATCATCTTCAAGGATTTTGAGTCTTCAAATTGGTCCTGGGACGCCGTCGCCAATGCTTACTACTGGCACCGCTTCTATGCCCACCAGCCGGACCTGAACTATGACAACCCCGCGGTTCATGCGGCGGTGTTCCGCGTCCTCGATTCGTGGCTGAGCCTGGGGATCGACGGGCTGCGCCTGGATGCCATTCCCTACCTGTACGAGCGCGACGCTACCAACTGCGAAAACCTGCCCGAAACCCACGCCTTTCTCCGTGAGTTACGCCGACATGTGGATGGCCAATTCAAAAACCGCATGCTTTTGGCCGAGGCCAACCAGTGGCCTGAAGACGCCGTCGCCTACTTCGGCGAAGGGGACGAGTGTCACATGTCCTTCCATTTTCCGCTCATGCCGCGCCTGTTCATGGCCATCCGGATGGAGGATCGCTTTCCCATCATCGACATTCTCCAACAGACGCCGCCGATCTCCTCTACGAGCCAATGGGCCCTGTTTCTCCGCAATCATGATGAGCTGACGTTGGAAATGGTCACCGACGAGGATCGGGACTACATGTACCGGGTCTACGCCCAGGATCCGCAAGCACGGATCAATTTGGGCATTCGTCGCCGCCTCGCCCCGTTGTTGGAGAATCATCGCGGCAAGATCGAGCTGATGAATGGCCTGCTCTTCTCTCTGCCGGGGACGCCGGTACTCTACTACGGCGATGAAATCGGCATGGGAGACAACATTTATCTGGGGGACCGCAACGGCGTGCGCACGCCGATGCAGTGGAACGCCGACCGCAACGCTGGTTTTTCGCGGGCCAATCCGCAACGTCTGTTCTTGCCGGTCATCATTGACCCGGCGTACCATTTCGAAGCGGTCAACGTCGAGGTCCAGCAGAGCAACCCGTACTCGCTCTTGTGGTGGATGAAGCACCTCATCGCCCTGCGCAAACGCTTTCGTGCTTTTGGCCGTGGCAGTCTGGAGTTTCTCTACCCGCGCAATCACAAGGTCTTGGCCTTTGTGCGCCGCTATGAAGACGAATGCATTCTGGTCGTGGCGAACCTCTCGCGGTTTATCCAGGCTGCGGAGCTGGACCTTTCCCCTTTCCAGGGGATGAGGCCCGTCGAAATGTTGGGGCGCACCAAGTTCCCGGCGATCACCGACCGGCCATACTTCCTGACGCTGGGATCGTACGCCTTTTACTGGTTCACTCTCGAACTGCTCCCCGCCAGCACAAAACCAATCCGCCCGGCGGCGGAGCCGTTGGCCACGATCGAAGTGCGCGAGCGATGGGAGAATATCTTTCGCGGAACGGCCCGGGAATCGCTCAACGAGCTACTCCCGGCGTATCTGGAACACTGTCCCTGGTTCCAGGGAAAGGACCGGCACACCGAGGCCGCGATGATCCTGGAGACGATACCTCTGAGTAGCGAGCCGCATTTGCCGGCACAAGGGACGCCGGCCGCGGAGATCACGCTGGTTCAGGTGGAATACAGCGAAGGGGACCCGGCCACGTATCTCGTGCCGCTGGCCTGTGCGGCGGACAAAGACGCCGAACAGACAAACGCCAGCTTGCCCCAGGGAGCGGTGGCTCAGGTGCGCGTGCATTCACCAGGGTCGCAAACGGATGGCCCGATGCCGGGTTTGCTCTTCGATCCGGTCGGCGAAAAAACATTTTCTCACGCCCTTTTCGAGGCCATCCGCCGGAAGCGCCGCTTCAAACGCGCCGGGGGAGAACTAACGGCCTGGCGCAGTCGGGTTTTTCGGCAGCTGTGGAAATCCAGCGAGCCTCTCCCGGAGCCTACTCTCCTGGACGCCGGCCAGAGCAACAGTTCCGTGGTCTATGGCGACCGCTTCATCCTGAAGCTTTTCCGCCGCGTCGAGGAAGGGATCAATCCCGAGCTCGAAATCGGCCGCTTCTTGGCCGACAAGACAACGTTCACCCACGTGGCGCCGCTGGCCGGAGCCCTTGAATATCAGCGGAGCTGGGGGGAGCCGATCACGTTCGCTGTTCTGCACGGCTTGGTTCCCAATGAAGGAAACGCCTGGCGACAAACGCGCGATAGCCTCGGCCGATACTTTGAACGAGTCCTGACCGGCGAGATGCAAATGCAACAGCTCCCGCTGCCGCGCCAGCCCATCCTGGATCTGGTCGATGGGGAATTGCCGCCGGAGGTCCAGGAGCTGCTCGGTTCTTACTTGGAGCCGGCCCGCCTTCTGGGCCAGCGGACCGCCGAGCTTCACCTGGCCCTCGCCTCGGTATCGGACGATCCAGCATTTGCACCCGAACCGTTCACGGCCATGTATCAGCGCTCGCTCTACCAATCGGTGCGAACCCAGGCCCGCCAGGCATTTGAGGCGCTGACCCAGCGCGCGGGCGACCTATCCAGCTCAGTGCATGAAGATACCCAGAAACTCTTGGGGTTGGAGGGGGAGGTCGTCAAACGGGCCCGTTCGATCCTGGTAGGGAAGGTGACGGCGATGCGCATCCGTTGCCACGCCAACTACCACCTGGGAGAAGTCCTGTACACCGGCAAGGACTTCGTGATCATCGATTTCGAAGGCGACCCGATGCGTCCGTGGAGCGACCGCCGTCGCAAACGTGCCGCCCTCCGTGATGTGAGCACGATGCTTCGCTCGTTCCACTATGCGGCACTCACCGCGCTGACCAAAGGAAACATTCGACCCGAGGATATTCCAGTGCTTCAGCCGTGGAGTCGTTTCTGGAAGCTTTGGGTCTCGGTCACGTTCCTGAAGGCGTACTTGCAGACCGCGGCGACGGCGAAATTTTTGCCGAAGACCCGCGCCGAGCTGGCAATGTTGCTCGATTTCTTTCTCTTGAAACGGGCCGTTCAGGAGCTGCGCTACGACCTGATCCATTGCCCAGACCGCGTGCACATCCCCATCCAGGGTCTACTTCAGCTGCTGGAAGAAACTCACTGACGCGCCGGTCACGGTCCTTGTTGACCGTCACCGTTGATGAGGCGGAAAAGGGATTAGTTTTGGAGCCGGGACTACCGTTATAAATGAGGTTTCCGGAGCTGGTATCCAAGGGCGTGCTATCGCCCCAGTTGATGCTCGCGATCTTGTAGTGGTTGGCGATCGTGCCCACAGGATCGGAAGGATTGGGCTCCGCCCCACGCGGATCGGTGAAGGTGGCCACCGGCTGATTGAAAAACGGAGATCCCGCGGTTGGAGTCACCGCGAAAGCCGTACCGGCCACACCGGGATCGGCTACGGTAGCCGTGCTGGTCACGGTCTGGGGGGTGGTGGTCTCGTGCGAGATGGTTACGCTGATGGTGTAGCTACCTTCTTCGCCATAGAGATGATTGCCGCTGACGGTGAAGGTCGCCCCACTCAAGGTGATGGTGCCCGGGGTGGCGGCACTGCCATCGCCCCAGTTGATGCTGGCACTGTAGTCGCTCGGTTCAACCGATCCGCCCAGATCGGTGAAGGTCGCCACCGGCTGAGTCGAAGAAGCACTTCCCTCGACCGCACTGAAGGTGAAGCCGCCGCTGGCCACTACGTTGGGGTTGGAGACCGTGGCCAGATCGGTCACGGTCTGGGGCGTGGTATTCTCATGATTGATGGTGACCGTGATGGTGAAGGTCCCTTCATCGGCGTACGCATGGCTGCCGAGTACCGAGAACGTCGTCCCCGTAAGGGAGATACTCCCCGCCGTGGGCGGGCTGCCATCGCCCCAGTTAATGCTGGCGCTGTAGTCCGCGAGCAATTCCGGTCCACCCGGATCGGTGAAGGTGGCTACGGTCTGCACGGGCGAAGTAGTGTCCTCGGCGGGCGTGAAGGAGAAGCCGCCGGTGGCGACCACGCTGGGGTTGGATACCGAGACGGTGTCGGTCACCGTTTGCGGGGTGGTGGTCTCGTGATTGATGGTCACCGTGATGGTGAAGATGCCTTCATCGGCATAGGTATGGTTGCCGCTGACGGTGAAGGTGGACGCGGTCAGGGAGATGCTGCCTGCCGTGGCGGTGCTGCCATCGCCCCAATTGATGCTGGCGGAGTAGTCGTCCAGCGCTTCTGGCCCACCGGCATCGGTGAAGGTGGCTACCGTCTGGTTGGTCAGGACGCCCCCTCCGGTGAGCGTGAAGGACAAGCCACCGGTGGCCACCACATTGGGATCGGTCACGTTGACGGTGAAGGTCTTCTGACCGGTGTCGCCTTTGTTATCGGCGACCTGGACGGTGACGGTGTAGCTGCCTTCGTCTGCAAAGATGTGCGTATGATTGGGAATGGCGCCCAGGCCGATGATCGTCAGGTTGTGCGTGATCGACAGCACGCCGTTGCTCAGCGTGATGGTCTGGCTATTCAGGCTCGGACTGAAGACGATGGCATCGCCCGATGCGCTGGTCGTGATGGCGTTGCGCAGCGAACCGGCCGGGCCGGGAGAGGGGCCGTCGCTGGTGTTCATCACGGTGAAGGTGGCCGGTGCCAGGCGGTCTTCGAGAGACTCCAGGCACAGCTTGGTCCACCGCTTGGGATGCGGGTCGAGCCGCGGGCTATGGCCTCTATGGGAACGGAGACGGGGCTGGACGAGCTTCTGGATTCAGGAACGCAAAGTCAAGGGAAGCTTCCTCACACAAGGCCGATCGTGGGCCATACCTCGTTCGGTCAGGTCCCCGAAAGGCGAACAGTCATTGGATCAAGCCACCCCTGCGGTACGCACGGCAGGGTCCCGCAGCGCCGGGGTCACATCCCCCAGCGCCGGGCGTAGGAATGCCGGATCAAGCGAGCGGCGGGGTTGATCCCTTACGGGACCAATCCCGCTCAGGCCTCGGCTATCCCCCCGCTGGTTACTCGCCGTTGATGGGCTGGAAGACGCTGAGGCCTTCGTTGCGGAGCACGCCATTGCTGCCCCACGGCTCACCCGCTACGGCGGAGTTATCGGTCGCTTGCAGGATCTGGAAGACGTTGAGCACGGTGAAATTCGGTACGCCGAAGGCGGCACCGTTGAAGCCAATGTTCACCGCGAACGCTCCCAGACCGGCGGCTGTTACCGGCAAGCTATACGGCGGGCTGGCTGCTATACTGCCGCCCAGGCTGGAGGTGGTGGCGAAGACATACAAGGCAGCCGACAATGCTTCGGAATCCAGCCGGATGGTGTTGCTCTTGCTGAACAGGCCGAGGTAGTAGATGGCGACCTGGGAATCGGTGAAGCTGCTGAGGTTGGGGGCACCCCCGACTCCGCCATAGAGTTTCGGGAGGGTGCTGGCCAGCCACTGGCCCAGGGTCTGGCCTCCGGCGGTCAGGCCGAAGCGGCGGAGCAGCTCCTGGCCGACAATGCTGGCCCAGAAGCTGGAGGTCTTGGTCTGCGGGTTGCCGCTGGTAATGAATTGGCCCAGGTTGCTGACCGAGGCGCTCCCCGTGAGGGTCGAGACCACCCCTTCATGGTTGACCAGCACGCTGATGGTGTACGTGCCAGCCGCAGCATAGGTATGGCTGCCGGTGACGGTGAAAGGATTGCTCTTGGAACCAGGGCTGCCGCTGTAGCTCAAGCTAGCGCTGCTGGCATCCAAGGCAGTGTTATCGCCCCAGTTGATGCTCACCACCTTGTAATGCTTGGCGATCGTACCGCTGGGGTCCGCAGGATTGGGCTCGGCCCCACCCGGATCGGTGAAGGTGGCCACCACTTGCTTGAAGAACGGCGATCCCGCCGTAGCGCTAACTGTCACGCTGCTGCCCACGACGGCCGGATCGGATACGGTAGCGGTGCTGGTCACCGTCTGCGGCGTGGTCGTCTCGTGGTTGATGGTCACGGTGATCGCGTCGGTGCCCTCTTCCCCATAGCTATGGCTGCCCGAGACCGTGAACGTTGTCCCGGTGAGGGAGATGCTGCCGGTGCTGGCCGCACTCCCATCGCCCCAGGTGATGCTAGCACTGTAGTCGCTCGGTTCACCCGGTCCACCCGGATCGGTGAAAGTAGCCACCGGCTGAGTCGAAGAAGCACTCGCTTCACTGGCACTGAAGGAGAAGCCGCCTGTGGCCAGCACATTGGGATTGGACACGGTAGCGATGCTGGTCACGGTCTGCGGCGTCGTGCCTTCGTGGTTGATGGTGACGCTGATCGTGTAGCTGCCTTCTTCGGCAAACGTACGGCTGCCACTGACCGTGAAGGTCGTCCCCCTGAGAGAGATTAGGCCGGCGGTCGGTGTGCTGCCGTCGCCCCAGGAGATATTGGCCGAGTAATCCGACACTGCCTCCGCGCCGCCGGGATCGGTGAAGGTCGCCACCGGCTGGTAACCGGGTGGGGTGACCGTGACACCCTTCGTGCTGCCGGCGACACTTACCTGAAAGAAAGCGGAGGCGAAGGCGTTGAGGTTATTGGTGACGGTGACGGTGACGGTGTAGTTGCCGCCCTGGGCAAAAGCGTGTATCGCGCCGCCCAAGGAGCCTTGCACGGTTGTCACGAAATCCGAATGCACGGTATTGTCCCCCCAGTTGACATCCACCGTCCACGGGTTCGCGCCGCTATTGGAATCACTGAAGGAGCCGAGGAGGACCAAGGCAGCGTTTCCAGCCGTGGCCGCCTGGTTGCCGGGCGAGGTGACCACGACACCATTGGGAGATCCACTGACATTCACCTGGAAGGAAGTGGATCCAGAGGCATTCAGGTTGTCGGTGACCTTGACGGTAGCGGTGTAGGTGCCAGCCGGGGCATAGGTGTGGGCGACGTTGCCGATCGATCCCTGGCTGAAGGTCGTGAAGGTGCTGTGGCTGGTATTGTCGCCCCAGTTCACATCCACCGTCCACGAATTGGCTCCGCTATTGGTGTCGCTGAACGAGCCCAGGTTGAAGGAGGTCGGTGTCCCCGC
>DATGIQ010000479.1:0-25213 GCA_035295665.1 Gemmataceae bacterium | reverse complement strand
CCCAGCTCCCCAAGAAGAGAATGCCGCTGCGTGTCGATGCGGCGTCTGCCAGGTCCGCCCCGGCTCGGAGAAAGGCATCTGGAACCCCATTCTGGTGCACGGAGATCAACGCGGACGGCACGCCGCTATCGACGAGACGTTGAACATCATCCGAATTGCAACACAGAATATGGTCCGAGCGTCGAATTGCGTACATCGCCTGAAAGACTTCCGCGAGAGGCGAGTAGCGGTTGCGGATCGAAACCGGGAGCCCTTTCAGCTTGCGGTATTCGAGGTCCGCAGCGTGTGCCCGGATCGCCAATCCGTGGCAAAAGAGAACGACGGCTGGCATGCGGCGCTGAAAGCGACGGAGAAATAACAGCGGTGCTGCCAGCGTCTCATGAACCTCGGCAATGTCATACGCGTTGGCCTCTCGCATCATCCGGCGTAGGACGGCCGGCAATCGCAACGGGGTTGCAAATCGGCGAACCCGAGGCGAGCGAATGCCCCCAATTCGGTCCATGAACAAGTAATCCACTTGATGGCCCGCCGCGGCCAACGCGTCCCCGCTGCCGTACATGGCCCGGGTCATTCCCGTAGTACGGTTATCGGGAATGTCAGCGATGCGGAGAATTCTCATGCGCGATTTCGTCATGAACGGGCCCAGGGCTCACAGGAGCGTGCGACGACATAAGATCGTCATCGAATCCACGGTTTCGACGATCTCGTAACGGGGGTCGTTACGTATGACTTCGTTCGTGAACACGACACTCCCCGCCTCGTCGATTGGGCGCTCCGGTGTTGAACGGCTGTCGTGCAGGGCCATGATGCCGCCGCACGCCAGGAGTTCGCTCCATATCTGCCAATCGCCACGGAGTCCTTCGTAACTATGATCCCCATCGATGAAGATAAAGTCGACCGGTTCCTCCCCGTGTGCCCGGAAGGCCTGGCCCGCCTCCACACCGGTCATGCGCATCCACCGCACACAACCATTGCGCACGGCATGCACTTCGCCCCGAGCGACAAGGAATTGCGGGTTGAATCGAAAGCGTCCGATCGGAAAGGGATCGACCGCGAACAGAACCCCGTCGGGTGCCATGACCTCGCGGAGACGACGGCTATTGAACCCGTGCCAGACGCCGATTTCGACGAGACGCTTTCGGCCGGCAGCATGACGGACCAAGCAATCCTGCTCGTTGACGGTGGTTTGCGTCGTGGCTGGGGTTAAGCCCAACATCCACAGGATATGATGGACATGCGGTCGGTGTGCTACCCAGGGGCCAATGAGAAACCTTCGACGCAGGCGCGCGCTTGGCTGTTGCATTACAGGAACCGAGCGTTTGCTCATGAACGGGTTTGATGCTCCGATCATGGTTTGATCCCAATTCGTGCTGAATAGTCGATTCTGTTGAGCAAGATGGAGATCCGGTTATTCTCGAAATACTCATCTACCGCTTTCTGCGCTCCACGCCAATGTCCGTAATCATCGATAATCAGAACCCCCCCTGACACCACGTGCGGGAAAAGGTGCACGAGTTCGTGCCGGGTTGATTCGTACCAATCCGTGTCCAGCCGTAATAGACTAATTTGTGGCGGGCGCGGCAGGGGAAGCGTTTCTTCCACTCTTCCTTTCACGAAATGGATTTTGCGTTCATCGTAGCCCGTGCTTAGTACCTTCTTCTTTACTTCTTCGAGCGGAACACGGAGCCAGTCATCCGCACCATTGGTTTTCAGGTAGTCCCGCGCCGGCTGATTGGCATACGAGACATCCACGTCTCCCGGTTCCGACATCCCATCGAATGTGTCGAAGAGCCACAAATGTCGATCTGCATCCTGCATGCGGAGTAGCATCCGCGCCACGGTAACGATGTTTCCGCCCTTCCAAACACCGCATTCGACAACGTCGCCGGGGATGCGATGACGCACCAGATACTCTACGGCGCGAATTAGCGCATAGATGCGCTCGGCGGAGGTCATCGTGAACTGTTGTACCGCACGAATGTCCTCGATGTCTGCGAGACTGAAATCGGGTGGAAAGGCGGGCGGAATCCGGCGAAACTCCCAACCGCAATGGCCAATGAGCCAATTAACCGCTGATCGCATCCGACTCTTCAGCGATGGCATGGGGATCTCGGTCTGACGCGTAGCCCTTTGAATGCGGCAAGTGAAAGCAGCCGTGCTGTCAGCGGCGCTCGGCCCAAAGGAGACCGCGGCTTGGTCCGTCCGTCGTATGTTTCCGAATGCGAAAACCTAACGCAGTTACGCTTTCCGATGCCAGATGTCTTGTCTGATTATGCTGCAAGTGGTATTCAATTGCGGCGTAACGCACGTTTTGCCACGCTGCTGTATCCGTGAAAATATCCCATTCGGCTCCTTCACAGTCAAGCTTGAGGACATCGACCGTCCCTCCGAGCCGTTGGATGCACGAACGCAGAGCCACCTGCGTAATTTCCCCGCTCGGCGAAGCGTGGGTTCGAACGTGTGTGGAATCAAGATCTGCGTCGAGAGTGACCTTCCCGTCAACCGCACCTACTGCTTCCAAAAAGTAGACAAAGCCGCCAGTGGCGGATTGATGCTGAAGAAACTTCTCCATGGCGGGATTTGGTTCATACGCATGGATAAGAGCGTTAGGGAACACATTGCGCGCATGAATACTGAAGAAGCCGGCGTTGGCACCGATATCGAGGACTGTCCGAACGGGAGGCTTCACTGACTCGATGCCGTAACAATCATCCAGAAAGATTTCCAAGAAAGCGAGCTTGCATCCGTTGTGCGGCGGCGCTTCGATCACCCAGCGGCCACTTCTTAGGGCCATTTCGCTTGGGATCGTCCAGCTTGCCGATCGGTGGAAATCAATCCCGAGCCTCTTTCCGCGTATGCGGCGGCGGACAAGCGTCGAAATCTGCATGAGCACGTTCACAGTTGCGTCTCAACCATTTGAGGTCGCAGAATTTCAGGCAGACTGCCCAAGGCATCAGCCTTTCGCGGCCGCGCAACTTTCAATGGTTCCCAGAGGCGGATGGCCTTCAGCCACATGGTCGGGAACGGGACGCACGGAAAGGTTACATGCTTCTGCGGCGGCTGCGCTAATTGGCGGCTGTGTCCAGCCGGCGAGCATGCGTAGCTGATTGGTGGTGATCACTCGGAAAACGAGGATGATTCCAGGGAAGCAAGAGAACCAGCAAAGCTTCACAATAAGCGTGAGCCACCAGTGCCCAGTTTCGATCTGCGCGCCCAACGCAATGAGAACGATTGTAGCCAACAAAATGAGACCGGCCGAACGCCACTGGTATGCGATGAAATAGTTGCGCTGGGACAGCACAAAAAGTAAGCCAGCCGAGGTCCATTGGGCGAACAGAGAAGAGAGGGCAGCGCCGGTTATTCCCAGGCTCGGTACCAACAAGAGGTTGAGCAACACGGCAAGAGCAGCGATGAGCATTGCTATCCATGCAATGAAAGACGTTTTCTTGGCCAGTGTAACTCCCAGGGCAGCGATGGTGCAAACCCCGGTTCCGACCGCAGTCATTGCGGTGTATGCGACCATCAGGGCTGCAGCGTGGTACCTTTGCGGAGTCAGAATGCTCAGTAGCTCGGGAGTGAACATTGCGAGGGCTGCGGCGGCACCACAGGCAAGGAGCAGGTAGGATGTGAGTGCCTGTGCATAGACGGGTTTTCCGTCCGTATGGTCCTTGAGCGCGATGGCGAAAGGCCACCAGGCCTGTTGAAACGCAAGGACCATGACACCCACACCAGAAGCCAGGCTGGTTGCGATGGAAAGGAGTCCCACGTCTCCCAGGCCATGGAAATGCTCCAGGAAGAAGCGGTTCAGGTTGCCGATGAACCAAATCGAAGCGGTCATGGGAAGATACGGCAGCCCGAGGTGCACTAGCTTTCGAAGGTGCCGCCACGAAAACCCACGCGGCGAAAGCCAAGGACGCACAATCCAAACGCTAACAAAAAAGAGCGGGATGCTAGACAGAAACCCCGCCAGATAGATCCCCTGGACCCCTTGCCGAGCCACTGCGACGAGAAGCATACTAAGTATCATGCAGAGCAGGAAATGGCCGCTCAGAATTCCCACGACCCACCACTTCTTCCTCTCGATCCGCAAGAGCGTCCAGGCGATCGGCCAAGTACCCGTACCCAGCAAGCTGGTCCCGGCCAGAAAATTGAGGAGGGTATGTGCGTGCGGCGAGCCGAGGAAACTTGCGGCGATGCGTTCGCTCGCAAGCCACAGCCCGCACGCCAGGACCAGGGCTACCGTGAAGTGGAAATACAGCCACGTCGTTACGGCCGAACGCCGTTCGTTCTCATTGGCGGCGTCGTGATAGCATAGCGTGACGGCGGCCTCCCAATCAGTCGGAATGAACATTCCCACGAAACAACTGATAGCGGCCATCATGCCCATGACGCCATAGTCTTCCGGCGCAAGGATGCGTGAAAAAATGGGAAGCGTGATCAAGCCGAACGAACGCTGAAGGACCGAAGGAAATGCATAAACGATGGAATCCTTCGACAACGCTTTGAGCTTTTGGGAAACGCTCATCGTACTCACAGTTTTCCCATGATGTAATGATCACCGCGCCGGGACGATCAATATTCACCACTCACCGGCAGATAAGGATTGTCGGACGGATTGTGGCCGCGCATGATGAATGCGATCCAGCGGTAGAATGCAATTCCGGTGATGTGCTTGGCCAGCCATTCGGTGCTGTCTGGAAAGCGGTCCATTTGGGACCAACGCCTCGCTGGAACACCCGGCGGCCAGTAAAACAGCTTATCAATGAGCATTTTCAGTCGATTGACCGCGCGTAGCCCCACGTCGCCGACACAGCCTCCCATATCCTCGATGACGTAGATCCCATGATCAGACATTCTCGGGAAGAGGTAATTGAAGGTCCGAATCTGGTGATCCGGCCTGTGGCTACCATCGTCGATGATGATGTCGGGTGGGGTCGCCATCCCTTGCAGACACGCCTTCAAGAAGGAGTGATCTGCCTGGTCACCAATGAAGATCTTGACGCGACCGGATTCAACGCACTGACATTTTGGGTTGATGTCCAATCCATACACGATCGCATTGGGAAAAAACTCTTCCCACATTTGGACCGAGCGCTCTGTTTCCACGCCGATCTCCAATACGGTCCGTACCTGCTCCCGAATATCGCGGAAATGAAGCCAATAATACGGCAAATAGTTGTGGTATCGCTTCGTCGGCTCGTATTTTTCGCCCAATACGGTTAACGGATTTGGTACGGCAACCCAGGACAGATAAGGACTGGGTTCGTCCTGACTGGGCGGCGCGCACGGCTGAAGTCTCGGAGTCAGGGTGTAGTCGCTCTGAAGCTGACTCAGCCATCGCTTGGCCTTGCTCGGCAGGATTCTCTTGGCTGCATGGCGAAGGAATGTCATGATAGCTTCCGGCCTCCCGTCCAACGTAGAACGTTGTCCAGCCTTGCAAATCAATGAAGTGTGGAAATGAACGGTGCGGCAGCCGACGCCGACAGCGAAAGTAAGCCGCCCAAGATCAAGAGTACCATCAAGACCGGCATGCCCACCACTCGTTAACGTATTTAACGATCGAAATCACGAACCAGACGAGCAACCGGTGAGAAATAGCCGCCCAGCGCTTGCCCAACGTTCGGTACGACCTCGGTTGTTTCGGCCAGGTCTCGCTTTGGCCAACCTTCCCACGTCGCTCATGACGTCTTGAGCCGCCTCTCATGCCCTCTGTCGCGCGTTGCCCTCATCAATATGCCTTTATTGGCCATGTACTCCGCGAGAGCTTCGGCTGTAAGTTCATACCCGGCGGGATTGCAGTGGGGATCCCGAGGAAGGAGATGGAATGGGCCACGATCTTGGCGTTTCACGAAGTAGTTGACCAATGGACAGAAATCCAGACCAATCTGAGATGTTATTGCTTGGAGGCGCTCCTCCAACGCGTAACGATTGTATGACTCGGGTTCGATTCTCAGTGTCTGGATCATATCATTGACGAAGGGATCCCAGACTTCCTCCACATGCGGATGCGCGTAGAGGATGAAGGAAGACCTTCCGTGTTGGCAATACTCTTTCATTCGCAACAGCAGCGCGCGGAATAGTTTCCAATCAATTTGGTCCGCCGCAGGCTGGTAATATAAATCCAACGGTAGGCCTACCAGATTCCGTGCTCGCGAGTCACCGAATCTCGCACGCAGAACCTGCAAACGTGGACTCAACAAGCGGTACGCCGCCGAATAGTAGAGCCACCGACTCCGCCAAGGGCGAAAGGTTGGGACGCGGTCGTTCATCTCGGGAACGATCTCTTCGAGGGAGCCATCCTCGGCAAGATTGAATCGTGGCTTATTCAACCGATGAGCTGTCCGGGCCTCATTGCCCGCAAAGTCGTTATTGCAAACCTCTAACAAGACGATATCCGGCCGATAAAGGGGAACCAATTCTTCCATCCGGATCAGTTCCTGGTCGGTTGAGTAACCTTCGACGCCAGCGTTGATGACCTCTGCATTTAGCCCCTTCTGCTGGAGTTGCTTTTGCAAATAGGCGTGGATGGTCTTGTCTTGCGGGACGGCGCGGCCGACGACACCCGAGTCGCCAAAGATCATCACGCGAACGATCTCCGCTTGCTTCGTTCGCTGCGCGGTTGCGGGTGTTAGCCCATCGGAGTTTGTCTGATACCGCACGACCATTCCGCCGTCTTCTTGCGTGGCCACGTCAAGATTCGGCTTCTGGACCCAGCCCAGGCGTGGATGTGGTTGCCAATCGGTACTCCGGTCACGAAACCCATGCAAGGAACTCGGTACGAAAAGTCGAACGGCGATTTCCAGCAGAATTCCGAAAACCAATGCGGAGCATGCCACAGCCAAGCCGCGGAACAGGAGTCCGCGCAGGAACTGTTTCAGCACCTGATTGTTTCGACATGTGGTTTTCGAGGCCATCATTCTGCGTTAAAAAAGGGTGTAAATGAATGGTGCGGCTGCCGTGGTTGACATGAGCAGGAGTAACCCGAAGAGCAGAAGCAACACAAGAATCGGAAGCAGCCACCATTTCTTATTCTGCTTCAAGAAACACCAAAACTCGCTAACGATGTTTTCGCTCACGCCCACGGATGCCGCTTGCTCGAAGGCACTCTTTGGCTCATCGCGCATGGCTTGTCTCGCTGTCAAAACTGACGAAAGTAGCTCCGCGGATCCGCCGGCGCCGGCTTGATACCCCAGTAGCTGCTTCTTGCCGGATCGGGTCGCCGGCACAGTACGTCCCGGCTCCGCAGCCTGAAGAGGATCCCGATGGGTGTAAGAACGCCATAGAAGAGGATGGCCAGCAGTACCACAGAGAACGTCCAGCCAAGCGGGAAGACCGCGACCATTGAGCCAACGTATACTGGCCTGACCGACTGCGGCCAGAGAAAACCGACCAGTCCAACTCCGAAGGCCACGGTCATCAATAGCCCTGCCGCCGCCGTCTGTCCGCGCAGGAAACCCTGCCAGGCAGCAAGCGAAGCAAACCAGAGCAGGCAAATCCCGGCGAACCAGCGAAGGGTATTGCTGTTGGGATTACGCGGGATATCCGACCACTGCATCAACACACCTCCGAATGGCTTGGCTTCGCGCCCCATCCGTTTGCCGCGTAAACAACTCAATCCAGTTGAAATTGGGCCAGGTGGCTTTCTCGGATCTTCCCATCGATGGTGCGCGCCAAGGACTTCTTGTCCAAGAAGCAATCTTCCAGGACCAAGGCGTCCATCTCGGTCGCCTGGAAACAGCGGTACGCATCCTCCGGCGTACAGACGATCGGCTCACCGCGAACGTTGAAGCTTGTATTGACCAGGATTGGGCAACCAGTCAATTCGTGAAATGCTTGAAGCAGCCGGTGGAAATCTGGGTTCCGCTTTCGGTCCACGGTCTGGACGCGGGCGCTGTAGTCCACGTGCGTGATG
Source organism: Gemmataceae bacterium (assembly GCA_035295665.1). Taxonomy (GTDB): domain Bacteria; phylum Planctomycetota; class Planctomycetia; order Gemmatales; family Gemmataceae; genus DATGIQ01. Next base: position 17,301 of record DATGIQ010000479.1, on the reverse strand, counting down.
GCCGGCACCGAGGATCGCAGCACGTCGAGGCGGCGGCAGAGATCGGGGGTATTCTCCATCCGTTCCCGCTCGTCTACCGACAGCTCGCTACGGCGCCGCTCAAGCACCGGGGCCACGAGCAGCATGTATGGGCTTTCTTCTGCCGGATAGAGATCGAACCACTCCTGCGCATGTTCCTGGAGTACGGCCGGAGCGAAGGGCCGGAAGCTCTCGCGGAATTTAATCTTGAGATTCATCATGGCTTGCATGCGCGGCGAGCGCGGGTCGCCGAGAATACTGCGTGATCCCAAAGCGCGCGGGCCAAACTCCATTCGGCCGCGGAACCAGCCGACGACTTTTTCCTCGGCCAGGAGCCGGGCCGCGTGCTCGAAAAGTTCGTCCTCAGCTTCGAAGTGCTCATGGGGAATTTCCGCTGCATCAAGATACTCCTGAACTTCCTGCGACGAAAAACGGGGGCCCAAAAGGCTCCCTTTTTGGCTGTCTTGGCTCTGGGCCCGCCGCGGTTTTTCCAGGAGCTGGTGCCAGACGAAAAGGGCTGAGCCCAACGCTCCGCCGGCATCGCCGGCCGCCGGCTGAATCCATAGGGACTCGTAAGGACCTTCGCGAAGTAGCCGGCCATTGGCCACGCAGTTGAGGGCGACGCCGCCGGCCATCACCAGATTCTTCATTCGTGTTTTGCAGAAGAGATCCCGCCCCATGCGGAGGAGAACCTTCTCCGTCACCGCCTGGATGCTTGCCGCCAGATCCATGTGACGCTGCTCGATCATCGACTCGGGACGGCGGGGTGGACCGCCAAACAGCCGATGAAAGCGTCCATTCGTCATGGTCAAGCCCTGGCAGTAATTGAAGTACCGCATATCCAGCCAAAAGCTACCGTCGGGCTCGAGCTGGATCAGATGCCGGTAGATCGCGTCCTGGTAGACAGGCCGGCCATATGGGGCCAGCCCCATGAGCTTGTATTCGCCGCTGTTCACTTTGAAGCCACAATAGTAGGTGAAGGCGGAATACAACAGCCCCAGCGAATGTGGAAATTGAAGCTGGTGTGTCAGTCGAATCTGATTGCCCGACCCCGTTCCGTAGGTTGCCGTGCTCCACTCGCCGACGCCGTCCACGGTCAGGATGGCTGCTTCCTCAAACGGGCTCGGGAAAAAGGCGCTGGCGGCATGGCTTTCGTGATGATCCAAAAAGAGGAGGTTCGCCTTGCAGGCTCCTCCAAGCTCCCGACGAATGTGCTGGCGAAGGAAAAGCTTTTCCTTGAGCCACCGCGGCATGGCCAGGCGAAAGCTGCGAAATCCAGAAGGTGCATATGCCAGGTACGTTTCCAGGAGGCGCTCAAACTTGGTAAATGGCTTCTCGTAGAACGCAACATAGTCCAGCTGTTCCGCGGTCAGGCCGGCCTGTGCCAGACAGCTTGCGATTGCGCGGGCGGGAAACCCAGCATCGTGCTTCCGACGCGAAAATCGCTCTTCCTGGGCGGCGGCGACGATGTCGCCATCCACCACGAGGGCGGCGGCACTGTCGTGATAAAATGCCGAGATCCCGAGGATCGCTGTCATGGTCCTGGATGGCTCCGACCATGGTCTGTTGCGGCCTTCTCAACCGCAAACATCAACTCCATGCCACTTTGGTCAAGCACCGACGGGCAGTGGGGGAAACGGCGAAGCTCGACCAGCGGATAAGGATTCGTAGCAATCACGTAGCGGTATCCGGCGAACCGTTTCGCCAAATAGACCTCATCGAGAAGCTGGGGATGAACGAAACCCCAGCACCGATGCCAAGTCGCATACTGCGTTCGGCGGCGGAGTTCTCCTCCATTCGGCGTGAACGCGACAAAAATACCGCCCGGCCGAAGCAGTCGCATTCCCAGCGTGAGCATGCTCTCCACCGAGGGGACATGTTCGATCACGTGGGAGGAGAAAAAGATGTCGTAGTGACCGGGCTCCGCCTTATCGGGTGGCACAATTGGCACACCCAGCTTCTCCCGCGCAAACGTGGCCCGTGGGACTGAGATTTCGAAAGCATCGACCTTATAGCCGGCCCTCCGGAGTTGGTAACTGCCATATCCCCAGGAGCAGCCAAAATCGAATACGCGCAGTCCCGGCTGGCCGCCCAGCGCTGCCAGGACATCCAGGTACGTGCTATGATCTCGATCCGACGCGCGGAAATCCCGGGCGACCAACTCGTCCAACCGGGCGTCGTCGGGCATGTCGGTTGTGAATCCCTCGCGATACACAGACTGATAAAGCCGGGCGTTTTCCGCTGCTGTCGTCGTTGGCGCACGGAACAGTAACGCGCACTGTCCGCACCGCCGCAACGTCGTGACCAGCCATTTACGGTCATGCACGTGGGAGTTGCGGTGGCCGCAAGAAGGACAATGGAGGCCCTGCCGAAGCAGGTACTTCCGAGTGGAGGTCAACAGGTAAGCGGGGCTGCGCATCAAGCTAGCTCCGGGGAGTTGCGCTTCCTACGGGCAAACAGGGTAACGTGGGCGCCGCCGGCCCACAAGCCCGATCCAGCGATCGGCCTCTCCATTTTCGCCTTGTTCCGCAAGCTTTGTCTGGACGGAGTAATCGTTAATCTCATTGCCCTCATTAAACCGATAAGAGTCTAACTATCCGATCGCCCTGGCCGGTTTGCTTCGGCCGGCAGCAGAGGTACCATCTCATCATGAAGATGCAGGTACTTGGTATTTCGTTGGTTTTCCTGATGGGTCAGGGCTGTGGCCCGATCGGGTATGCGACGCGGACGTTGGTGGTGGAACCGTGGCACTTCTGCCAGAGCCTGGACAGTCTGCAGGAGATGCACCGCAATTACCAGCTGGCGAAGGAGCAGTGGAACGCCTTCCTCCACGCCGATCCTGACCATGGCTATTCCGCCGACTATGCGGCCGGCTTCCAGGACGGCTTTGCCGACTACCTCTATGCCGGGGGAACCGGGGAGCCCCCGCCGCTGCCCCCGCGGCCATACTGGCGTATCGGCTACGAATCTCCCCAGGGACACGAAGCCATCGCCGACTGGTTCGCCGGCTTCCGGCATGGCGCCGCCGTGGCCCAGCAAAGCGGCTATCGCCAATGGGTGACCGTGCCCACGTCCCTGGCTCCCCGGATCAGCGGGGAAATGTCCGCCGTGGAGCTGCCTCCCAGCCATCCCGAGCCCGCCACCGAGTCAGTCTTGCCCATGCCCCGCGCGGTCCCGATGCCGGCCGAAGGACTGCAGGGCACCGCGCCGGCGCCCGCGTCGGCGGTGCCGCCGGCAGCCGCCGGGCCCACGCCGGGCCCTTCCGGTGCGGCCGCACCCGCCGTGCGCGTGATTCTTCCTCCGCAGGGATGAGGACAAGCCATGCACCCTTCTTGCTGCTGGGATCGCGGGAAGCCGATCGTCCGCTTCCTCCCGAGGATCATCGTGCTCGCGGCATGGGCTGGCCTGCTGTCCGGCTGTGCCGCCCTCACCAACCCGGTGGCCAATGGCATCCCGGTCCGCCGGTTGCCGCCGGAGCTCTTGGGCGAGCCCAAAGAAGGCGCCCGCCCCTTGCCCTTGAGCCTGCTGCGTCAACAGCCGGCGGAGCCGTATCGGCTGGGACCCAACGATGTCCTGGGCTTGTGGATCGAAGGCGTTTTGGGGGAACGCAACCAGATTCCCCCGGTGAACTTCCCCGAAGCCCGCAACCTTCCCCCGGCCGTGGGCTTCCCCATCGCCATTCGCTCCGATGGCACGGTGGCCTTGCCCTTCGTCGCACCGGTGCCGCTGTCGGGCAAGAGCATCGAAGAAGCTGAAGTCGCCATCCGCGATGCCTATCGCAAGGGCCAAATCCTCCAGCCCGGCCGGGAGCGGGTCTTGGTCAGCCTCCTGCGCCGCCGTACCGAGCTGATCTTGGTCTTCCGCGAAGATGCCGGTGCCGCCGGGGCACCGTCGGGGGGCGCCGGGACAACCACGCGTTCGTTCGGCGTGACCTTTGGACCCGGCGGCACCGGAGGCAGCCTCAAACGCGGAGCCGGCTTTGCCGTCGATCTGCCGGCGTATGAGAACGATGTCTTGCATGCCCTGGCGCTGACCGGCGGTCTGCCCGGCCTGGATGCCGTCAACGAAGTGGTCATCCAGCGCGGCTATTTCCAGGATGCGGCCCAGCGGGACGCGGTGCTCAGCCAGATGCACGGACTGCCCGCCGGCTGTACCCCGCAAGCGGCCTTGGCCGGCAGCGGCGGGAGGATGGTGCGGATTCCCTTGCGCTATCGCGCAGGGAACGTGCCGCAGATCGATCCCGAAGCGATTGTGTTGCATACCGGCGATATCGTCTATATCGAAGCCCGCGAAGCGGACTACTTCTATACGGGAGGACTCCTGCCACCGGGGCAGTTTGCCATTCCACGAGATTATGATCTCGATATCCTGCAGGCCATCACCTTGGTGGGCGGGCCCGTGGTCAGCGGCGGCCTCAACCCCATCAACTTGGCGGGTACGTTCGTGGTCAATGGCATCGGCTTCCCGTCGCCGAGCCTGGTGAGCATCGTGCGGCGGACACCGGGGGGAGGCCAGGTCGCCATCCGCGTCGACCTCAACCGGGCCTTGCGCGACCCGCGTGAGCGGATCCTGATCCAGCCACGCGATGTGCTGGTGTTGCAGGAAACCCCCACCGAAGCCTTCAGCCGCTACTTCACCACCGTCTTCAAGTTCACCTTCAACTGGCTCGCCATCCACGGACCGCATGAGTCCGGCTCGACCAACGTCGTCGTCCCGTAGAAAGGAGCGGAGATCGTTACCAAAACCGGGAGAACCATCGCTTGTGTGTAGGCTGGGGCGTTTCGATTCGGAGGGGCAATCCGTGCAAGATGGCCACTCCATTGGTACTCGCGATCCGGTCCGCCACGGCATTCCCAGCCCAGCGGCAGATTTGGCAGTACGCGTCGTACATCCTGGGCTGGCGCTTGACCGGTGAGTGGCCGTCCGAGCCGAGCAGATGAACGATGCCCCGTCGCAGCCAGCTCCGCAGCGCCTTGGCCGTCCGCGAGCTCGGAGGCGCGGTTAGACTGCTGGACGAAACCTGGACCAGGCAGCCCAAACGAATCAAGTGCTCGATCCGGCCGGCGTCGTGCAACAATTCTTCATGCCGCTCGGGGTGGGCCAGGATCGGCCGAACCCCCATTCGACGCAGGTTCTTCACCGTTTCGCCCAGCTCCACGTACAAATCGTGTGGCATTTCCAGCAGGACGTATTCGCGGCCGCCGGCCAGGCCGAGATGCTCTCCCTTCCGCCATGCAGCCTCGAGTCCCGGGTGCACCATGACCTCCGCCGTGGGAAAGGCCATTAGTGGGATGCCCTGTTCGCGAAGGTTCTGGCAGAGCCGCTTGGAAGCTTCCAGAATGCGCTCCGGCGTGACCGAAGGCCAATCTTCGTTCTGATGGGCTGTGGCCGCTACCATGCGGGTGCCCTCCGCATAGGCGAGGCGGCACATTTCGAGGGCGTCCTCTTCCGTCCGGGGCCCATCGTCCAGGCCGGCCAAGAGATGGCAGTGGATGTCGACCAACGGAATCATCGCGGGTCCAATGCGTCGGAGACTGCGGACTTGTGATCGGTGTCCCTACGACTGGCCAAAGAGTTTACGCAGGAAGCTGGATCGTGACCGGTCGGAGCGATTCTGGCCACTTCGCCTTTGCTTCCGATTGCTTTTGGAAAAAATGGGCTGCATACGCCCACACATATTTGGCCGATGGGCAGCGACGGTCGGGCCGGCCTGCGGAGCCGCCCTGTCGGCATCTTCCCGGTCGTCACCATGATGGCCATTTGTGTGCCCATACCCGTTGCGGTAATGGTAGTTTTTATAGCCGTAGCTGTAGCCGCTGGCTCCTGCACGGGGGTCCACGCCGTTGACCACGATGCCGAGCACGGAAACACCAAGCGTGCCGAGGATTTCTTTCGCCCGTTCAACGTTGGGGCGAGCGTACTTGGAAATGCGGATGTTCAGGAGAACGCCATCCACGTAGGAGGCCACGACGCATGGGACCGTGACCGCTAGCTCCCCGAACCGCGGAGGACGATCGTCGCGGGGGGGAAATTGTAGCGGAGGAAGCCGAGCAGGGCCCCGGCCAGAGCCGCCGCCACACAAGCTGCCCCATCTTGGCCGCCCAGGGTAGCCATCGCGGCCAGGGCCAGGCTGATGATAACCGCGACGCAGCAGAGGAGCCCGTCCATCCGATCCAACAGGTTCAACGAATGGATGCATCCAAGCAGCCAGAATGCGGTGAATAGCCAGCCGAGGGAACCAAGCTCCCATTCCCAATCGAAGAACTGAATTCTCTGAACCGTTACGCCCGAAGCCATGACCAGTCCGACGGCCACCAATTGGCCAACCAGTTTGTGCGGATAGCGGAGGCCGCGAAAATCATCTACCAATCCGACGGCCAGGATAACGAGGCTGGCGAACAGCAATCCCGGTAGAAAGAGACCATGTTCCGCGAACCAGATGGTGGTAGGAGTTGGCCCCAATCGGCAGATCGCCAGGCCACCGAATAGCGCTAGCCAAATGGCGACTCCTCCACCCAGGGAGATTGGCTTGCCATGAATCTGCCGCCTTTTCGGCTGATCGATCGGACCAATGCGATGGGTGACAGCGCGGGCCAGCGGCGTCATCAGCAACGCAAGAACGAGGCTGGACCCGAAGAGAAAAAGCAAAGGAACCAAATCGCACCCCGTCTGGCTTGGATCTGAACCCGGAAATCAAAATCCCAGGCTCGGAATGGGGGAATCGAGCGAATGACCGTGGGTTGGCCCATCGCCATTGATGCAGCCGGGGCTGCGGTAGTTTCGAAACGCAATCCGGTCTGGAGCTTGATCCGTAATCCTTGCCCGTGGAGAATGACGGCACGAAGCGCGGACTCCGTCCTCGTCGGTTGCGCCCGCCTTACCGGGCTCCGAAGAGGACAACAAAACCACCCGTGGATCGCTCGACCATCCCTGCTCGTTTCGCGCGATCCGCTCGTAGGTGGCTTTGCTGCGAAGAGCTGCTGAGCGCTTCACCTCTGAACAGAATAAAACGGGACTCCGCAGGCGTAAACATTGCGCGCCTTCGCATCCGATTGCGAGAAGCGGTTTCTCCGCCGAGCGGAGATGGGCGGGCGGATTCCATCCCTCTTGATCGCATTACCGTCCTCGCAAGGGCTGGGATTCCCGTATCCGTGCTGTGGCCACCCTAGGCACCACACCAAGCTGCCCGGCACACCTTCGAGAGAGGATTACCAAGCGGCCCATGTTCTCCAGGAGTTCGCCGGGAGAGAACGAACGGCCCTCATCTCAGGACAGACCGAACCGGCTTGGAACGTGGGGAAGCGAGCTTCCCGCTTGCAGGGGGAAAAGGACAGCCGGACGTCTCTTCATGGATCCAACCAGAACGAGCCTGGGGAACCACCCAGAGAGCACGCTTTGCGAGATCCGTTGCTGGACACGGGATAGCAGCCCTCGGACGTCTTTGGCCGTTCCGCGTTGCCGCGGCATCCTTTGTCTTACCAGTCTTACCAAGGGGCGTAAGGCAAGTCAAATGAATTTTCCAGTTTTAACAGAAGCGTCAGGCCCCTGTCCTATTGCGGAGCTGCTAAACCCCTCATCTGGGGAGCGGAACACGCGGATGGAGAATCAGAGACTTCCCGCAAAGCGTCCTCGAGACGCTGAAAAACGGGAGCCCACTCGCCGGGCCGGCGTTGACGGAACAGCCGCATAGTCGGATACCAGGGGCTATCCTCCCGCTCCAACAACCAACGAAAATCGGAGTTAAAAGGAAGCAACGTCCAAACGGGCACCCCGAGCGCTCCCGCGAGATGTGCCGGGGCACTGTCGATGGTAATGACCAAATCCAAGGCCATCATCGCCGCGGCCGCATCCCGAAAGCAGGCCGGATCAAACCGACCCGCAAGATCCGTGATCGGAAAACTGGCTGAAGCCACGTGCTCAGCCCCGGCCCCGACCTGAAGGCTGAACAGCCGAATTCCGGGCAATCGCGCGAGAGGTTCGAACTGGGGCAGCTCCACCGAGCGGTCAACGTCGTACTGAAAGCTTCGATTGCCTTGCCAGACGATGCCCACTTTGAAGCCGGGCACGGGGCTGAGCTCGTGGCGCCACTGCTGCACCAATTCCGGTTCGGGCTTCAGGTACGGGATGTTGGCTGGGACCGTTGCCAACGTCGTGCCCATGACTCCCGGGAGATCCATGAACGGAATCTGAAACTCGAAATCAGGCAAAGCCGATTCGGGACCCGCCACAAGGTCGATTCCCGCGCCCCCGGATAAGAGCCGAACCAGCGGCCGCTGGCAAAGAACCACCACGTTGCCACCGCGCTGTTGTACCAAGGGAGCGTATCGGACGAATTGCAGCGTGTCGCCGAATCCCGCATCGCCAAAAGAGCGGTACAGGAGCGGAACTGGGGGAATCTCCCCGAGGCCGGCGTCCGCATGCAGGAGAATGGTCCGTCCATGGAGCGGGGCACCGTCCCATGACGGTTTCCGTGAAGGGGGCGCGAGGACTCCCGCGCGATGCCAGCGCCACGCCAGGGCGGGCCAGCCTTGCACATAGTTTCCGTGCATCAGCCAGTGGAGGGCCAGATAGGTGTGGGCCTCGGCGTGCTCCGGATTGAGCCGGACGGTCTCCTGATGACAGGCGACCGCCTGGTCCCGCTGTCCAGTCCGGGCAAACATGAGACCCAAATTGAAAAACCCATCGGCGAAGTCGGGCCTGAGTTGCACGACCTTCTGGAAGCAGGCCAGCGCTCCCTGTAAGTCTCCTTGCTTGGCCCGGGCGGCACCGAGGTTATTGTAGGCTTCCGCGTAACTGGGATTGCATCGCAGGGCTTGACGAAAACAGGCCTCCGCCTCAGCGAACCGGGCTTGATTGAGTAACGGAAGGCCCTGGCTTACATTCCAATACTCGGCCAACTGCTGGTTGGTCATGCGAAATCCCGTCACGGAAGCATCTACGATCGGCGCATCGATTTGGCGTAATTCGTTGGGTAACAAAAGAGACCCGTAGAATGCCGATTCCCACAAACTCCCAGGCTGCCTGGCGCTTTCTAGTGACGGCGCTACCAAAAACAAGCCTTGCCGTGCGGCCGTCGGCTATCGCTTGCCTTGGCCGAGAATTGGCCGGTACATGGAGCTTGTTTGTCGATGGGACGGCAAGGCAAGAGCTCTTATAACAAGAAGATATGAGCGCGCCGAGCGGCACAAGGAGGCACACTTCATGCGACGATCCGACGTGGACGGCCGTTGGTTCGGCCCGGTTTTTATTATCCCGGTATTTCTCGTGTTCAGCATGACCACGCAACATTCCTCTGTGGCCACGGCTTTCGGTCCAGCCACTGGAGCTTCGATACTGACGCGAGAAACTGCTTCGGCGTTGGCGCGGCTGGCATTGAAGGGCGTCAGAAAGGAGTATCCGAACAAGCCGGAACACGTTCTCGCCGGTCCGCACGATATCAAGGCGCCCAGGACCCTGCACCCGGCGTTCTACGGATCTTACGACTGGCATTCGTGCGTCCACGGCCACTGGATGCTTGCGCGGCTGCTGCGCTTGTTCCCTGCCTTGCCGGAAGCCAAAGAGATCCGCACCGTTTTTGCCAGCCACCTGACTGCAGAAAACCTGAAAGCCGAGGCCGAATACTTCGCCCGGCCCGAGGCCAAATCATTTGAACGACCCTATGGGTGGGCCTGGTTGCTAAAACTGGCAGAGGAGTTCCATAACTGGGATGATGCGGAGGCCAGGGCCTGGTCCAAGAATTTGCGACCCCTCACCGAGGTTATCGTCACGCGCTACCTCGACTACTTCCCGAAGCAAATCTATCCCATCCGGACGGGCGTTCATGCAAACACGGCCTTTGGACTCTCGTTTGCCCATGATTACGCGCGCGCCGTGGGACACCAGAAACTCCTCGAGCTGGTCGGGGAACAGGCGAAGTCCTACTTCGGCCACGATTGCGACGTGCCCGCGGCCTGGGAGCCCGGAGGCGCAGATTTCTTCTCCCCGGCTCTGACGGAAGCAGACCTGATGCAGCGCGTACTTCCGCGGGACGAATTCCGCACCTGGTTTGCGAAGTTCCTGCCCGGCGCGTCCAAAGGTGAGCCAACGGCATTGTTCACTCCGGCCACCGTGACGGACCGGAGCGACCCGCAGCTGGTCCACCTGGACGGTTTAAACCTGAGCCGGGCGTGGTGCATGCGAGGCATCGCGGCGGCGCTACCGGCCGATGACCCGGCCCGGAAGCACCTGCTCGAAGCTGCGGCCCGTCACGCCGAGGCCGCTCTCGGGCATGTCGCCAGTGGCGATTATGCGGGCGAACACTGGCTGGCCTCCTTTGCCCTCTACCTCCTGTCTGCGCCGGCGAACCAATGAAAGGGAACTGTTTTCGACGGGGGAGGAGCCGTGGCAAGCGAAGCATGGCCCAAGATCGCGGTGCTGGGCGCAGGGGCGGTCGGCTGCTATTTCGGCGGCATGCTGGCGCGGGCCGGCGCGCCCGTTAAGCTCATTGGCCGGCCATACCATGTCGAGGCGATGGGCCGGGACGGATTGTGGTTAGAGAGCATGCACTTCCAGGAGCGAGTTTCCGTCGGCGTATCCACTTCGGTGGACTCCGTGGGCGACGCCGCGGTCGTCCTCTTGTGCGTGAAAACTCTCGATACGGAAGAGGCTGCGAGATCTCTCGCCCCCCACCTTGGCTCCGATGCCATCGTGGTAAGCCTCCAGAACGGCGTGGACAACGTCGAACGGATCCGCAACGCTGCCGGGTTCGAAGCGATTCCCGCCGTGGTGTACGTAGCCGCCGCCATGACTGGTCCGGGCCGCGTCAAACACTCGGGCCGCGGCGACCTCATTGTCGGTGATCCCTGGGGCAGCTGCGGCGAAGTTGTCCATCATGTGGCAAGGCTCTTCACGCGCGCGGGCGTTCCCTGTGTCGTTTCCGACAATATCCAAGGCGCCCTTTGGACCAAGTTGATCATGAACTGTGCCTACAACGCGATCTCGGCTCTGGGCCGGGCGAAGTACGGCACCATTGTGCAAGACCCATTGGTCCGCGATGTATTGCGTCGGGTCGTCGAAGAAACGGTTGCAGTTGCTTCCGCCGCTGGGGTCCGCATCGCGAATCAAAGTCTCGTGGAATCGGTGTTCCAGCTCGGGGTTGCCATGAGCCAGGCTATCTCGTCGACCGCGCAGGACCTGACCCGAGGAAAGCGCACCGAGATCGATTCCCTGAACGGATATGTGGTCCGCCGCGGAGCCGAGGTGGGCATCGCTACCCCGCTAAACCAAACTCTCCACGCGCTCGTGAAATTGCTGGAACAGGCCGTCTGAAGAGCGTCTCGGGCAAAAAGAATACCGAACGAGCCCTAACCTGTAGTAGAATCATGCTCCGCCACGCGAACCGCATGAACATTTTTTCCGGAGAAAACCTATGGCCCCGGTCAACCGTCGCCGTTTTCTGAAGACTTCGATCGAGTCAGTCGCCAGTCTATCGGCATTCTCGTATGCGCGGGCGGCCGATGCGCCCAATGACAAGGTGGTGCTGGCGATCATCGGCATCGGCTCGACCGTTCCAGGAAGCGTCGGGGGCCGAGGCCGGCAATTGCTCCGTCCCTTTTCCAGTTTCCAGGATGTGGACATCGCATACCTGTGCGACATCGACGAGAGCTTTTTTCCCTTCGGCCAGAAGATCCTGGCCACAGGCCAGCGGCGGGAGGCACGCGTTGAAAAGGACCTTCGTCGCGTTTTGGAAGATAAGAGTGTCGATGCGGTGGTCGTGGCCACGCCCGACCACTGGCACGCCCTGGCCACCATTTGGGCCTGCCAGGCCGGCAAGCATGTGTACGTGGAAAAGCCCGCTTCCCACAATCTCCGCGAAGGGCGGCGCATGGTTGAGGCGGCCCGCAAATACCATCGCGTCGTTCAACTCGGAACACAAAGCCGGAGCAGTGCCAGCCTGGCCAGGGCTGCGGAATTGGTTCGCTCGGGGAAGCTTGGCAAAACGCCGCACGCGCGAGCCTGGATCGGTGGTTCGCGGCCCAATATCGGCCGGCAAATGGATTCGGCGCCGCCACCGGGAGTGGACTACGATCACTGGCTCGGCCCGGCGCCGCAGCGAGGTTTCAACGTCAACCGTTTCCACTACCGCTGGCACTGGATGTGGGACTACGGTACTGGTGAGCTGGGCAACAACGGGATCCATGCCCTCGACCGGCTCCGGTGGATCCTCGACCTGGATGCTCCGACCCGCATCGTGGCAGCCGGCGGTAAGTTCTTTTACGATGACGACCAGCAAACTCCCGATACCCTGACGGCTACTTACGAATTCCCCGCGTGCTCGGTCACCTGGGAGCACCGAGTTTGGTCGCGCGGGACTGGCGATGGCGCGATCGTGTATGGTGAGCATGGCACGCTGGTCTTGGACCGTGAGGGCTGGCATGTGGAAAAAGGAATCGAAGCGACAGATCCGGGCGACGGCAAAGCCCAGGGCGTTGAAGGCACCGTCCATCAACGCAATTTTATCGAATGCATCAAGAATTCATCGGGGACAAGTGTTCGCCGGCCCAATGCTGACATCGAGGAAGGCCACAAAAGCACGCGCCTGTGCCACCTGGGAAACATTGCTTTCCGCACCGGCCGAGCGATCCGTTTTAATGCCGAGACAGAAATGTGCCGCGACGATCCCGAAGCCAATCGCTTGCTGACACGATCGTATCGCAAGCCATTTGAAGTGCCGGCAACGGTGTAGACCGGTTCCTTTCGCCATCGTAGGCGCACCGTGTGGTCTCGAGGAGGTGAATGCCGTGCCGAACCGTCGCGATTTGCTCAAGGGAGCGGGAGCCGCGAGCGCGACCTTTGCACTCCAGAGCCTGCCGTGGCTGCGACTGCGTGGCGCCGAGCCGTCGGCCGTGGCGCCGCCGGCGCCCAGCTGGGTGTCCAAGCCCATGCGCTGGGCTCAGCTCACCCTCGTCGAGGATGACCCGGGCAAGTTCGATTTACCATTTTGGCTCGACTACTTCCAGCGGACCAAATCCGATGCGGTCTGCCTGAGTGCGGGCGGCTGCGTGGCGTATTACCCGACCCGCATCCCATTCCACCACCGCAGCGCCTGGCTTGGCGAGCGCGATGTGTTTGGCGAGCTCGCTGCCGGATGCCGCAAGCTCGGAATGGTCGTGCTCGCCCGGACGGATCCCCATGCAACCTACGATGACATGCGGGCCGCACATCCGGATTGGATTGCCGTGGATGCCGCCGGCAAGCCGCGCCGCCACTGGGCGTCGGCGGAAATGTGGGTGACGTGTGGGCTAGGCCCGTACAACTTCGAGTGGATGACCGGCGTGCATAAGGAGATCATGGCCCGCTACCATGTGGACGGCATCTTTATTAACCGTTGGAATGGCTCCGGAATGTGTTACTGCGAGCATTGCCTGGACAACTTCCGCAAGGCATCGGGTCATGAGCTTCCGCGCACGAGCAATCCGCTGAACGCAGCGCGGCGTGCTTACATCCTTTGGCAGCAGCAGAGGTTATTTGATCTCTGGCAACTCTGGGACAGCGAGGTCCGCAAGATCCACGCCGACGCTTGCGTCATTCCGAACACGGGCGGCGGCGCAACCAGCACGCTCGACATGCAGCGCATCGGCGAGCTCGCGCCCATGCTCATCGCCGATCGGCAAGCCCGCCGCGGTTTGACGGCACCGTGGGCCAATGGTAAGAGCGCAAAGGAATTCCGCGCTGCCCTGGGGCGCAAACCCATTGTCGGCATCTTCAGCGTCGGCGTCGAGGAGCCGTATCGCTGGAAAGATAGTGTGCAGAGCGAAGCGGAGATCCGCCTGTGGGTAGCCGACGGCGTCGCCAACGGGTTGCGACCCTGGTTCACCAAGTTTTCGGGAGTGTTGCACGACAAGCGCTGGCTGAAACCGGTGGAGGATCTCTACCAACGTTATGCCCGCTGGGAAACGTATCTGCGGAATGAGCGTTCGCTGGCCCGCGTGGGCTTGATTTATTCGCAGCAGACCGCATGGTTTTATGGTGCGAAAGCCGAAGAGCACACGCTCGGCTGGTATCAGGCGCTTATCGAAGCACGGATCCCGTTCGAGATGGTGCATGATCGCTTGCTCGACCGTGCCCATCTGGCTCCCTACAAGACGTTGATCCTGCCGAATATCGCCGCGCTTTCGGACACACAATGCCGGCAACTGCGCGAATTCGTCCAACGCGGCGGCAGCCTCATCGCCACGTATGAAACCAGCCTCTACGATGAATGGGGCGTCAAGCGCTCCGACTTTGGCTTGGCGGATCTCTTCGGAATCACCTTTAGGGGTCTGATCGAAGGGCCCATGCAAAATTCGTATCTGCGTCTCGAAACGGACCCGGGCCGCGGCGGACGGCACCCGCTCCTCGCCGGCCTGGAAGACGCGCCCCGCATCATCAACGGCGTCCGCCGGGTCGACGTGCAAGCTACGAACCCCTTCCCCAACCCGCCCCTGACGCTGATCCCCTCCTATCCCGACCTGCCGATGGAGAAGGTTTACCCACGGGTGCAGAAGACCAACGTGCCGCAGATCTTCCTTCGGGAATTGGGCCGCGCCCGCGTGGTCTTTTTCCCGTGGGATATCGATCGAACCTTTTGGGAATTGCTTGCGGTGGACCATTTCAGGCTGCTACGCAACGCGGTCACGTGGGCAACGGACGAAGACCCCCCGGTTGCCGTCGTTGGCCAGGGAGTGCTGGATGTGACCGTCTGGCGGCAGAAGGACTCGCTGACCGTGCATCTCGTGAACCTGACCAATCCCATGATGATGAAGGGGCCGATCCGTGAATTGATCCCCATCGGGGAGCAGAAGGTTCGCCTGCGTCTTCCCGATGGAGCACAAGCGAAAAAGGTTCAGCTCCTCGCTGCCGGCCGGACGCTGCCCGCCCGGCCATCCGGGCAGGTGCTAACCGTGACCGTGCCGTCGATTCTCGACCATGAGATCGTGGCAATTGATCTGTGAGCGGTAAGTTATTACGTCGAGGTTTGGCAACACGAGGTGAACGATGTGGAAGGATTGCAGGATTCGCTGGACCGGCCTTTTGCTCGTGATGGCCATCGTCTGGACGCAGGGCATGGCGGCCGGCTCAGCGGAGGAACCGCTCATCACCGTCGTCACGGATCCTACACTCGGCCCCGCGGCTTCGCACGGCCTTGAAAAGTTGATCACTGCGCTGCACGGGAGGGGCATTACGTACGAAAAATGTGCTTCCCTGACCAAGGCCCGCGGCCAGTTTCTAATTGCTCTAGGTCCAGCCCGCGGCAACGGACCGGCCGCGCAGCTCTTGCAGGACGGCGACGGTCCCCTCCCACAGGGTCCCGAAGCGCTGGCATTCCGGCGGACCGAGTGGAAGGGCAAACCGGCCTGGGCAATCGTCGGCTCCGATGATCGCGGACTGATGTATGCCGAGTTGGACATGGCGGACCAGATCGGCTGGAGTGCTGATCCCGCCAGGCCGCTTCTCGAGGTGCGGAATACCTTCGAGAAACCGGCCGTGTCGGAGCGAGCGATTTCAATCTACACGATGAACCGGGCCTACTGGGAGAGCCGGTTCTATGATCCGGACTACTGGGCCCGCTATCTCGATCTGCTCGCCAAGAATCGTTTCAACTCGCTGGTTGTGATTTTCGGATACGAGAACGGCGGGTTCTTGGCGCCGTGCTATCCCTATTTTTTCGATGTTGAGGGATTTCCGGACGTGCGCATGGTGGGCATAACCCGCGAACAGCAGCAACGCAACTGCGACGCGCTGAATCGGCTCATCGGCATGGCCCATGCCCGCGGGCTGAGTTTCACCGTGGGGATCTGGGACCATATCTATCGCGGGGGCGTACAAGGCGGCGGCATCCCCGGAGCAGATAAGCTGGCATTCAAGCCCACGCCCGGCCTGGTCTGGGGTGTCACGGAAAAAAACCTCACTTCCTACACCGTGGCTGCTCTCGCAGAGTTCCTACACCACTTTCCCAAGGTGGACGCCATCCAGTTCCGCATGCACGACGAGTCCGGCTTAAAGAAGGTCGAGCAGGAGGCGTTTTGGCGGGATGTTTTTGGCGTTATGAAACAGCACGCTCCGAAGGTCCGCTTCGACGCCCGTGCCAAGGGGCTGCCGGATTCCGTAATCGAAGCCGGCCTTGAAATGGGCGTGAATCTGCGGATCACCACGAAATACTGGATGGAACAAATGGGGATGCCGTTCCACCCTACGCACATCAATCGACAAAATCAATTCGACCGCCGGCATAGCTACGCCGACCTCCTCCGCTATCCGCAACGCTACCAGATTCACTGGCGGCTATGGAATGGCGGAACGGCCCGTGTGCTCCTGTGGGGCGATCCTGATTACACGAGGCGCTTTGCCCAGAGCACGCATCTCTACGACGGCGACGGGTTCGAGGTGAATGAGCCGCTCTGCACCAAGATGGAGGCCCAGCCGCACGACCAGAAGCCCTTCGACCTGCTGAACTCCACGTACCGCTATACGGATTACGAATTCGAGCGGTACTGGCATTTCTTCCAGGTTTTTGGCCGGATCGGCTACAATCCCGATGTGCCTGCGGCAATTTGGGAGCGGGAGTTCGAGCACCGCTTCGGCAAGGATGCGGCACCCCATGTGGAAAAAGGGCTGCACCGGGCGAGTTGGATCTTGCCGCGCATCGTGGCCGCCTGTTACCCCTATAGCTACTTCCCCATGACGCGCGGCTGGGCCGAACGGCAGCGCCTGGGCGACCTGCCGATCTACGCCAAGGCGGAGGGAAGCGACATCCAGCAATTCGCGAGCTTCGACGAGGAAGCAAAGTGCTTACTCGAAGGAGGCGAGACAGCCAAGATCCGGCCGGGCGAAACGAGTCGTTGGTTTACCGCGACGGCTGGCGAGGTCCTTGCCCACGTGGCCGAGGCCGAACAGCGGGTCGGCAGCCACCGGAACAAGGAATTCGACTCGACAATCACGGATCTGAAGATCTTGGCAAACCTGGCCCTCTACCATGCACGGCGCATTCCGGCCGCCGTCAACTACCGGTTGTTCGAGCGGACCGGAGACCCAGGACCTCTCGACGAAGCGATTATCTGCGAACGAAACGCAATTGAGGCATGGCGTCAGCTTGTGAGCGCGGCCGGGGATGTTTATACGAAGGATTTGATGATGGGTGTGCGCGGTGCTGGCCTCTGTGGTCATTGGAAGGATGAACTGGCGGCACTCGAAAGGGGGCTGCGCACCCTGGAGCAGCAGCGCGAACTTCGGCCGGCCGGCACGAGGAAGCCCTCGCCTCGGTAT
>DATGIQ010000478.1:0-4645 GCA_035295665.1 Gemmataceae bacterium | reverse complement strand
TCAATAGCCGGGCCAGTTGGCGGGCATCGAGGTACGTCGGTGTGCCGCCGCCCAGGAAAATGGTTTGCACCGGTTGCGGTTCGCCCAGGCAGGAGAGTTCCGCGCCCAACGCTTCCAGATACGCGTCGATCCGGTGATCTTGGCCCGTGGCGACCGCAAAATCGCAGTAGCCACAGTGATGGGCGCAGAATGGCACATGGATATAGGCGGCCCGCGGCCAGAGCCAAGGGGGAAGCGGCTGGGGGTCCAAGATCGTTGACTCCAGGTGGTCCTACCGATGCACGATGACGTTTGCTATGATGCCGCGATTGAATCTTCATTATGGCACGAACAAGGAAACGAGACGATGAAACTTGCGGGAATGGTGGCACTGGTGACCGGCGCTTCGGGAGGGATTGGCCGGGCCACGGCTCTGGCGCTGGCCCGAGAAGGCGCCGATGTGGCCATCAACTACCTGACTTACCCCGACTCGGCCAAGGAACTGGCTGAGCAAATCCAGGCGCTCGGACGCCGGGTGCTGCTCTTTCCGGTGGACGTTGCTGAGCAGGCGGCCGTGGAGGGGATGGTGAAGGAGCTGGTACACCAGTTCGGCCGGCTCGACATTTTTGTCTCCAGCGCGGTCTACAGCGACCGGGAGCGCTTCACCAGCGCCAACATGGAAGGCTTCCGCCGGACAATCGATGTGACGATGTGGGGAGCCTTCTACAGCCTGCGTGCCTGCGCCCAGCAGATGATCCGCCAGGGGCAGGGCGGCAACGCGGTGCTGGTAAGCTCCGCCCAGGCGCGGGTGGCGCATCCTTCATGCATGGCCTACAATATGGCCAAGGCCGCTGTCGATCAGATGGCCCGGACGGCGGCCTTGGAGCTGGCCCCGCATCGCATCCGCGTCAATATCCTCTACCCCGGCTGGACGGATACGCCGGGCGAACGCAAGTTTTTCACGGAGGAGGTAATGCGGAAGGCGAGTACGGCGCTGCCGTGCGGGCGGATGGCCCGGCCAGAGGAAATCGCCCGTGGCGTCCTCTTCCTGGTCGATCCCGAATCGGACTACATCACCGGCACTACGCTGTCCATCGACGGCGGCTCGCAGCTCCCCTGGTGGTCCCGGCGCGGCACGGGGGACTTTTAGCGCCGTTGGTTCGCCACCCGCGCTGGTACGACTCTTCCGTTCTACCGGTATAATGGCCGGAGAGAAAACCGACCCGTGGAGTCTGCGTGGGCATGGCCGCGAATGACGCATTCTCGAACGCTGCTTCGGGTGCCGCCCGGCAGTTTGCAAGTACGCACTGGAGCCTCGTGGCCGTTGCCGGCCAAACTCGCTCTCCGGAAACGCAGCAAGCACTGGCCACCCTATGCCGGATGTACTGGTATCCGCTCTACGCCTATGCTCGGCGGCAATTGCCCAGCGCCCACGATGCTCAGGATCTCACGCAAGCTTTTTTCGCCGAGCTTTTGGAAAAGGAATATCTTCAGGCGGCCGATCCCCAGCGCGGTAAGTTTCGCTCGTTCCTGCTGACGGCGTTCAAACACTTCCTGTCCAGGGAGCGGGAGCGCGCCCATGCGCAAAAGCGGGGCGGCGGCCGGCCTTTGGTCTCGCTCGATTTCCAGGTCGGTGAAAGCCGGTATCATCAGGAACCGATCGACCACGCGACGCCGGAGAAACTCTACGAACGCCGTTGGGCCCTGGAGATCCTCGAACAAACGCTGACCCAGCTGCGGCAGGAATTGGCCAATGCCGGCAAGGAGAAGTTGTTTGAGTGTCTCAAAGGCGCACTGGCGGGTGAAGGCATGCAAGCATCCTATGCCCGGATCGCCGACCAGTTAAGCATCAGCGAGCAAGCCGTCAAGGTTGCGGTTTATCGGCTGCGGCGGCGGTACCAAGAATTGTTGCGGGCAGAGATCGCGCAAACGGTAGCCTCGCCGGATGAGGTTGACCAGGAGCTGCGCGACCTGTTTGCCGCGGTGCAGAGGAAAAAAACCTAAGCCTGTTGTAACCTTGGCGAAGATTTCCGTCAGTAAGGAGTGAGAAGGACCACTCCAGGGCGGTTGCGTTGGGGGAAATCATGATCGAAACCGGTCGTTGTCCACTTTGTCACGGTGCAATCTTGGCCGATTCACCGGAAGGACTCTGCCCGGAGTGCCTGTTCCAACAAGCGCTGGCGGATCCCCAGGCGGCCGCCGATCGGGAAGAGGCGACCCGGTCCCCCGCGCCACCATTTGTGCCACCGAGGCCGGAAGAATTGGCCCTGCACTTCCCGCAGCTGGAAATCCTAGGCCTGGTGGGCCAGGGCGGCATGGGGGCGGTTTACAAAGCCCGGCAGCCGAAGCTCGACCGCTTGGTAGCCGTCAAAATCCTGCCGTCCGAGGTCGCCTCTGACCTCGGCTTCACCGAACGATTCTCCCGCGAGGCTCGTTCCCTGGCCCGCCTCAACCATCCCAACATCCTGACGATCTTCGATTTCGGTAAGGCGGACGGGCTGTACTATTTCACGATGGAATATGTGGATGGCAAGAACGCACGCCAGTTCCTCGAAGCCGGCGAGCTGACCCCGGCCACGGTGCTGAAGATCATCCCACAAGTTTGCGATGCCTTGCAATATGCCCATGACGAGGGTTTCGTCCACCGCGATATCAAGCCGGAGAACATCCTGTTGGACAAGAAGGGCCGGGTCAAAATCGCCGACTTTGGGCTGGCCCGGCTCATCGGCTTGACGCCGACCTTCTTGACCCTGACCGGCTCGCACCAAGTGATGGGCACACTCTACTACATGGCTCCGGAGCAAATGAAGAGGACCCACGCCGTTGATCACCGGGCGGACCTTTACTCGCTGGGCGTGGTCTTCTATGAGCTGTTGACCGGCGAGCTGCCCCTCGGCCGATTCGCGCCGCCGTCGCACAAGGCCCCGGTGGATGCTCGGCTCGATCCCGTCGTGCTGCGGGCACTGGCTCGGGAACCGGAGCTGCGCTACCAGGATGCGGCCGAACTCAAGCGGGAGGTTGAATCCATTTCTGCTTTGGGTTCATCGGCTCTGCCGGCCGCGGGTCCACTGGGATCTCCGGATCGAATCCGGGTCGTTGGTGATTGGCCGAGCGTCCATTTTACCATCCCGCAGATTTTCCGGACCGGCGGCCAGGCGCGGGGCGAAGTCCACCGGGATGAGGAATCCCTGATCGTGGAGTTCGAGGAATCGTGGGGGTTCTGGCGGTCGGGGCTGAAGGAAGTCCGCATTCCCTTTCAGGAGATCACATCGATTTCCTGCCAGAGCGAATCCCTGCCCGATGTTCCCGGCATTCCGGAATGGGGGCGAAAATGGATCCGTCTCAAGGAATGGATGGCCAAGCAAAATACGCAGTTGGTAATCAAGGCCGCCCAATCGGGAGCGTTGACGGGCTTACCCGCTGGCAAGCCGGGAAAGGGCCGGCTCCTGATCCGTTGGGGGGAACGTGACGCTGCCAAGCAGCTGGTGGATAGCATTGTTCAGCAACCGTTTCGGAAAGCCGGTGCCAACGATTCCAGGATCGCGAAGGAAGTTCCGCCCGTCAATGTCTCCGGCCACGATGGCACGCGAATGGATGTCATTCCCCCCGCCATCGGGCTGCTCCTCACCGGGATTGTGGGGGCGCTCTCGTGGATTGCCTGGTCAATTGGAATCATTCTTGAGATAAATTCCGGCGTCGGCCGTGGTCCCGGGTGGACTGTGGTACCTGTGCTGTTCATCATTTGCTGTGTAGTCGGCCTGTGCGCTGCCGGGTTCCAACTCGAAGGCGCCGTGAGAATGATGCGGTTGCGCTCCTATCCACAGGCTGTGGCCGCGGCGCTGTTGGCGATGCTGCCGTGGTCTATCGCCGTGATCGTGAGTCTACCGTTCGGCATATGGGCCCTGCGAGTTTTGCGCCGGCCCGAGGTGCGGGCAGCATTTCTCAAGCACCGGCTCGTGGCTAACTCTGCGGCAGCACCGCCGCACAGGGCCACGAACCCACCCACGGGTAAGATGGCGTCGTTTTTCCGCTCGGTGGCCGGGTACATGCTGCCGAGTATGGTCGGAGGCCATTCTTCTTCCCAGTCCTCCGCTGCGGTCCCGGACGCTCGGGAACCGGCGGTACCGTCGCCGGGGGCGCATCGTTCTGTTTGAGATGCTGCATGTCAGCTTTTCCACTTCGGCGGGCGCTTTTCCAGGAACGCGCGCATCCCTTCCTGGGCGTCGGTGGCAACCGCATTCTGGACCATTGCCTCTTGCGCCACTTGATAGGCAGTGGGGCGGTCGAGAGGAAGCTGGGCGTAAAACGCCTTCTTGCCCAACGCTACGGTGAAGGAGCTGGCTGCGCAGATTTGTTGGGCGAGCTTCCCTGTTTCCTCGGCCAGGCGATCCGGTGCCACCACGCGATTGACGAGACCGGCGCGTTCCCCTTCCTGGGCGCTGATTGGTCCGCCCGTAAGCAGCATCTCCATCGCTTTTTTCGGCATCACGGCCCGGACGAGGGCGACCGCCGGCGTGGTACAAAAGAGGCCGATTTTCACACCGGGCGTGGCAAAGCTGGCATCCTCCGCAGCGACAACGAGATCGCAGGTTGCAACCAGCTGACAACCGGCTGCGGTGGCCAGGCCCTGCACCTGGGCAATGACCGGCTGAGGCAGCTTGCGGAT
>DATGIQ010000477.1:0-63743 GCA_035295665.1 Gemmataceae bacterium | reverse complement strand
ATGGTGTTATTCGGGCCCTGGGCATTGTGCAAGATCGACACATGGCAGGCGAGCATGTTCGGTAGGTATTTGAGCATCCACAAGGGCGGCATACATGCCAAGCCTTGGCTGCCCCATTTTTCGAGATCAACGGCGCCGATTTTGCCCGTGCTGCTGATCCGGGATGCCATGCCTAGCTCTTCCAGCTCGCTGGCAATCAAGCCGGCGCCGAATTCGACGCCGAACCGGGTCGGATCGAGCTGGGCTTTGTCGAGACCGCAATCCTCCATGGCGAGCTGGGCCGCCGCCACCGCGAGCTGAATGCTCCGCGACATAACCTTGAGGCTCTTGCGTTCTTTTTTATCGACGTAGTCCCTGGCATCAAAACCAAGGATCTCCCCGCCGATCCGGCACGGCAGCGCCGCGGGGTCGAAGGAAGTGATCCGCCGCACACCGCTGCGCGCCTGGCACAGCGATTCCCAGAACGCAGCCTTAGTCAGGCCGAGGGGGCTAATAACGCCGAGGCCCGTAATTACCACTCGGCGTGAAGAAGAAGCCATGGCACACCGTACCATCGTGGTGGGTGGGGGGTGGCGGGTGGCGGGTGGCAAAGCCATTCGTCTTTCCCGCCACCCATCACCCGCCACGCGCCACGATCTGTCATCCCGTCCGGTCGGCCAGGACCTTTACCAGTCCCAGCAAGTGCTTCAGCTCACCACTGAAGACGAAGTTCTGGTCGCCGAAAGCTTGCGGCGAGCTCGATTTGTCGAGGAAGGCAAAGAAGACCTCCGCCTCAGCGATCAGTTCGTCATCGACCGTTACCTTTCCTCCAACCACGGCCCCTTCGGGCCGGAGGTGCAAGACCTCGGCGTCATAGATCAGCTGCTCGCCGGGCAGAGCCTCACGATAGAAGCGGGCCCAGGGGATCTTGGCCAAGACCACTTTTTCGTGGAAATCATTGACCTCTCCGACCAGAACGCCCCCCGTTTGGGCCAACCCCTCCAGGATCAGCGTGCCCGGCATCACCGGGTATCCCGGGAAATGATCGCCAAAGTAATCCTCCGCCATGCTCAGGCTTTTGATAGCCCGAGCAGATTTGCCGCGGTGAAACTCCAAGAATCGGTCGATCCAGATCCAACGCATGGTAGTTGCGATTCTTGATTGCAAAATCAAAAATCGAGAAGGTCATTAGTTGTTGCTGGGCTCGCCTAATTTTCCCTGAATGTAACGGGTAATCATGTCCACCGTGAATAAATCGCTGATCGCTCGGATTTCCGGATTCTTTTCGAACTCGCGGAGATCGGCATAGGGCATGCGCGCACGCAACTCGGACAGACCCTTTTCGGTCACTTTGCCGTTCTGCACGAACTCCGGATCGCCTTGAAAGATCGATTCCGGGAACAGCTCGCCACGCGGAATCTTGATCCCGAACTCCCGCTCCAGGCGGAAGACAATGTCCAAGAAGTCAATGGATTCCGCACCGAGATCGCCCTGAAGTGTGGACGTCGGCTTGATTTCTTCTTCATCGACATTCAGCGCTTCCATGAGCGTCGCGGACACCTTGGAATAGATTTCTTCCTGGTTCGGCATTGACAGAATCCTCCAAAGTAAGATGCAACCGTGGCGGGTGGTCCGTGACACGAGAGGACGGGCTCAGGGCTCGCGTCCTCCGCCACCAACCAATTTCTCCACCTAACCCGAAATCGCCCCCAAGCTTAGCCCCCCGTCCACGGTCAACACTTGACCGGTCAGGTAACTGCTATCGGCCGAGGCGAGGAACAACGCCACCCGGGCAATGTCCTCTGGCTGCCCAAGTCGGCGGAGGGGAATAATCTTTTTGATCATGTCCCCGGCTTTGTTCCGGACCGCCTCGCTCATATCGGTTTCGATAAACCCTGGGGCGATGGCGTTGACCGTTACGTTGCGGCTGGCCAGCTCAACGGCCAAGGCACGAGTAAAGGCGTTGATGGCTCCCTTGCTGGCCGCATAATTCGTCTGGCCCATGTTCACGTGCTCGGCAGCCACGCTGGAAATATTGATAATTCGGCCATGCCGCTGGCGCATCAACGTGTAGGCGACGGCCCGGCAGAAGTTATACGTCCCGCCGAGGTTCGTTTGCAGGACACTCTGCCAGGCTTCCGGCTCCAGACGAACAAACAGGTCGTCATGGATGATGCCAGCGTTATTGACCAAAATATCGAAACGATCCCACGCCTTGGCAACCCGGTCGACGCACGCCTGGGCCTGTTCGGCATTGGTGACGTCCGCTTGGAGAGCCAGGACGGTGCCGCTGGCCTGGCTGATCTCCTGGACCAGGTTTTCAGCAGCTTTTTGGTTCCCCCGGTAAACAAAAGCAACCTTAGCGCCTTCTGCCGCGAAGGCCTTGACGATCGCGCGGCCGATCCCCCGGCTGCCGCCGGTCACCAGGGCGACTTGATCCTTCAATTTCATCGCTTGCCATCCTTCGGGGAAGTGGCGCGCGGCGGGTGGCGGATGGGGGGAGAAGAGGCCTCCGCCTTCTCTCCGTTCTCTGGGTCTTCTTTTCCCGCCGCCCGCCACCCGCCACGCGCCGCCCCTTCCGGCTCGCCCTTGAGCACGGTATACAAATTGCGCAGATGCTCGATGAGCCGCTCGTCCACCTTTCGCAGCGCCGGATTCCGATCGCGCAGATTGGAGCGGCTGACGCTGAACCGAGCCGAGACCGTTGTATTGCCGTTCACTTCACCTTTGCCTTTGAATGTGACAATGTCCTTGTCTTGCTCGATCAACTCCGTGGAGATCAACATGCGCCGGCTCGGCTCCATGAAGGTTCCATACTTCACGTGCTTGGCTTCCCGCAGCACAATGACGCTGTGCTGAAAACTATCGGTCACCCGAAGGAGCCAGGCGCCCGCCTCGATCAAGGTTTGCAGCATCAAGACGCCTGGCATAACTGGAAACGTCGGAAAATGGTCGGCCAAATATTCTTCTCCCAGTGTCAGGTTTTTGACCGCACGGATTAGCTTACCGTGTTGTACCTCTAGGATCCGGTCCACCAAGCAAAAGCGCATCGCTTGAGATCCAAAGCCTAACTATCGTTGCCAGAACCACTTTCAACGTGAGCGAGTCATGAAAAGGGAAGTATAGCGGTGACGGATAGCACCGGCAACCCCTAGTAACCGCGAAACAGGAATCCTTGTCAGCCATCCCCAATCATCTCCCGATGAGCGAAGCGGACTCTCTCGTCCTCTTCCAAATACCATTCAATTCCCGTTCCGACCGGACCTCTATATTGTCTGAGTGAGGGTAGTTTAGCAATTGGAAATGATCAGCCAGCTTGGATAATGTGAAGTGTCTGGTATGTTTACACAGTTCGCGTTGAATGTACTGTGCAACTTGGAAACGTTGTGTTCATGCGTTCACATCCTGTGGTCCCAGCTGCAGGGAGACGAAGCAATCAAACCTTCGGAATTTCATTAAATGAATTGGTTCCTCACAGCGAATGAAATAGGTACAATTATCTCTCGGGTTCGCCCTGAGTAATTCGGATCGATAACGGTGCCGCAGTATTGCGAGGGGGTCAACCGCCATGGAGATCGCACACGCCCAGACGAGAGTGCTTCGCGGGATCGGCAAGCTGATCCTCCTTGGCTTGTTGGTCATTTTGCTGGCCAAAGTATTGGTGGCTCTTACGGCCTTGGCCGTGATCGGGCTCGTCGTTTGCTTGGGTGCTCGAGCCGCTTACGGTCGACGAGCTTTCCTCAAGCGCGTCCTGTTCTGGACCAAGGAACAATTGATTCATTCCAGGGCTGTGCTCCTGCATGCTCCTGCGCTGGCAAGGGCCGGTGCGTACCGAGTGGTCCTGCTCCTCTTGGCATTGGCCGAGTTGCTAAGAATTGTGCTCATCGCACTTTGCGCCTTGCTAGGCTATCTGTTGCGGTCCGCTTTCATGTGGTTGTGGAGTTTAATCGCGGAGCTTTGGCGGATCCTGGCGCGAGCCTTGACAGGTGTTTATTCCCTTGCGAGAGGAGTCGCCACAGGCTCGTTGCGGATGTTGGCCGCGGGCTTCACAATGGTACGGAGCCATTCCGTTCTCCTTCTTGGGATATTTGTCGAGGCTGCAAGCGGGGCTCTGATCGGCGTCATGCTTGGACTCATCCCCAATTTCCTTCCCTCTGGGCCACCGATGAAAACAAGAGTTTTCGGGGCCGCGGTTTTCGGGGCCATTCTGGGCATCGCGGTTGGCTTATCGCGGATTACCTGGGCCAAGCCAGGGGAACAAAGCCATCTTCTCAGAGACGAGAATTGAAGGCTTCCGCGGCAGCTCGCATGCCGCGATTGAACTTCCCAAAAAATCTGTGAACCTTTTTTGGCGGTGCACGTCTGTAAAATACATGGGGCTTTTTGGTTCATTTTTCGGGAACCAAAACCCGATGGAATGAACCTCCTCGGTGAGGTTGATTTCGGGCAGATGAGGATTATGATGTAGAACAAGATACTTGGGTTGCTCGGCAGGATTCCGGTGAGCGGACCCATTGGCAATCGTATCAACACCTATCTCTTAGTCGCCGGAGGTCTCCCATGGCCGTAATGAACCGCAATACCCTGGTGCTGGACAGCGTCTGCGTGATCCGCGGCGTCGTGACGGGCACACTGGGCATGGGGTTTACTTCGGCCAGCCGCGAGGCTACGGCGATTCCATTCTCCATGCGACCCCCGTCGCAGGCAATTCCGCAAGCTGGTCAGAAAACCAGGACGCGGCTCGACCACGCCGACAGATACGGCGCGGTTGCTGCCGCCGATCGGGCCGGTCGGTCCGAATGTTCTGGGCGCCTTCCCAGCAGTGGGTTTGCTTGGTCCCCGGCAATGGGAGGAACGGGCCTTACGGCTGCCTGGCGTTTGAGCCGAGAATCGGCCGAGCACCTGGCATCCGTAGGCAATGCTGCTCCCAAACGCCCGGCGGGTGATTTTTGATTTGCGATTTTTGATTGGAATTGGATCGCTGCCGCCAAATTCGATTCCAGAAGCGCGAATCAAAAACCTTCCTTTTTCCCACGCTGTAACCAACGCGGGCGCCTTCTCCCAGCTGGACCGGTGCGGTCGTGTCTCTGTTCGTCAGGGATAGCCGCAGCGAGCACCGCAAGCCACCCGGACCAGTTGGGCGAAGCCAAGCTCGTGTCAGCGTGAACCGTCGCCGTCACCGCAATAGTCTGCCGGCCGCCAATTGCTGATCCTTGGCGGAAACGGCCCTTCGCATGGCGGTGAAGTCGACCCTTGGCATGGATCGGGATAGGTAGATTTTCGATGACTTGGAATGAGCTGACGAAAGTTGTGGAGCGGGCCCGCACGGGGGACCGATCGGCCTATGGCGAGTTGGTCGAGCGCTTCCAGACAACGGTGTACGCGCTGGCCTTGGCCCGGCTGCGCAATCCGACGGAGGCGCAGGAGCTGGTTCAGGAGGTCTTCATCCACGCCATGACGAAGCTGAGTCAGTTGCGGGATGTGAACTGCTTCGCCGGCTGGCTGCGGCAAATTGCGGAGCGGATGGCCCTCAACCGCTTGACGCGGCGCGGTCCGTTGCGCGGGGCCGAGCCCGCCGTCCTGGAGAACGTCCCGGCGTCGGCATCGAGCCCGCTCGACGAACTGGTCTTGATGGAGCAGAAGGCTCAGCTCTGGGCTGGACTGGATCGCCTCAAGCCGGTGGACCGCGCGACGCTGGTGGCGTTCTACATCCACGGCCGATCGCTCAAGCAAATGAGCCGTGAGTTCGAGACGCCGATCGGCACGATCAAGCGGCGGCTGCACGTGGCGCGGAATCGGCTGCGCCGGCACCTGGACCGCGGCACGCAGCCGGGGGATACTCCACCGAGCCGTCGGACGGAAGTTCGCCGGTCGCGTGAAATGGTATGTGCCTGAGAAGCGGGCCGATCGCCAGGCGGGGCCGCGTGAAAGGATGGCAGGGCGTCTGCCATGCTTTCGCGGTCCCGCCTTTTGGTTCCTGGATCCTGGCGTTGCCTGCGTTTCGGGCGCGGCTACGACAGCCAGGGGATTCGCCGTCCAAAAACCAATCCTCGTGGAAAGAGGAAGTGAGAGCGGGCAAAGCGGCTAACCTCCTCGAAGGTACATGATTACCGCGACGGGATCTTATGACTTGGCAGTACGCAGGCGGGCCTGAGGTGTAGTGGGTTTTTGTGGACCGTCGAGCTGCATCCTTGACCTAGCCCGAATGCACGCGGGATCAAGTGGGTAAACGAGGAATGGTGCTGTTTCCTGCCTGGTAGCCCAGCGAATCATTGCTTCTCTTGTGGCTTCAACACCGCCAGCAGGGTAGTACCCGGTTTCCCCGGGAAGCACCCAAGTTAGACGCGTAAAGCGACCCATCCGGATCAACTCGGGCCGGAAACACGAGCCCAGGCCACGTTGGTTCGGCGCGGGCGCCGCATGCGGAGTTAGTTGGCCGCTGCTGCAGGCGGCTTTCGAAGGTAGAGCCAAACGTGCCCCTGATGCACGGGACGACGTCGGAACGTGCGCACGATCTCCGAAACCTTGTGCATTTCCTTCTGCAACTCTTGAAATTCCGTCTGGCTCAAGACTTCCAGGGCTTTCTTTTGCCGTTCAGCCTTGGCGGCAGCGGTATTGTCTCCCTTGGCCGAGGATTTGAGGATCTTGGTGCATTGGTCGTAAAACGGCTGCATCTTCTTCTGCAGCACTTGCATCTTGCGGTTGGCCTCCTGCTCGAGTTGCTTATCCTGTTCGGATAGGACGGGCTTTTCCCCATAGATGCCGCCGAAGTCGCCAACGAGGAGATCGAGACGGCCACCGCCGTTCCAATCGACCACGCAGATCTTGGCACGCACGCCAGGTTTCTTATTCTCGGTCGGAGGGGTGTTGTCATCATTATTGGGCCAGGGCGCAGGTGGGACGAGGGTGATACCTTTGGCCAGCTTCGGCTCCGTCTTGCTGCCGATATTGCGATACCAGACCACGCTGCCATCCCCCCAACCGACGATCAAATCGAGCAACCCGTCGCCATCCCAATCGGCGGCGACGGGCTGCGAATCGCCGTGATGCGAGGCTCGAATCGGCTGGCCACCGGCCTCCAGCTTGCGTGGGGTGCCGTAAGTCGGGTTCGCCTTGCTGCCGTCGTTGGGAAGCAAATAGAGGTCGCCCTGCATATTGCCGACCAACAGGTCGAGCCGGCCCGTCCCGCGCCAGTCCACGGCGAAGACGGTGGAGGAGGGGCCCAGGTTGATCTCTTTGCCGCTGCGCTGCAGCTTCACTGGGGCAGCGAATGCGCCCTTGCCTTGGCCTTTGAAGAAGTACAGATCGCCGGGGTAGCTGCCGCTGAGGATGTCGCCGATGCCGTCGCCATCGAAGTCCACAAACTGTGGCGTGAAGCCGATACATCACCCCGCCGGTAGGCTGACGACTTTGCCACCCGCCTGGAACCACTCAAATTGATCAAACTTCGGCTCGCTCCGCGTGCCGATGTTGGGGTAAAGCCGAAGCTTGCCTTGCCCGAACTGTCCCACGAGCAGGACCATGTGGCCGTCGCCTTTCAGGTCGGCCACGAACGGGGCGGCGTGCCCCATGTCGACGTTGATGGGTTGACCTCCCGCACAGAGCTGAACTGGCGGCGCGAGGTCGTTGGCGGCAGGGTCGGCTGCGGCCAGCAGGCCGGCCAGGATGCACCACCACATTGCTCATTCCTCCTATCGGATCGATACTCAAACTCTCGTTCTCAGGGTTCCCCCGGTGACCCTGGGAACGAGAGTCAAAACTAGATCCTCACGGCTTGACCTCCAGCAACGCTCTCATCCCACTGGAGTCGTGCAGCAAGCACTCGTAGGGCAGCAGACCGCTGATAGCACCGATCTGAAACGCGAAGCTGGTCGGGCCGCCTGCAGCCGCTGGCATCAGTAAGCCTGAGCTATAGAGGCCCTGGCCGGTAAGAGCCTGGCCCGCGTTCTGGGGGACGAATACCTCGGGGTTGAACAGGAGCAGAGGCGGCCCGTTGTCCTGGGGCACAGGCAGTGCGACGTCAGGCTCCGCGTTGCCGTTCAGGAAGGTGATCGTGTGCGGGTCGACCATCACCTCCTTGCTCAGCAGCCACTCCACCGTATCGCCGGGGTGAACGGTCAGTTCGTCGGGGAAGAAGTGCACGAGATGCAACTGTCCCATCTCGTAGCCGACCAACACCTGAAACGTGGTCGTGCCGTCCGCGTTCGGTGTCGGAGGCGGTATCTCCGCATTCGCCAGGGCGACCGCCACCGGGACCTGCGCCAGCTCCGCAGCGATCAAGAGCTGTGCCTCATGGTGGACCTCATCCGGGGTGGGAATCTCATCGGGGTAATCCAGGACGATGACCTTGCCCGACATGGTTACGCCGTGCACGAGGCAGACGTAGTTGTAAGTACCTGGCGTCGTAAACGTCAGATCGAACGACTCGGCCTGACCCGGATCGGGTCCAATGATGCCGGAGTTGGCAAAGGTCGTGCCATCGTACTGCCCGTCGGTCGCGCCCGCAGGGTAGGCCGCCACCGGGTTGAACATCAACGGCGAGGGCAGGCCGGCAGGCGCCGGAATGATCAAGTCGGGCATCGGTGTGCCCGCCAGGAAGGCGACCGTGTGGATCTCATTGGCGTTGCGCTGCCAATGCACGGTATCGCCGACGTGGATGAGCAAGGTGTCGGGGAAAAAGGCATCGACGTCGGCCCCCACCGAAGTATCCTCGGCGCCGACCATCACGGTAAAGGTTTTGGGTTCTTGAGCGTGGGCCAGCTCGGCGCAGGCCAACGCGGCCAGCAACGCGAAGTACAACCGAAGGATCCGCATGCGTTTCATCGCAATTCTCCTTTGATGTGTTGGGGCAGCGTAATCCAAAAGCAAAAAAGCCGACGTGGCCGAACCCCTTTTGGGAATTCGACCACGTCGGCTTACTCCTCAACGGGGCTCCCGGCTCGGCCGGGCTCCCCTTAGCTTAGTCTTCCGAATGTCAAGTTACGTTACTCCCGCTATTCCCCAAAGTCAACTCCACAATGTTAGTTTTTCATAATACCGGAAACGGAGTTGATGGAGAGCCTGACGTCTGCTTGCTCCCGAGGACTGGCACAGTCCCGAGCGTGGGCGTAGTAGCCGGCGCGACTGACGCCCAATGTCTGACACACCACGGCCACGGGGAAGCCTTCGCTCTCCAGTTGCGTAATGACCGGATAGACCTGTTTCAGGTCCCGTGGCTGAAAATGGCCAAGGCTTTTTTTAACTGGTATGAGCATGATAGGGGCGGAGGAATGGCCTTCCGCTCCTCAGTTCACCTTGCCTGTTCCGGCACTGTTGCGACTTGCTGAATCATGCCGGATCAGGGGACGAGGTGAACCCTTTCCCACACGTTGTTCGGAGAGAAGAGCGGGCCGTTCACCTCGGGGGCTGGCCGCTGATATGCGGTACAGCAGCGAGGTGTGGCCGATGCCGAGGTTGTCAGCCACGGATGAAGCAGAATGCCCGTCGAGCAGCATCTGCACCGCTTCTTTCTTGAGTTCTTCGGGGTAGACGTGCAATTACGGCTTGGGGTGCTTGTTGATCTTCATAGTTCACTCCTAGGTTGCTGGATCGGGGTTAAGTTGAGGAGGCGGAGCGGCCACCGCCCCTACACCTCAGCCTTCTCTTACTCCCTGCCAGGAACAAAAATGGGTGAGGATGTGCTCGAAGCGCGGAGCGGAAGCATCCCGGGGATCTGGGGGCCGCAGGTGCCCGGAACACCGTGGCAGCTACGGGGATGCAGGCCATGTCTCCAGAGGGATGGGCTGCGCTTGATGGCTCTGCCAGAATTGACGGGCTAAGTCGAGGAAGCGTTTGCCCTGACGGTGGCAGCTCACCATGAGGCTGGCCAGGATGCTGTGTACCACAGCCCCCAGGAGGTTTTTGTTGCAACCCCCTACCTTGCGGGTGATGACCGCCGGCCGGAGCATCTGCTCGGCGTGATTGTTCGTGGGCGGCACCTCCGTATCATGCAGGAACACCAACCACTCACCGCGATGCGCGCACATGGTCGTCGAGGCGATTCAGTTCGGGACTCAGGCTCGGTTGCCGCAGGTTGGAAGCGAGCCAGTCATCCAGGCGGTTCTCGATCTCCTGCCCGCGGCGACCGTAGCCTGCGGGGGTGAGTTCATCGCGGCGGCCGGCCAGGTCGATGGCTTCCCTGAGCAGGCTGCTCAAGGCTGCGACCTGGGGCTGTTCTTGGGACGTGGCGGTGTCGCGCAGTTCTTTGCAGCGGCGCAGCAGATGCCCGTTGCAACGGCCCTTGGCGACTTCCAGGACATCGTAGCTTTTCAGGCCATCGACCACGAGGTAGCCATCGAAGTCTGGACCGAGGATGTCTTCGGGAACCTGGTGACTGCGTGCGCCCTTGCCCGTGCGAATGACGTAGACGGGGACTGCCTTACTGCTGAAGACCCACAGCCAGGCATTCTGGCGGCCGACGCGCCAGCCGGTTTCATCGGCATGGACAACGTGGCTTTGCCGCAGGGCTTCCCGCAGCAGGTCATAGGTTGGCTTGGCCAAGTCGGCGAGGCGTTGCTCGGGGCGCGGATGAAGGCGGCCGGGCAAACTTTCAGTTGGCAGTAGGTTTGCAGAAGGTCGCAAATTATGCGGTAACTGACACCCAACCGATGTTTCATCTCGGCGGCCATGGTCAAGACGACAGGGCCGAGAGTGTTGCCGGCGGCGCCCAGGGCATCGGAGGTCTGCTCGGGATGCCGGCCTTGCCAGCGTTGCCGACAGGAAGGGCAGGTGCCCGTGTCGATGTTGAACTGCGTAATGATCGGTACGATGGGCGGCAGATCGGTTTGGTACTGCACGACCTGGTCCAGCTCGTATAGCGGGACATGGCACAAAGGACATTCATGCAAGGGAACGTGAACCACACGGTCGATCTGCTCTGCGGTGGGCGTGGGTCGAAGATCTGCGGCGTGCCCCTTGCGGCGTCCGGGCTTCTTGGGTTTGTGGCTCCCTTCGGGCCGACGAAAGGGATGGGCTTGGCGATGGGTGTGGCGTTTGGTCGAGTTGCTGGCGTAGGCGCTGGAGTTCCTCTTCCAGTTCGGCGATGCGGCGATCGCGTTGCTGACAGCCGGTACAGACAGGACGAGCAGAAGCCATAGCGCCTTCCCCAACATCGGGTGAAAGAGGAGGAGATGCTCTGTGAGAGGCTTGATCCGAGGTGCATCTTCATCGTACCGGGTCAGGCAAGGGGCTGGAGCATGGCACGGGCAAACCTAACTTGAAGTCACGGTAATCGAGTACCCTCAAGGAGAACCGCTCACCTGATTCTTCATCCACTTTTGCAACTTTTCGTAGTCGGCCGGAACCGTCCATGCGGCCGCCAGAAGCACCAGCACCAAAGCCCCTGACAAGACGACCGTCAGATACATGGCCTGGTGCAAACCGGTCGCGATGGCCAGCTGGCGGTTTTGCTGATTGACTGCGAGGGCCGCCCACGGAGCATACACCGGCGCACCGACCAATGGAGAACCGGCGAGCAAGGCAACCACCGCAGGGACACCATTCGGGTTGGCGGCGGCGGCTTGACGGGCGAAATAATCGCTGGTCATGCCCGTGGCCCAGGGGCCCTGCGCCGCTCCGAGGAGGTACATGGCACAGAAATAGAGAGCCATCGCCGTGCCACGCAGCCCCGGCTCCACAATGTCCTGGATGGTCGCATAGACGCCGGAGTAGTAGACGTACAAACAGACGCAGGCCGGCAGCATCCAGCCGGCAAAGCCCCAGAGGTGTTCGCGCGATTGTTGGAGCGCCAGAAACAGACACGGAGTCGAGATCAAAAGGGCCAAGGCGGCTAGTTCCAAGCGCCCGCTGATCCGCCGCCGCACGGCGCGGTCGCACAACCAGCCGCCGACGAGTACTCCCAGGCCGCCGCCAAAACCGTACACGAGGCCACAGATCCAGTTTGCTCGGTCGATCCGCACGCCATACTCGCGGATGAGGAGCGGCGAAAGAAAATGGCCCAGCGCATACATGTTGAAGTTGTGCAACGCTCCGGAAAGGACGATCCACCACATGGTTGGAATGCGCATGACCGCCACGAGCGGAGAACCCTGGCGGCGGGCGCTGCCGACGCGGTGCAATTCGGCGCCGCCTCGTGGTGGCTCCGGAATCCAGAGCACCAACAAACCGAGCACAAGCCCCGGTAAACCGGCCGCAAACAAGGCTCCGCGCCAGGTCCAGCGGTAGGCGATTTCCCCGCTCACCACGAAACTCAAACCGAGGCCCAGAGGAAGGCCGAACATGAACACGGACAGGGCCCACGCGCGCCGCTGCGGTGGAAATAGGTCGCCGATCAAGGAATTCGCCGCCGGGGCGCAGCTGGCCTCACCAACGCCGACGCCGAGCCGCATCGCAAATAAGGAAGCTGCGCTCCACGCAAAGCCGGACAGCGAGGTCAGGAAGCTCCACAGCACGGCGCCGGCCGCGAGGATTGTCTTTCTCCGCCCGACGTCGGCCCAGTAGCCCAGAGGGAGTCCGACCACGGCATACAGGTAGATAAACGCCGAGCCCAGCAATCCTAGCTGGGCGTCGCTGAGGCGAAAGGCGTGTTTGATCGGTTCGCCGACGGCCCCAATGACCTGGCGGTCAAAGAAATTCATCGTGTTGATGCCTACGAGCACCAGCAGCGTAAACAGAAGCCTCGGTCGAGTGGTTCCCATCGCCGGTAGTTTCCTTCATGAAGGACTTGCGGAAGATCCCGGCTGCGGTCGTGACGGGCTGTTCTGGAAGCTGGCCAGGTAACGCGGATTGGCGATCTCAAGCTTGCGTTGGACAAGTTGCCGCAGCTGCCGGGACAGTGCCAGGAACCGAGGACGCTCGTCAAAGGCACCGCTGCGGATTTGGCAGGATAGCTGTTCATTGGCCTGCCGAACGCTCTCCCTCAGAGCCGCCAAGGATAGCGGTGCGGGGACAGGGACGTCAAGAAACGCGGCCCACTCATCCCACTCCTGGCGCAACTGGGCTTCTTCAGTCTGGAGCTCACGCTCCACAATCGATAACACGTTGGCCGTCACGAGTGTCTGAAAACGCAAGCGGGCATCGCTTAGCGTCGGGATAAGCTCATGTTCCAGGTAGTGCCGGGCGGCAGCAACCAGCTCGATCGCGGTGGGTCGGTCGTTCATAAAACTTCGTCCGTTCTCCGTGGTTGGAAACCATCATACCATGTGCATAGCGAAGATGCCTTGTTTCCTGGAAAGCCTGGGTTCTGGATGGATCGCCCCGTAAAATGAGCCCGAAGGAGACCGATTGCTGTGAAAGTGGCCCATTTTGATTGTTTCAGCGGGATTAGCGGCGACATGACGCTGGCCGCTCTGATCGACGCCGGCGTGGATGCGCAGGCGATCTCCCAAGGTGTGGATTCGCTCGGGCTACCGATCAAGCTCGAGGTGGAAAAGATTCGCAAGGGCGGTTTTGCGGCCACTGCTGTCCGTGTGGAGGCTCCGGAGGAACACAGCCATCGCGGCCTGGCCCAGATCGAGGAAATCTTGCAACGCGGGAATTTCAGCTCCCGACAGCGTGCACTGGCCCAGCGCATGTTCCGCCGCCTGGCCGAAGCCGAGGCGGCCGTCCATGGCGTGCCGTTGGAGCGGATTCATTTTCATGAAGTTGGGGCACTGGACAGCATCGCCGATATCGCCGGCGCCGCCATTGGGCTGGACCTGCTGGGTGCGGAACGTTTCACGAGCCGATCCGTGCCGACAGGCAGCGGCCTGGTCCAGTGTGCCCACGGCTTGATGCCGATCCCTGCCCCCGGGACGGCCGAGCTTCTCAAAGGCGTACCCCTGGCGAAGTCCGCGATCAAGGCCGAGCTGACGACGCCTACGGGAGCCGCCATTTTGACGACCGTCGTGCAGGAATGGATTGACCAGCCCGTGATGACCGTGGAACGCATCGGTCACGGCGCGGGCCGGCGTGAATTCGTGGAGCAGCCGAACCTGCTGCGGCTCTTTGTCGGCACGGCGGCCATACCGCCGGAACGCGACCAGGTGTGGATGCTGGAAACCAACCTGGATGATCTGCCTGCCGAGGTCGTCGGTTATTGTTATGAACTGCTGTTGGCCGCTGGGGCATTGGATGTCTTCAGTACGCCGATCTTCATGAAGAAGAATCGACCAGGCGTGCTCCTGAGCGTGCTGGCACCGGAGGCGGTCCTGCCCCAGCTGGAGGACATCTTGTTCCGCGAGACGGCAACCTTTGGCATCCGACGGTATCCCGTAGCTCGGCACAAACTGAATCGGCGACCGTGCACCGTAACGACACCGTGGGGACCGCTCCAGGGAAAACTGGGCTGGCAGGAAGGTCGGCCAGCGGTTTTTACTCCCGAGTTCGAGGAATGTGCCCGCGTGGCCCGGCAGCATGGGCTACCGCTCCGTGAAGTTTACTTGTATGCACAACGCGCCTATGCAGAGCAGGCGTCCCAGGAATAAGCTGCCGGCGTCGTTTCACGGTGGTTGACAGTCACGCGAGGACCAGACACAATGTCGCAACCGATAGTTCCCATCCCGTGTCCCTTTGTTCGGGGAGTCTGCAATGGGCGTTGAAGATGTGCCCGCCGGCAGAGAGTTCGGCGACGACCTGCCGACCGTG
The DNA here is from genome assembly GCA_035295665.1 of Gemmataceae bacterium. GTDB lineage: Bacteria > Planctomycetota > Planctomycetia > Gemmatales > Gemmataceae > DATGIQ01. Next base: position 49,142 of record DATGIQ010000477.1, on the reverse strand, counting down.
TTGAGTAGCGAAGAGAGGACGTGGGGGATGCTTTGCCATCTCTCGACGTTGCTCTCGTATCTTGCCGTCATTGGCGTCGCTGGTCTCAGTTTCGTCGCACCGCTTGTCTGCTGGCTCATGAAGAAAGACAGCTCCCGGTTCGTCGATTACCACGGCAAAGAGTCGCTCAATTTCCAGTTGAACATCCTGCTGTACACGCTGGTCGGCTTTGCCCTGATTCCTTGCTTCTTTGTCGGGGCCATCCTCCTGGGGATTGTGCATATTTATAACCCGATCTGTGTGATCATTGCCAGCGTCAAAGCCAACAATGGCGAACTGTTCCGATACCCGTTCATTTTCCGTCCGATCAAGTAGCCCTGGTTGTCGTCGAGTCGAGATCGTGATCTATGCCAAGTGCCAACGAAATCCGTCAGCAGTTCATCGACTTCTTTGTCCAGAAACATGGCCACACGTTCGTACCGTCTTCCAGCGTCGTTCCGTGGGACGATCCGACGCTGCTGTTCACGAACGCCGGCATGAACCAATTTAAGGATGTGTTCCTGGGAACCGGAACTCGGCCCTACCGCCGTGCCGTCAACTCGCAGAAATGCATCCGGGCCGGCGGCAAACACAATGATCTCGATGATGTCGGCAAAGATACCTACCATCACACCTTCTTCGAGATGCTCGGTAACTGGTCGTTTGGCGATTACTTCAAAAAAGAAGCGATCACCTGGGCGTGGGAACTGCTAACCAGCGTCTGGGGCCTCGATAAGGCTCGCCTGCATGTGACGGTCTTCGAGGGGGATGCCGGGGAAGGCTTGGAGCCAGACGACGATGCCGCCGAGTTTTGGCGGACCATGACCGACATCGATCCCACGCATATCCACCGCGGGAAGAAAAAAGACAATTTCTGGGAGATGGGCGAAACCGGACCGTGTGGTCCCTGCACGGAGATCCACATCGACCGCACGCCGGACAAGAGCGGCGGCAAGCTGGTCAATGCCGGCCGCGCCGAAGTGATCGAAATCTGGAACCTGGTATTCATTCAGTTCAATCGCGGAGAAGACAAGCAGTTGACGCCGCTCCCGGCCAAGCACGTCGATACCGGCATGGGTTTCGAGCGCATCACGGCCGTGCTCCAGGGCAAGAACAGCAACTACGATACGGATATTTTCACTCCCATTTTCGAGGCTATCCAGGGCATCACCCGTGCGCCCCAGTACATGGGAAAACTGGAGGATTTTCGCGACATTGCATACCGCGTCATCGCCGATCATATCCGCACTCTGACCGTCGCGCTTACCGATGGGGCCCGGCCGGGTAACGTGGGCCGCGATTACGTTTTGCGGCGGATTCTCCGCCGGGCGGAGCGCTACGGCCGGCAATACCTGGGAGCGAGCCGGCCATTCCTTTGCGAGCTGGTGCCGACGGTGGCAGCAGTCATGAGTCCTGCGTTCCCCGAACTGGAGCGCGACCCGGCCAAGGTGGCCGGCCTGATCCGTGACGAAGAGGAAAGTTTCATCAAGACGCTAGACCGGGGCATGCGGCTCTTTGAAGAAGCTGCTGAGCGAGCCCGGCAAAATGGCCGCGGGGTAATCAGCGGCAAAGATGCGTTCCAGTTGCACGATACGCATGGCGTCTACATCGACATCACGGAACAGATGGCGAACGAAGCTGGGCTGGGAGTCGATCGCAACGAATTTGAAGCGGAGATGGAGCGGGCTCGTGAGCTGGCCCGGCAGTCGCGCAAGAAGCTGGTCATCACTGCGGTCAGCGGCGATTTGCCCAAGACCGACGATGCACCCAAGTACGGCGACTTGAGGACGACGGCCACGGTCGTGGGCTGGGTCAAGGACAACATTTTCGTGAAGGCGGGCAGCCTGGAAGCTGGGGCGGAAGCCGCTCTGTTGCTCGACCGCACCAATTTCTATGCGGAGCAGGGCGGCCAGGTTGGTGACACCGGCATGATTGCCACTCCCACCGGTCAGTTCGAAGTAGAGGACACCCAGAAACTGGGCGGCGCAGTTCTGCACCTGGGCCGTGTGACGGGTGGCCAAATTACCACGGGCCAGCGTGCCGTGGCCGAGGTGGCGGGGATCCGCGCAGACACGATGCGTAACCATACCGCAACCCACCTCCTGAACTGGGCCCTGCGAAAGACTTTGGGCGGGCACATCGAGCAGAAGGGTTCACTCGTCGATGCGGAGAAAACCCGTTTCGATTTTGCCCACACGGGGCCGCTCTCGACGGAGGAAATTGGGGAAGTGGAACGGCTTGTAAACGAAAGAATCTATGCCGATTTGCCGGTCCACGCTGTGACGGTGCCCCTGGCCCAAGCCAAGAAGATCGCCGGTGTCCGGGCGGTCTTCGGTGAAAAATACCCCGATCCGGTGCGCGTCCTGCTGATCGGTGCCGAGCGCCCGGATCAGGTGACTGCGGAGCACTCCGTCGAGTTTTGTGGCGGCACGCATCTGCGGCACACCGGCCAAACGGGGTTTTTCAAAATCGTCAGCCAAGAGGCCGTGGGCAAAGGGGTGCGCCGCGTGACGGCGGTCACGGGCCCCAAGGCGGTGGCGTTTATTCGAAAACAGGACCTTCTTCTGGGCGACCTGGCCGGGCGGTTTCACTGCCAACCGGAAGAGTTGCCGGCTCGAATTGAGACGCTCCAGGAAGAGATCAAGAAACTCCAGCAGCAGCTCAAGAAAGGGACCGCCGGTGATCTCCAAAGCGCAGCCGATAAGCTCCTGGCGACAGCGGCGGAGGTCCACGGCGCCAAGCTCATTATTGGCGAAGTGCCGGCCGGACCGGAAGAACAATTACGGCAGCAGGTGGACCGTCTGCGGCAGAAGGCAGCCAGTGCCGTGGTCGTGATCGGCTGGACAGAAGACAGCAAGGTACAGCTCATCGCCGCCGTGACAGACGACCTCGTGAAAAAGGGTCTGCACGCTGGCAAACTGGTTGGCCAGGTGGCGAAAGTAGTCGGCGGCGGCGGCGGCGGCAAACCGACCCTGGCGCAGGCCGGCGGCAAGGAACCGGCCAAGTTGGCCGAGGCGTTGCAGCTGGCAAGCAAGCTGGCCAGCCAGCAATTGGCCCCCTGAGATCGGGGATCGGACGTGAAGCCACGGGATTCGACGCACCCAGAAACCGACCCCCGCTTCCCCAGCGGACCCTGGACCGGCTTTTTCCTCCAACCCGCTGTCCCGGGCCGGCACTTGATGGAACTGCACCTCGCGTTCCAGCAGGGACAGATGACCGGCGAAGGCCGGGATTACGTCGGCCAGTTCATCGTGCGCGGCCAGTATTCCCTCGGCGATGGCCGATGCCACTGGATCAAGCGCTACGTGGGAAAGCACGATGTCTTCTACCAGGGCTACAACGAAGGGAAAGGCATTTGGGGAATCTGGGAGATTCCTGATACGCAGCACTATAATTCGCAGCGCGGCGGCTTCCACATCTGGCCGGAAGGCATGGCCGATCCCACGCAACCACATTTAGCGGAAGCAGCAGAGATCCCTACTCCCGTCGCCGAACCGATGGAGTCTGCGGAGCCCGTTGCCGAGCCCGTGGGAGCAGGCGCAGCCAAGCTCGTAGAGAAACGAAATGCCGCTCCCTCAGCGGATCGCACGGGAAACAGAGGGAAACGTCAACGGCTCCCGGCAGTGAGCGCACATTCCCCGATGGCCAACCTGCCGGGCATGATAGCGCAGTTTCCGTTTGCATCCCGGACAGCGGAAGTGATAGACCGCTTCCACGGTGGACCGCCGTGAGCGCACGAACAAGAACACACCGACGGCCGCCATGAAGACGACGATCCCCAGAATAATCCAGACAGTGACATCCCCCATACGCGCCACAGGCTACCACTCTGGCGTTCCGGAAGCAAGAGGCGGTGTCCACAAAAATTAGCCTGGGAGTATGCCACACTCTTGGGAGTCAATTCACGCCTGCGCCTGAAGCGGGCGGATCGCATCGCCCGCGCGCACCAGCCCTCCCTCAACGATTTGCGCCCGCAACCCACCCCGGTGGCGTAAGCCGTCCAGGATTCCCTTGACAGTGAGCGACTCCAAATGGTCGCAAGGCTCGCACAAGCGCAGACCGCGCAACACCACCTCGCCAATCCGAAATGGACGGCCCACGAGGTGATTGAGCGGCACGCCGCGGGTTACGAGGTTGCGCCGCGCTTGGCCCGGGTCCAGCGTGATCTGACACTCCTTGGCCAAGGCGTCAATGGCTTCCATTTCAATGAGGGTCACTTCCCGATCGGGACTTCCGGGTTTCGTAAAGGTCCCTTGCTGGAGGAAATAACGATCGCCCGCCAATCCCTTCCCCGGCACGGCTTGCACCGTGTCCACGCGCTGTAATGCTTCGCGTTTGCGGTCACCGATGTAAATTGCCAGCAACGAACCTTCAAACATGGAAGTGTTTCCTTGTGTGCTCATGGGATATCGGCATGGTTCGCAGAACCGCCGCCAAAGACTTCTTCAACGCTTCTCGTAAACCACCTTCCCTCCGAGGACCGTTATCCACACGTCGGTTTCGGCCAAGTGGTCGCGCTCGGTTTCCGCCAATATGTCGCGCGACAAAACCACCAAGTCGGCCAGCTTGCCCGGTTGCAAGGAACCGCGTTCCGACTCTTCAAAGGCGGCAAAGGCCGAGGTCAACGTGTAGGCCTCGATCGCTTCCGCCACGGTGATCCGTTGCTCGGGAAACCAACCGCCGGGATGTTTGCCGTCCAGCGTGCGTCGGTTCACGGCCGCATCGATGCCCAGGATTGGACTGAGCGGAGCCACCGACCAGTCGGAGCCAAAGGCCAACTTTGCTCCTGCATCGAGAACAGAACGAAACGCATAACTGGAAGCACAGCGGGCCGACCCGATTCGCCCCTCGGCCCATCGGCCATCGTCGATCGCATGGTACGGCTGCATCGAAGCAATCACGCTGTAGGCATGGAAGCGCGGATAGTCCTGCGGCCGAAGGTGCTGGGCGTGTTCGATCCGAAACCGGCGATCGCGTGGTCCATTTGCCTGGGCGACCTCGGCGTAAATCGACAGTAGCTCGGCATTGGCCTGGTCGCCGATGGCATGGACAGCAACCGACAGCCCGGCCTTATCTGCTTCCAAGATATATTCGCGCAGCTTGTCGAGAGGCGTCACGAATACGCCGGTACTGCCGGGTTCGTTCACGAACGGTTTGAACATCTTGGCCGTGCTCGAACCCAGCGAGCCATCCACAAAGCCCTTGACGCCGCCGATCTTCACCCAGTCGTCACCGAAGCCACGCTCCACGCCGAGCTGGGCCAGTTGTCGCCATTGCGACAGGGGCCAACGAAGATCAATCCGGCAGCTCAACTGGCCGGAGCGGGCCAGTTCCTGATAGAGACGGAGCAGTTTTCGCCGTGTGGCGGCATCGCTGCCGTCCATATCCTGTGCACTGGTGACACCCACTTGCCGTGCTTCGTCCAAGGCAGCGCGGACCGCCTCGGCAATCTCCGCGTCGGAAGGAGCGGGGATCAACCGGGTTACCAAATCCATCGCATTGTCGCGGAGCACGCCGGTTGGTTCCTTGGTGCCGGCCTTGCGATAAATGACGCCGCCAGCGGGATCGGGCGTCTGCGCTGTGATGCCGGCAAGCTTGAGGACCTGCGAATTGACCACAGCCATGTGCCCGTCGTAGCGGCGCAGGAAGACGGGCCGCCCGGCAACATACTTGTCGAGAAGCTCCGCGCTGGGAAGCTGGCCATGAAACGTGCGATCATGATCCCACTCACCGCCCAGGAGCCAGCGGTCGCGCGGTAACTTGCGATCGAATTCGCGCAGCCGTTGGCCGAACTCCGCTTCGTTGGCCGCGTTTTTTAACGCCACCTCGCTGAGCCGCTGTCCGGAGCCCAACAAATGAAGGTGGCTATCATAGAAGCCAGGGACCACGCGTCGACCCTGGAGATCGATGGTGCGTGTGTGCGGCCCGACCAGGGCATGGATTTCCACGCTGCTGCCGACGCGCAGGATACGATCGCGCCAAATCGCCAACGCCTCGGCCTGCGGCTGGGCTTTGTTAACCGTCCAGATTTTGCCATTGAGCAACACCAGATCGGCAGGGGTGTGCGGCGGATCGGCGGCATGAAGATCGGTTATCAAGATCATGCTCAACGCAAACAGAACAACCCCATCGTAATGGCGCATCGGGAGGTTCCTGAAGGATCGTGATCCTACGTGCGGTTCACCTTGCATGCCAGTATAACCACGGCCGCACACGAGAGCAAAGATCCGAAACGCAGTTCCTGTGATTCCGATCCTGTGGCACAATAGGATCTTGTGAAACCGACCTCGGGTTCGTTCGTATGCATTAGCAATCCTCGACTCGGAGAGAGTGCAACCGATGCGTTATTGCTGGATCACGTTTTATGGGATAGCGGCACTGGTGAATGTCGTTTTTGCGGTGAATGCCCGGCCAGCGGATCCCCAATCCGCCACGGCGGCCGGCCCGCTGTCACCCCGCGAGGAACAAGCAACCTTTCGCATTCCGAAGGGTTTCCGCATCGAGCTGGTGGCCTGCGAGCCCGACGTGGTCGATCCCGTGGCCATCGCGTTTGATGAAAACGGCCGACTCTTCGTGGCCGAGATGCGTGGCTACCCCAACGCCGGCGTTGCAACCGGCTCCATCCATTCGGGAAAAATCAAGCTGCTCGAAGACCGTGACGGCGACGGCACCTTCGAAAAGGCTACGACCTTTGCGGAAGGGTTGCGCTTCCCGACTTCGGTCATGCCGTGGAAGGGCGGCTTGCTGGCAGCCGTCGCGCCTGACATCCTCTTCTTCGAGGACACCGACGGCGACGGACACGCCGACCGCCACCGTTCTCTGTATACCGGCTTCGACTTGTCCAATATCCAGCAGCTGATCAACAGCCTGCAATGGGGTTTGGACAACTGGGTGTATGGCTGCGCCGGAACGATGGGCGGAAGTATCCGCTCGCTGGAGAAGTCGGCCATGCCCCGGGTCGATTTACGCAGCCGGGGAGTGCGCTTCCATCCCGACCAGCCGGGCAGTCTGGAGCCAACATCAGGCGGCGGGCAGTTTGGCCTGGCGGCCGACGATTGGCAGGAATGGTTCACCAATACGAATAGCCAGCACCTACGGCACATCGTCCTTCCCGACCATTATTTGCGCCGCAATCCGTTGTTGCCGGTGAGCGCGGTGACCCTCGACATTCCCGACCACGGCGCGGCGTGCAAGGTTTTTCGGATCAGCCCGTTCGAAGCGTGGCGGATCGAGCGGACCACGCGCCGCGCCGGAGGACCGGATGCCCGGCGATTCCCCGCCACGGAGTTGGTTCCCGGCGGCTACATCACTTCTGCCTGCAGTCCGGCGGTTTACACGGCCGATCTGTTCCCAGAATCGTACCGTGGCAACACCTTTATCTGCGACCCGGCCAACAATCTGGTGCACCGTGACGTCCTCGTGCCCCAGGGAGCGACCTTCGTCGCCCGGCGTGCCGAGGCCGACCATGAGTTCCTGGCCTCCACCGATACCTGGTTTCGGCCGGTCAATCTGACGGTTGGCCCGGATGGTGCCCTGTATGTGGTGGACTTTTACCGCGAAGTCATCGAGACACCGCTCTCCCTGCCCGAGGACATCAAGAAAAAGCTGAACCTGGAGAGCCGAGGCCGCGGTCGAATCTGGCGAATTGTGCCGGAAGAATTCCATCGACCGAAATCTCCCGCGCTGGGCAAAGCCTCCACTGCGGAGTTGGTCCAGCACCTCGCGAATGCCAACCGCTGGTGGCGGATGACCGCCCAACGGCTCCTGGTGGAACGGCAAGACAAGTCGGCTGTCCAACCACTTGTGCAGCTCGCCGGGGCCGGGGCGTCACCACAAGCTCGGGTCCATGCGCTTTGGACGCTCCAGGGTCTACACGCGTTGGAAGTTGCCCACGTCGAACAGGCTTTGCACGACTCCCAGCCCCGTGTGCGCGAGCAGGCACTGCGTTTGGCCGAGCCCTTTTTGGCTTCGTCGGTGCCATTGCAGAAGGCGGTGATCGGCTTGGCGAACGATCCTTCGCCGCGCATCCGCTTCCAGCTTGCGTTCACGTTGGGCCAAGTCAATGGCTCCGAGATAGTGCGTGCCCTGGCTCAGATCATTGGCCGCGATGTCGCCGATCGCTGGACGCAAACTGCCGTGCTCAGCTCCAGCTCCCACATTGCCCATGCTTTGCTCCAGGAATTGGCGGGCGATGAGCAGTTCTCCCATCGTGCGGCCACGGTGCAGTTGCAATTCCTGACCCGCTTGGGCGCCCTGATCGGGGCACGGGCGCAGGACGCGGAGTTAGCAGCAGCCTTCAACCTGTTGGTGCCGCGGGACTCGAAGACGCAAGCCTGGCAGACGGCCATCCTGAACGGTCTGGGCCAGGGGCTTCAGAATAGCCGGCGGCCGCTGAGCCGGCTCTGGGAGCAGCCGCCGCCAGGACTGAAGCCGGCCTTGGAGCAAGCGGGCGCGTTGTTCCGGCAAGCGGCACGGACCGCCACGGATGAAGCGAGTCCAATGAGTGACCGTCTGGCCGCGGCACGGTTACTAGGCTATGGCCCATTCTCGACAGCGGCAGGTGCTCTCCAGGAACTGCTGGCGCCACGGTCCCCGGCAGAAGTCCAGCTCGCCAGCGTGCGCGCTTTAGGGCTGCACGAGAATTCAAAGGTCGCAGACATTCTCCTCGCCTCATGGGGAAGCTACAGTCCTTCCGTGCGGCGGGAGGTGCTGGAGGTCCTCTTCGCTCGGACCAACCGAATCCCCGCACTTTTGAAGGCCATTGAAGATGGGAAGATCTTGGCCGGGCAATTGGAGCCTTTTCGGATCGAACGGCTAAGGCAGCTGTCGGATCCGGAATTGCGCGACAAGGCAAGGAAACTGCTTGCCGGGCAGGGCACGTCGGACCGCAAGCAAGTGGTGGACCGCTATCGTTCTGCCCTGGAGCTCAAGGGAGACGGTTCGCGGGGTAAGGCGGTTTTCAAAAAGACTTGCGCCACCTGCCACCGGCTGGAAAACGAAGGGACCGAAGTCGGTCCCGATCTGCTGTCGGCTTTGCGGAACAAGACACCCCAAATCCTGCTCACCGATATTTTCGATCCCAGCCGGGAGGTAGATCCGCGCTACATCAACTACTTGGTCACTAACAAAGCCGGCCAGGTATTCACCGGCATGATCGCCGCGGAGACGGCGTCGAGCATCACGCTTCGCCGTGCCGAAAAAGCCGAGGACACGATCCTACGAAGCCAGATCGAAGAGATTCAGGCCACCGCGAAATCGCTCATGCCGGAAAATCTGGAGACCCAGCTAGGCAAGCAAGATGTGGCCGATTTGATCACGTACCTGCAATCCGTGGCGGAGCCGAAATGAGACAATCTCATGATTCACCAAAGTCTTGTTGCAGTTACTGGTTCGCTGAGCGTTGAGAAACGTGCAATCAGTGGCGGGCCCCAGGTTCCCACAAATACATGAATGCCGCCCCGCCTGAACTGCTCAATCCCGGCAGATCGAGTTTCACGTTGATTTCGCTCGGGATCTTCGGCATCCCCGCGTAAATGCTGCCGCGGTAACCCTCGCCACGGTCATAGGCAATGATGCTGGCGTCGTGAATCCCAGCCATCTGCATGGCGTCACGAACCGCGTCTTCCAGATAACCGACTTCGTCCACGAGGCCGGCCTTTTTGGCATCTAACCCCGTGTACACCCGGCCGTCGGCCAAGATGCGGACTTGGTCTTCGGGCATCCGCCGGCCTTGGGCTACCACGTGTACGAATTGATCGTAGAAGCTGTTCACCATCCCCTGCAAAATGGCCCGCTCCTCATCGGTCATCGGCCGGCCCGGATTCCCGATATCCTTGTTGGGCCCGGACTTGATCGGATCGCTGGCCACGCCGATTTTCGCAAACAGGCCGCTGGCGTTGTACAGACTCATGATGACACCGATGCTTCCCGTGACCGTGGTGGGATGAGCATAAACCTTGTCGCAACCCATCGCAATGTAGTAGGCGCCACTGGCGGCCACGTCCATCATGCAGGCGATCACGGGCTTACCGGTGTCGCGGCGGAAGTTGATTACTTCCTGGTACATGATGTCGCTGGCTGTCACCGCCCCGCCAGGACTGTTGATCCGCAGCACGACGGCCTTGACATGCCGATCCTCGGCCGCGGCGTCCAGCCGTTCGCGGAAGAGCGACATCGGATTCTCGCCGCTGCCGAAGAGACTGCCCGTGCGTGCGTTGAGGATCACGCCTTCGACATCGATGAGGGCAATCTTGTTCCGGCACATCCAGTGCTCGGCATCGACGATCACGTTCTCTTCGATCGGCCCACCGACGTGCGTCGGAGTAACCACGAAGCCGTTGAAGCAACCGGTCAGGAAGAACGCCGTGGCCAGGACGATCCATCGTCGCATGATTGGTTCCCCATAACGGGCAAGGGCAGGGGACTATAGGCACAGCGGCAAGATGAGTCAAGGGGAGCGTTCGCTGGCCAGGAAATAGCGGGCGACGTGCTTGGTCGGGAGTGGCTGGGTGAACAGGCTGACAAGGATTCCCAGGGCGAAAGAAAGGAGCAACCCATAAATCAGTGGGTCCAGGCCAAAGGGGCAGAATGGGGCAAAGCGTTCCCCCGCAGGTCCCGTCAGTCCGGCCTTGCCCACACCCCAGTATCCCAAGATCCACAGCAGGAGCACCGTGCTGAAGCCGCCAATCATGCTGGCCAAGGCCCCCGACCGTGTGGCCCGCTGCCAGTAGAGGGCCAGCACCGTTGGGCCCAGGTATGTGCAGGCCATTCCGGATCCAGTGAAGATGATCAGGTACTGCAGGAAGCGCGGCGGCCAAAACGCGGCCGCGGTGACGATGAGGCCGACCACGGCCGTGGTGGTGTAGGTTACGCCCCGCACCAAGCGCGGAGAAACCGAGGGATTAATGTTCCGCTGATAAATGTCTCGCACCAGGCTGGAACTCATGAGCAGCAGAAATCCCGCCACGGCCGACATGGCCGCGGCATACGGGGCCGCGAGGATCAATCCACCCAAGAGCGGCCACTCCGCCGTCAGGCGCAGGGCGGTCGCCGGCATGATGCTGTCCGAGTTCGCCAGGTATTCATTTCCGTACAAGGCGCGGGCACAGACAAACGTCACCACGAGCGGCAAATAGATAAGCGCGTAATAAAACCCGATCAGGAAAAGGGCACGGCGTAACGTTGGCGTATCCCGGCACGCCATGAGTCGAACCATGCCGACCGGCTGCCCCATCGATCCGATGGTCCAGAGGAAGAAGTAAGACACGGCCAAGCCGGGACCCAGATAGGAGTCGGGCCCGGGTCCTGTCAATAACTGCGGATCGAGTTCGCGGAGCTTGTTGGTGGCCTGCGTGAGGCCGCCGACTTGCGCCAGAGCCAACACCATGAGGAGCACGGCACCCGCCACGATCATGATGCCCTGGAGCACATCGGTCCAGGTCACCGCCCAAAAGCCGCCGTAAGCCGTGTAGGCCACCACCGTCAGCGAGAACAGCAGGACACCCAAAACATAATCGGGATACTGAAGGCCAAAAAACGGATCCTTCGCCCGGGCCGCGCTCTGCTCGTTCCAGGCGCCGACTGCCGTGAGCGTCTGGACAGCTGCCTGGCGTGCCGACTGATAAGCCGGCGTATCGGTCACGCCGCCGCATGCCTGCCGCATGATATCGCCGCCGGCCTTGAATTGCCCCACTAAGTTGAAGAGGAGAAAAAACAGCAGGAACAGACTCGCCAGTAAACCCAGGATAGGACTTTGAAAGCGGTCGCGCAGAACATCGGGAACCGTAATTGCCCCGGAGAGGCGCGAAACCTGGTTTAGCCGTTTGGCCAAGGCCCCCTTGCTGACAAGCCCGCTCACCATGTAGCCGGCGATCCACAGAGCCATCACCCAGCCGTTGCGATAGATCAGCGATGGGAAGCCCACAAAACTACCGGCACTCACCGACGTGGCGACATACGTCAGACCTAGCACCCATGCATTGAGCTGGCGGTCGCCCAGAAAATACTCTTTCAGGAACGAGCCGCGCTGCAAGAGCCGATGCGAGAGTGCCCCAAGCAGAAACACGGCCGCCATGTAGCCGCCGAAAGCGATCAACGTGGACGGTGTCGCCGCCGAGGCGGAAGCAGCCCATAGTTGTAGTGATCCGTTCGCGAGCAGATTAAGCATGGCCTTCCCCTTCGTCGGGATCCTGACCCAGGTCGTCATCGGCCATGTAGCGAAAGCAGAACCAGACTGAAAAGGCCAGGCAGCTTCCCCAGGGGAGTACCACGCTCCAAAGAACCCAGTCGGGAATGCCGAGAATCAAATGAATCTCTTGCGGTTGCCGATGATAGCCCAGGATATAGCCAATGCCGACGCTCCAGAGGAGGGCCGTCGCCCAGACCATCATGATGAGCAGTCCTTCGCGGCGGGCATGGCGTAAAAGTTGTTGTTCCTTCCCAGTCGGTTCATCGTGGTGGTTTGGCATGGTCTATCTTCAAGGTGATCCGGGGGGTTTCGTTAATCGTTGCCGCACGAGTCCAGGCAAATATTTGACTGGCAGCGTACCATGAGCCAGCACCGCCTCATGATACCGTCCGAGCTCAAACTTCTCCCCTAGCTCCCGCTGAATTTGTTGGCGCAGCCGATAGAAAGCCATCCGACCCACAAAGTAAGTGGAGAGCTGGCAGGAACTCTGCTTGGCCCGAATGATTTTGCCCAGTGCTTCCCCTTCGGTCTGGAATGCTTCCTCCGTCAGCAGCCGAAATGCTTCCGCATCCGTCATGGCCGTGCAGTGCATCTTGTGATCCAGAATGGCATTGACCACCGCACGCAGGTAGATCTTGAGCTGGTTCAATCGCAGCGCCAGGTCTCCGTTGCCGTAGCCCTGGTCCAGCATCATCTGTTCCGTATACACGGCCCAACCCTCAGCGAAGACACCGGAAGCGAGGAGTTTGCGGATCAGCGACGGGTGGTGAGTCGAGTAATCGAGTTGCACGTAATGCCCAGGGTAAGCCTCATGAATGCTGATGATCCGGAGGGCATGGCGGTTGTATTCCTCCAGGTAGCTGTCCACGCGGCGGGCATCCCAGTCCCTGGGCGGCGGACTGATCGCGTAGATGCTGGCAGCACGAGGATCCAAGGGCGGCGCGGGGTTCAAGTAGCCGACGTAGTTGCCGCGCTGAAACGCGGGCATTTCAATCACCTGGCAATGATCAGGGTCCGGCAAGCGAAGGATGTCGCGCTCGGTGATGAAGCGTTTCAGCTCCGCCACGATCGCCTTGATGTCGCGAACCAGGTGGTCGACTTGGCCATGCGATTGATTCACATGAGCGAGCACCTGGCGGATGGTGGTGCGGCGGCCTTCCGGATCGTCGGGAGGGAGAGCCTTGCCGGGAAACGCTGGACCCCACAATTGTCGAGCGATCACGTACATCTCGCGCTGGACACGATCGGCTTCGGTTTCCGCCTCGCGCAAAACCTCCGCGGCGCCGAGGCCAGCATCGAGTTCCAGCTCCAGCTTGCGGGCAAACTTTTCCTTGCCGAGCCGCCATTCTCCGTGGGCTTGTGGCCGGAGCTCGTTTTCCAGGAATTGTTGGTATGCTTTCAGACAGGCGATCACAGGTTTGGCTGCCGTGCGGAGCTCGCTGAATGGAGCCGATTCGCCGGCCAATTCGAAGATGCCCTGTTCATAGAAGGCAATCGCGCCACGATTTTGGCGAATGGCGGTCTCCAAGAAGACGGGCACGGGGTTATGCAGGCTTTCCCTGGCCGCGGCTACGATCTTCGGGATGGCCGCCATCCGGGCAATACAATTCCGCACATTGGTCGCTTTGGGTAGCGTGGATTGCGTGAGCAAGAGGAAGATGCTGTCGTTGATGTAGTCGTTGTAAGCGCGCGGATCCTTATCGAAACAGTAGGTGTTGTCCCCAAGCAGGTAGGAGCCCGTCTGCTCCGCCAGCCAAAGCATCCGCGTCAAATGCGACTTCAGGATTTCGAAATCGATCTGCCCACTGCGGGAGAGCTTTTGATAGTCGATTTCTGCCGGCAGGCGGTGCAAGGTTTCGCGCTGATGCTCCGTCCAGGCCGCCCGCGCTCTGGGCGAAACGTCGTCCAGCAAGTGATCGAAGCGATGGTCGCCCAAGCGTGTGGCTTCCAAAGGCCGACGGCGAAATTCTTCGTCCAGATACCGCTTGAAGAACGCGGTCAGCTTGGCTTCTTCATCGTCCGCAGCGTCCAGCCATGAGGAAGCCAAGAAACCGCCAAACAAACCTACTACCAGGCAGAGGACCGAATATCGCATCACGAACCCCCGTGATCAGTGGTTATCGCTGTCACTGTACAACCGCAACACCGGTTTGCCAATCGTCGAAACCGCGCGGCGCTGGAGGAGATCCATACGGGGAGCTATAATGGGAAGGCTTGCAGCACGGAGTCGCACAGCCCGGTGGACAGGCGCAATCGCGCTTCCCAGCCGGCTCTGGAGATTGGGTCATGAAGCGACGCATCTTACTCGTTGTGTTGGCCGCCGTGCTTCCGTGCGGGCCTGCGGAGATCCTGGGCCAACCGCGCGCTGCCGACTCCACGGAGCGTCCGCCGGCGGTCGTGGAAGGCTACGACTTTCTGTTTCTCGGCGATCCGCGCCCGGTGCTCATCCGGCTGCACATGCGTATCGATGGCAAACCGCTCCGGCAAGCCTGGGATCGCTTCATCGAAAGCCTCTTCCGCTATTTGGACCGCGATGGAAACGGAACCTTGAGCGAGGAGGAATTGCAACGGGCACCGCGGCCGCAGCTGCTGTCCCAACTGTTGCGGGGGAATTTCTCCGAAATGCGATCCCCGGCGAGCCGATCCGTCCCGGAAGTCCAGGTGAGTCTGGTCGGTGGCAAGGTGACACGCGAAGGGCTGGCGGCTTACTATCGCCTTTCCGGTGTCGAGCCCTTGGTGGCGCTGATCCAGGACAAGACGACTCAGGCCGAGGCGCTCACGGATGCCCTGTTCAAAGGTCTCGACTTGAACCAGGACGGCAAGCTTTCCAAGGAAGAACTCCTTGCGGCCCCTTCTTCGGCCCGTGCGTTGGATCTGAATGACGATGAATTGATCACGATCCAGGAGCTCCTGCCCAACGCGGACATGAACGACAATGGCCGGATGATGCAGCGCGAGGCCCCCAAGCCGTTATCGAATTCGACCCCGTTGGTCCTCCTTTCACCGGGCGATTCGCCGACGCGCTTGGCGTACATCCTGCTTGGCCGGTACGACAAAGATCAAAACCAAAAACTGAGCCGAACCGAGATCCATCTGGATGCCCACCTCTTCGATCTGCTCGATCTCAATCACGATGGCGAGCTGGATGCCGAAGAATTGGCCCGCTTTCTCGAACGGCAGGCGATCGAAATCGAATTGATCGTGCAGTTGAACGCAGCCGGCAAGGCCGGCTCAATCGATATTTATGATCCGTTGCTGCATGCTCCGGAAAAGGATGCGGCGGCATCGGAAACCGAGAGCCGACCGCTCGCCCTGAAACTCGGAGCGGCGCGAATCGACCTGCAAGTCAGCAGCGGACTACCGGGCACGTTCCAGTCCATGCGGCAATTCCTGGTAGGCCAGTTCGAAGCCCTCGATGCAGAGAAACGTGGCTCACTCAACAAGAAACAGATCGAAGCCAATGCATACTTGGCGGCGCTCTTTCCACCGGTCGAGGGGAATGGCCAACAAGAACTATCCAAGGAGGAGTTTGTGGCGCTCCTCGACCTGCTGGGCCAAGCGATGGCCGGGTCGGTGGTCTTGACCATCACGGATGAAGGACGTGGGTTGTTCGAGATGCTGAATAGCCACCATGATGGCCGGCTCCGGCCCCGCGAGCTGAAGCTGGCCTGGTCGCGGCTGGCCCCCTGGGACCAAGACGGTGACGGCAGCATTTCGCGCAATGAAATCCCCCACCACTTTCACCTCCAGATCAGCCAGGGCCCAACCGCCAATCTCCAGCTGGCGGTGGGTGCCGTCATTCCAATCGCCGCTGTCCAGCCGACAACGCCCGAAGCCGCCAAGGGGCCGTTGTGGTTCCGCAAGATGGACCGCAATGGTGACGGCGAGATTTCGTTGCGCGAATGGCTGGGCAGCAAGGCGGATTTTCAACGGATCGACACCAATGGCGACGGCGTCATTAGTGTGGAGGAGGCCGAGCGCGCGGATGCACAATTCCGGAAGCAACAAGGCAAGGCAGGGCTCTCCAGCCCACACGATCCCACAGTTCAGAACCAGCGCAATTGACCCGATTTGGCTTTCGGTGGTCGGAAGCGGGTACAGTCATACGCCGGTAATTGGCCGTCCAGTCCATAGCGCTTGGCAAACAGGTGGAACAATTGGCGGATTTGCTCAGCCATCGTGCCGGTGCCGCGCATGCGGCTACCGAATGCGGAATCATTGAGCCGGCCACCGCGCACACTGCGGATTCGACCTTCGATGCGCTGCACTTGGCCGGGCAGCGTCCTTTCCAGCCATTCATGGAACACCGGGGCAACCGTCAAGGGAAGCCGAAGCATGATATACCCTGCCGTTGCCGCCCCGGCAGCTTTCGCCGCGGCCAGGATGGCCGGGATCTCACTCTCATTCAGCCCGGGAATGATCGGCGCAATGCTGACTCCCACCGGAATGCCGGCGTCTGCCACTACCCTCACGGCACGGAGTCTGGTCGTTGGCGTACTGGTACGTGGCTCCATGGAACGGGCCAGCCCATTGTCCAGCGTCGTGACGCTCAGATAGACATGGACAAGATTGCCGGCCGCCAAATCCCGTAGCAAGTCGAGGTCGCGCAAGATCAGGGCGTTCTTGGTGATGATGCTCATCGGCTGCTGGGCCTTGACGGCCACCTCCAGACAGCTGCGGGTAAGGCGAAACCGGCGTTCGCCGGGCTGGTAACAGTCGCTGACACCCGACATGGCAATCGCTTCGGGATTCCAGCACTCCCTGGCAAGAAAGTCCCGGAACAATTCCGGGGCGGACATTTTGACAAAAATCTTCGTCTCGAAATCTAGCCCGGCGTTCAATCCCAAAAATTCATGCGTTGGCCGAGCGTAGCAATAACTGCAACCGTGCTGGCAGCCGCGATACGGATTGATGCTGTAACGAAAGCCGACGTCGGGGCTGTCGTTTTCGGTAACAATGCTCTTGGAGTGATCGGGCAAGTATTCGGTCGGCCGATGGAGCACTTGCTCCAGGTAGGTTTCATCCTCAATCTGCTCAAAGTCCGCCTGCGGCCCGCCAAAGCGGTTCGGTGGATCCAACTGCGAACCACGCCCTTTGGCGGTCGGTCGCTTCCCGTTTGCCATAACACCTGTACGCTCGAGCTGGGACAACGCATAGTGTACACATTTCCACACACACCGTCAAAGCCAGTTGGACGTTTGGCATCACAACGTTCCTTGGAAGACGACCCCGCTACCCGTCGCTGTCGGGTGGAAGTAGAATGGGCAGGCATATTCAACCTTGGAGTGATGCCATGATTGAGACCCACGCACGCGGTGTGGCGAGTGATCCGATCCGAAATCTTGTTGCCGGCCGATGGGAATCGAGCCAGACCACACGCTTCGGCGACGTTTACAATCCTTCAACCGGTGCCGTGATTGCGAAGGTTCCGTTGAGCACGGCAGCGGACGTCGATCGTGCCGTTCAGGCGGCCGCCGCGGCCCTCCCCAGCTGGGCAGAGACACCGGTCGTGGAGCGCGCCCGAATCATGTTTCGTTTTCGGGAATTGCTCGTTCGCAACGCCGACGCGCTGGCCCGCACGGTGACCCGGGAGCATGGCAAATCCTTGGCCGAAGCGCGCGCCTCGGTGCAACGCGGCGTCGAGATGGTCGAATTTGCCTGCGGGATCCCCAGTCTCATCATGGGCCAAACGCTGCCGAATGTCGCCGCCCAAGTGGATTGCGAGACGGTTCGCCATCCGGTCGGTGTCTGTGCCGGCATCACGCCCTTTAACTTCCCCGTCATGGTACCGCTTTGGATGTTTCCGATTGCCCTCACGTGTGGCAACACCTTCGTGCTCAAGCCATCTGAAAAAGTGCCATTCAGCAGCCTTCTGCTGGGTGAGCTGCTCATGCAAGCCGGACTGCCAGAGAGCGTCTTCAGCATCGTGCACGGCGATCAGGAATGTGTTCAGGCCCTGCTCACGCATCCGTTGGTACGGGCCATTTCCTTTGTCGGCTCGACGGCAGTAGCCCGTCGTGTGTACGAAACCGGATGCCGGCATGGCAAGCGTGTGCAAGCAGCCGGCGGCGCCAAGAATCACCTCATCATCATGCCCGATGCCGATCTCGATCAAGCCGTGAAGGCAATCCAAGGGGCCGCCTATGGTTGTGCCGGCGAACGCTGCATGGCGGGGAGCGTGGCCGTGCCCGTCGGGACCATCGCCGACCCACTCGTGGAAGCCGTGTGTGAGAGCGCACGCCGGATGAAGGTCGGCCCCACGGATCAAGGCGCGGATGTGGATATGGGGCCGGTCATCACGGCGGACCATTTACGGCGCGTGAGTAGCTACCTGGAGGTTGGCCACACGGAAGGCGCGGCCATCGCGCTGGACGGACGCAAGATCGGAAACCAGGGAGACGGGTTCCTTCTCGGTCCGAGTGTACTCGATAGGGTAGAACCGGCGATGAAGGTGGCCAAGGAGGAAATCTTTGGGCCCGTGCTGTCCGTGATCCGCGTTGCTGACCTGGAGCAAGCAGTGGCTCTGGGCAAGAATTGCACCTATGGCAACGGCGCGTCGATCTTCACACGGAGCGGCTGGGCGGCCCGGCAGTTCAAGCAGCATTTCAACGCCGGCATGATCGGCATCAACGTGGGCGTCCCCGCTCCGATGGCCTGGTTTCCGTTCACCGGCTGGAATCAATCCTTCTTTGGCGACCTGCACATCCAGGGAACTGAAGCCATCTTGTTTTATACGCAACAGAAAGTGACCATGACGCGGTGGTTCGAATCGGCGCAGGGGATCAAACAGTATTTCTAACCTCTTGCACACTCATTTCCACGCGTTCCCAAACAGAGTTCGGGAACGACGTATACGAGATAATTGAGAACGAGGGAAAAAGGGTCCCGCCGGTGTCCGCTCGCTCATTTGGATTCCGGTTTCTTCGGTTCCGTTCCAAAATAGGGATAGCGATCCCAGCGGTCATCTTCGCCCGCGGCCCGGGGATCGTTCGTCTGGCGCATCCATTCGTCTAATTCTGCCCGCAGCTTGCTCTTCGTCTGGGCGTATTCAGGCCGGGCAGCGAGATTGGTCAGCTCATAGGGATCGTTGCGGACATCGTACAATTCCTCAGCCGGGCGTTTGCCGCAGGCCAGTTGGAAATACCGGCTCAGTTCCTTCTCCTCGCGACCTTTTAAAACGATGTCCTTGCTCGGTCCGCCGTCAATATCGCCGAACGGCCCGACGGCTTTCCACAGCTGCGGGTCGCCGGCCGGCCAACGTTCGGGATGGAAATTGCGGATATACAAGAATTCACGGGTGCGAATCGCGCGGCAAGGATAGCCCAGGTTGCCTTGGCGGACATTGGCATGCCGCTCGCGTTCCACGAACACCCGATCGCGCGCAACCGTGGACTCGCCAGATAACAGATCGAGAAAACTTTGGCCGGTCATGGCCGGGGGGGGCTTCAGACCGGCCGCTTCCAAGAAAGTCGGGGCGAAATTCTGAAAGCTGATGAAGGCATCCGACCGGCGTCCGGGCTTGACCCGTGCCTTCCAGCGCACGGCCAACGGCTGACGGGTCCCGGCATCGTAGAGATTGGCCTTACCCCGCGGGAATGGCCAACCGTTATCACCGGTCATGACCACGATGGTGTTGTCCAGTTTGCCGACGGCGTCCATTTGTTCGAGGATGGCCCCGACTTCCCGATCATAGCGCTGGACCGCGAAATAGTAATCGCAGATATCGCTGCGTACTTCGGGCCGGTCCGGCAAATAAGGCGGAACGAATACCTCTCCGAGTTGCATGCCGGACTTACCTCCGCTCCCCTGAACGTAGGGCCGGTGTGGATCGCGGGAACCAAACCAGAAACAAAAGGGCTTGCCCGGTGGAACGCTCGCCAGAAAGGTCTTGAAGTCCCTGAACGAGGGTCCCGCGGGGTTCCGCGTTCGGCCGCTCCCTTCCAGGCTGCCGGGCCCCCATCCCTTGCGAGTGAAGCCGATGTGATAACCGGCTGCCTCCAGGAGGTCAGGATAACAGGCGTACGTTTGGCGCAAGATGCTCCATAGATTGCCGCTCTCTTCCAGTCGATGACTCGCCTGGCCGGTCAGGATGGCGGCACGCGAAGGGGTGCAGGAAGGCGCGACGCAAAACACATGGCTGAAGAGTATCCCCTCGGCAGCCACACGATCAAAGGTCGGTGTGTGGACTACTTTGTCGCCGTAAACCCCGGCGTGTGGCCAGGCCCAATCGTCAGCCAGGGCGAAGAGGATGTTCGGACGTTGGTCGACGGAAGCCGCGACGACGCCGGAGGCCATGAGGAAGAAGGGCACAATTGCGAGACACCATTTCACGTGGATACCCTTCATGGAGAGGTTCTCTGTAGAAGCTGGGGATGCGATTATGTGCTCAGGTCACATACCGCCTTGGCCGCAAGAAACTTCTGCCGCAGCTTATCGTCGCGGATGGTTGCGGCCAGCGATTGTACAACCACCATCGCCCGACCTCGATACTCCGCGCTTGCCCCATCGTTCTTCTGCTGTTTAGCCGCGTCCGCCGCAGCTTTCAGGATCTTCCATTCGATGACCGGGCAGGGATGGCGCTCCAGAACGCTCAGAGCGACGGCATATTCGCGCTGACTGTCAACGACCCGTTCCTCCAAGGCGGCAATGTCTCCCAGAAGCTTGTGGGCCCAGGCCGAATGTTTGCGAGATCGCGATGCGTCCGCCGATTTCAGTGCGGTCTTCGTATGCGCCGCCGCCGATTTCAGGTCCCCGCGCACGATCGCATAGCTGGCCAGCTCGGCCTCCAGGCGGATCTTGTACCGCCAACGCATCCAGGCATCCTGTTCGAGGATTCGCTGAGCCTCCTGAAGTTGCTCCAAAGCACGTTCCGGTTCGGCGAGCGCCAGATAATCGTGCCCCAGGTTCACGCGCGAATTGGCCTCCGCTTCCGCATTGCACAGTTCCTTGGCGAGCTGGGCTCCTTCCGTATCCAGGCGCACGGCATTTTCGATGGCCTGCATCTCTCGGTGAACCCAACCAATGGTATTGGGGATGCGCGGCAGCCAAAAACGCTCATCGTTGAGTTCGGCCAAGCGCATGCCCTCCTGGAGGAGTTCCAGGGCCTCGGACAAGCGTCCTTTGTTGCCGAGCAACATCCCATGAACGAGAAGGTTCTCGACAGTGTGAAATCCCGTGCCGAGCCGTCGCGCGTGCTCCAGGGCCCAGCAAATGTCGTTCTCAGCTCGGTCATACTCCAAGCGCCAGCGGTGGACGGCCCCGCGGATCCCGACGGCTCGGACCGCCAGCAAGGACGGACCTTGCCGTTTCAAGATCGGAATGGCCCGTTCCAGATACTGTTCGGCCTCGTCCAGCGCACCCGTTTGTACGCGCTCAAAACCGAGGACCGTCTCGGCGTTGGCCACTCCCACGTCCGAACCTACCGTCTGGGCCAGTTCGAGGGCCCGCTTGCAATGCGCGCGGGCCTCTGCTCTTCGGTAGAGGAAAATGAGCGCCATGGCCATCCCACAAATGGCCTGGATCTGGCCATCGACATTTCCCGTCTCACGTGCCGCGGTCTCGGCCAATTCATAGACGGCCATCTCCTCTTCAAATTGGCCGTGGGTTTGGTACAGCGGCCCCAAATGCAGCGCGGCCGCCAGAACGCGGGAATAACGGTTGTGTCCCGGTAGTTTTTCGGCGATGGCAATCGTCCGCCGAGCCAGCATGACCGCTTCTTGGTTGGCATAGACGCGGGCCGCATTTTGCGAGGCCACCAGGAAGTGGTCCGCGGCCGGTGCAAATTCTCTGGCTGTCTCGAAGAGAAGTGCTAACTCGGCAGCCATGGTCGAGCACTGGTCGCCGTAAAATCCCAGGAGGGTCTGGGCCACCAGCCCGCTGAGCGAAGCCCGGCGCGCGGGCACGAGCATCGCGTACAGGGCATTCTGATAGAGCACATGCACGAAGCGGTACCGGACGGTCAGGGTCCCATTGGGGAACTCCTTCTCTACGACGCGCCGCACGAAGGCATGGACACACTCCAACACGTCCAGCCGCTCCTCGATATCGGCTGCTTCCCGCCCTATCGCCTTGGCTACCACCGCCGCATCGAATTCCTGCCCCTGCACACTGGCGGCAATCAACAGACGGCGATCGTCTTCGCTGAGCTGATCGATTTTCCGCTGGATCATACTGCGCACGGACTCGGGCAACTCCTGGTCGATCTCGACCAGCGCTTGGGTCAGCGTCCATCGGCCTTGCGGCTGCGCGATGATGCCGCGCTCACGCAAGTAGCGCAGCAAGGCGACCACGAAGAGCGGATTTCCTTCGGTTCGGGCATGCACAAGTACGGCAAATGCATCGGAAAAATCGTGCTCCGGGAATTCCAGGGCCAGGTACCGGTCAATGTCGGGGCGGCTCAAGAATGCCAGCCGCATCTCCCGGCACGCGCCCCGCCCTTGGAGTTCGAGCTTGACCGGCAGGAACGGATGCTTGCTCAGCAACAAATCCGCAGGCCGGTAGGCCAGCACCAGCAGCAGCCGCATCGCGGAACACCGGCTGCCGATATAGGCGAGCAAATCGACGGTTGAGACATCGGCCCAATGCGTATCATCGATAAAGAGAATTACGGGGCGGAGTCGGGAGAGTTCTTGGAGGAACGCCGTCAGCTCCCGTTTGAGGCGTTCCTGCGATGCGGTCTTCGCCTCCTCCAGCACACGTGCAAAGGAAGACTCGTCCCTTGCTACCGGCGCTAGCTGGATGTACCAGGTCGGCGCCACCACCTTCAGAATCCGGGCCACCTGTTCGCCATCGCGGCCGTGCACCAGGCTGTCGAGCGCTTCCAGAAACGGCAAATATGCTTCCGCCCCGGCCAAGCGTTCCGAACAGCGCCCGCGTGCGATGCTTGCCGCCCCAGCTTCGGCCGCCACGTCCTGGAGAAAATCTTCAACCAACGTCGTCTTGCCAATGCCCGGCTCGCCGGCCACACAAAGGACGAGTCCCTTGCCGCTTGCGGCGGATTCGAACCCGGTGTGCAAAGCCGCCCGCTCTTCCTGGCGGCCAACGCTATGCCGTTGGCCTGGCGCGGTAGCGGGATCTCGGGGCCGGGCCGGGCGGGTCCGGTTTAGTTCCGCCAAGGCTTCAGCGACCGCAGCGGCGTTGGGCCGCCGCTGGGGATCCTTTTCCAACATGCACTGGAGGAGCGTTTCCAGTGGTGCGGGGACTTCCGGGTTCAATCGCGAACTGGGCACCGGAGTCTGCGAAAGAATGGCATGCAGGACCTCCACGTGCGAATCCGCTTCAAACGGGTGATGGCCGGTGGACAGCTCGTAGAGCATGATCCCGAGCGCGAAGATGTCACTGGCGTTCGTTGCCGGCTCAGCCCGCCCTTGTTCCGGCGACATGTAGCGCGGGGTGCCAATCAGGGTACCCGGAGCACTGATCTCTGAAACAGAGTCTTCGGACGGAGTGCCACATGGGACGCTGGGCCGTGCCAAGCCAAAATCGACGACTTTCGCATAGCCGTCCTCCCGCACCATGACGTTCTCGGGCTTGATGTCCCGATGCACAATACCCGCAGCATGAGCCGCCGCCAGTGCCCGGGCCACTTGTTCGCCCAGCTGCACGAGCGACTCCAGAGCCAACCGCTGCCGCGCGAACTGGCGCAAGGTGCACCCTTGGATGAGCTCCATGACCAGGAAAGGCCGGTCTTGATGTGTATCAATGTCAAGAATCGTGCAAATGTGGGGATGATTCAGGGCCGAGGCCATGAGAGCCTCGCGCCGGAAACGCTCCAAGGCTCGCTGGCCGGGCGCATATTCCGCAGGCAGGAATTTTAAAGCGACGCGACGGTCCAGGCGCGTATCATGGGCCTTGTAAACCACCCCCATGCCGCCGCTGCCGAGCCGATCCTCAATGCGATAATGGGAAATGAGTTGGCCGACCTGGATCAGCCCAGGCGTGCCGGCTTGAGCCCGTGCATCCCCGGCCATTGCGGCCGCGAGCCATTCCGATTCGAGTACGGGGAAGCGGGCCTGATACTCCTCCAAACGGGGAAAAGTATCCCCGGCTCGGCACCGCAGCTCGATCTCGACCAAGATCAGCTCGCGCAGAAGCGCGGAGCGATCTGCCTCCGGCACGTCCGCCACAAAGTCTTCGATGCGGGGGCGTTGGCCCGTGGTGCCGACCGAGTTCCAGGCCGCCTCGAAGCCATCGCAAATCTGGTCCGCGCGTCGGGCCGCCACGACCGACACATGGGGGTCGCGCGGAGTGGAAGCTTCGGTCATGGTCTCGCCTCCCGCCTCCAGATCTGCCGAATCAGCCGCAGCTTGCGCTCGACTGTGCGCAAGCCACAGCCCAATCGGGAGGCGACTTCGTCGTTTGTGTAGCCTTCCATTTTCAGGAGCGCCAGCGACTGGAGTGCCGCATTATCAAGACGGCCCAATAACCGGCGGCACTCGTCGGCCACCTGGGCAGCCAGTTCAGGCGTCGGCTCCCGGCCCACGACCAATTCCAAGCCCGCGTCGGCGAATGCCGAATCGGCCCGATCGAGCAATTCGGATTCGGCGCGGACCTCGCCGCCGCCCCGTTTCTGCCGATGTTCGTCCCGCCGAAGATCATGAGCCTTGCGCAGCGTAATCGTCACCAACAGCCGCCACAGGCTATCGCGATTGACCAGATGGGGAAAGCGGTTGCGCTCAGCGCCCCGGCAAAAACTATCAAACGCGCTGAGAGCCACATCCTCTTCGTCGGCGGCCCGCCGCGGCGTGCCGCGAAGCTGGAGCCGTGCCAGCCCGACGAGCCGTTCGAAATACCGCTCCCAGAGGCGGGCGGCAGCGGTCGGATCGCCCGCTTTGAGTCGGCCAATCCAGTTCGTGACCGACCCTTCCGAAGTCATGCATGGCACCTTTCCCAGGGGGTGTAATCCCAGCAACAGATGACCACGATTGTAGTCTCCCCAATTCCTGCTTGCAAGCAGCGGGCCGCACCATCGGCGTGGCGGATCGCGGGACGAACTGGAGATGTATGAAGTAGACAAGTTGTTCCGCCAACATTAGCCCGTAATCCTGCATCCGTTTGCAGACGGATCAGGGAAAGGAGCATCGCATGGTTCCTGTCCGATTGAATTCTGGGAGAGCATTCCAGCGCGAACGCCTCCTCTCCCGGCGCCGCTTCTTGCAGGCCGCCGCCGGCACGGTCGGCGCTTTGGGGGCCGGCTTGCTCTTGCCGGGCCCCGCCCAGGCTGCCGGCCGTGATCCCAAGCCCATCCCGGGGGGCTTTACCAACCCCACGGGCGGACCATTTTTCACTGTCCCGTGATGGCCGAGCTCGACCAGCTGCACGGGGATGGCCCCGTGCGACGGGAGGTTATCCATGAGGCCGTACCAGGCGGACGTTTCATTGGGAGGCACCTTCAGAAATGCAAAGTGCCCGCGCTCGTCGGTGCTGATCTTGAAGTCACCCACGAATTTCGTGATGACTTCTGATAAGGGTGATCTCCCGCGCTTCTGGTGAATCGGTACGGGAATTGCTGAAAGATTGATTGGTATGCAGGCCTATGCAATGTGCTTTGCGCAAAGGAGAACCGACATGAGCGTGATCTTCGAGGCGATCGATAAGGTTGAGAAGGGCCTCGGCCATAGCCCGCACCCGGCGATTACCGACCTACCGGTCGGTGCTTGGGCGGTGAGCGGCATCAGCGATGTAATGGGGATGGTGACCGGTGATAAAGCCTATGATGACTGCGCCCGGATCAGCATGGGCATTGGCCTGTTGGGTGCAGCCGGCGCCGTGCTCACCGGGCTGCGCGATTACAGCTTTATCCCGAGGGATCGGCAGCCCAACCACGACATCGCCACGCGGCACGCCTTGGGCAACGCCATCGTCGGCACGCTGTTCGCCACCAGTTATTTCCTGCGCGCTCGCGAGGAACAAGCGGGACAGCAGACGGGCTTCCTGGCCAGGCTGCTGGGGCTGACCGGTGGTAGCCTGATGCTGTACACTGCTTGGCTCGGCGGCAAGCTAGTCGAGGAGCTAGGCGAAGCGGTCAAACCGGTCATGGAGCAGCAGGACAAGCAAAAGCACAAACTGCAGCCGGCGGGCCGGCAGCAGGGCGAGGCGTCGGGCAAGGCCCGGCACATTGTCCTACCCGCAGGGTCGGCGTAGAGGCTGGCGAATCCTGTTGGAGGACCAGCAAACGTTGCTGGCCTCCAATCGGAACCCTGAAGAATCACTGTTGGCTAACGGTGCGAGCCCTTCGCCACCGCGAACGGCAGCCGGATGGAACAGGCGGCCAGAAGCCTACCCAGAGCCCTGGGTGTGCTTCTGCCGCACCCACCGCTCAAGTACTTCGAAGCAACTCGACAAGGAAAGGCCGCACGTCCGCTCGGGAATTCATCGAGCAGCGTGTCTCGGTGTGCGTGGAGCTGCCAGCATGCGCTTCGGTGCGGTGATGACGTTGCTTGACTTGCCGCCGCGACTCTTGGGGACTGGACTTCGCTGTGTATCTGTACGCGCGGCACCCGCATGGGCCAAGCCGGTTTCGACAGCGCCAATCCGTTCCATGTGGTTGCGTCCCCAGTTGCAAATCTCCCGCAACGCACGCTTGAGCGACCAGCCATACTTCGTCAGGGAATACTCCACCTTTGGCGGCACAGTCGCATAGACACGGCGCTTTACAATTCCATCTGCCTCGAGCTCGCGCAATTGCTGCGTCAACATCTTTTCGGTGATCCCGGGAATCTGGCGCCGCAGCTCTGCAAAACGCCAGGTGCGTTCCCGTAACCACCAAAGAATGAGTGCCTTCCACTTGCCGCCGAATACATCAATCGCCGCCTCGACGGGACAGTTGTAGGCCTTCCTTCTCATGCGGCGTGCCCCCTTACCTGGGGCGGTTACCATACTTCTTGGTAGTACCTCGCTTCGTTATCTGTACTTGTCGCCAGGATGGCAAGAGGGTAGGAGAAGAGTTCTTGGCGATTGACGGTATGGATTATCCATTGACCGGAAATGCCCCCCCTAGCCAGCACGATCCAGGGCAGCCATTCCCGCCCGGCCTGGTTCGGACGCATCGGAATGGCTGCCCCACCTTCCGGTGTATCAGCAAACCTCCGTGCGGATGCTGAACCAGCTCTCCCACGGATCGTTTCCAAAGGAATCAACTGGAGTTTGCGACCGAACGGCGGCGATTCCCACACTGCCATCCATGTCGGCAGTAAAGACTGCGCTGACGCGATTCGGTTGCAGGGGATGTACCCGGTCGTCCGCAGAGTTGAGGGTGGCCGAAGCCATCGGGAACGACAGCGGTTGTAGGGTGGAAGTCGTGTGTGCTAACTCCACTTCGGCCCCGGGGCTTTTGCGCGGGCCGCCTACAGCGCCCGGGGGCGGCGCAGTCGGCTGGTTGATCGTCAAAGTGAAAGTTTGGGTGGCGGGGGTCCCGTACGGGTTGCTAGGGGTAATATTGGTGCCGAAGGGGTTCTGTGCAGTAAGGATCAGGGAATAGGTGCCGGGCGCGACGTTGTTGCCGATGGTCAACGTGCTGGTGGCGTTCTGATTGTCCACAAAGGTCAACCCAGCCGGCAGGCCGGCGGGTAAGGCCGCCACGGTGATTGAGGGTGTGGGAAAGCCGGTGGTCGTCACCTGGAACGTATTGACTTGCCCGGCCGTGAACATCGCCGTGTTCGGGCTGGTAATGGCGGGGCTTGCGAGAGTTTTCACCAGCGTATAGCCGATCACGTTCAAGGCCCGAATCTCCACCTGTCCGGCATCGGTCAGCATGGTCGGACTGCCATTGCCCGACGCATCCTGCACGCGCGGCGCTGGAGTGGGCACGGTAACTTGGACGTTTGGGCCCACCGCGTACAGATTTCCTGGCACGGCCCCACCGTTTTGGTCGGTGATTTGCACCATGAAGGGACCGCCAGCATTGCCGGTCACCGCCACCACGACATTTTTACCGGCCAGTGCCGGGATGGTTTGTAGATTATTCTGTAAATCCTGGGCCATGCTCGTCGTGCTATACGTGAACGGCGTGGCTGCCATCGTACCGCCGAAGCTGAACTGAACCGTCGTCGCTTGCGCAAACGTTACCGTAAACTGAGTCGAGTTGCTGCCGCCATTGTTACTCCAAAAGTCGCTGTAATCGCCCCCATTGCCATTGATGTTCGACTCGTTGAACTGCACGAAGTCCGTGTTGCCGTCCAGAGAGAAGTAGGCATTGTCCGCCGTGTCCGTCGTGCTCCAGATCCGGGCGCCATTGGGTCCGGCGGTATAGCGATAGAGGTCGATCGGGTTCGGCGTATTGGGGAGCGCGCCGCCGCCATTGGGCAATGCGGAGCTGAAACCGAGCGCTTCGTCCATCTCATGCTCGACGATGCCAAAGTTGGTTGCTGGGTCGTACGTGGGGTTCAGGGTGATTGTGCTGTCGACGGAAGCGGGAGCGGCAACCTGAACCTGGACGGAGGCGTCGGAGGCAGACAATGTGC
The DNA here is from genome assembly GCA_035295665.1 of Gemmataceae bacterium. GTDB lineage: Bacteria > Planctomycetota > Planctomycetia > Gemmatales > Gemmataceae > DATGIQ01. The sequence continues at coordinate 20,477 of DATGIQ010000477.1, read as the reverse complement.
CACCGACGTTGCCGTTCTGCGCGTCGATTTCCACCAAGAAAGACCCGGTGCTAACGCCAGTTACGGTAATCATGTCATTGCCGCGGCCATCGGCGGCGTCCAGGGCTGCGATGGTTTGCAGATTCGTCTGCAAGTCCTGGGCGGCCGTGGTGCCCGGCGTGTACGTGAACGGCGTGGAGGTAGCGCCACTGAAGCTGAATTGCATGGTCGCGGCCGCCGAAAACGTGACGGTATAGAGTGCTTGGATTCCTAACGCGCGGACATTTGCGGAAGAGAGCGCGAGGCTCGGGGCGTTATTGACGGGATTGTTCGCTTGCGTGGGCAGGTTTGCCAGGGCCGTCATGGTGTCGGCCGTTTGCGTTTCGCTCGCCAGGGCAGCGCGGAATTGCGCGTATGGGACCGTCATAATTGAAGTCTGGCTACTGCCGCCGCCGATCGTCGGGTCGGCTTGAAAGAGGATTGACACATTGATCGGATTGGAAAGCGTACTTTGGAAGTAAGTGATTGCCGCGTTGATCGTGTTCTCGATTGCAGCAGCGTTGGCAGCACCGGTGATGGAGGGATCAAACATCGGAGTGATCGTGAAGCCGCCGGCTGGTGTGAGGCGCGGCTCGAACTCTTCAAGACGCAAACCGACGCTCCGCCACCTCTGCCGCGATTCCGCTGGCCGCTTCTCTCCGCGTGGGTGCGTGAACAGGGAACGGAACAGCATGATCAAGCTCCTTACGTGTGAAGAAAATGAAAGTCGTCGAAGCCAAGGCGATCGTGTCTAACAGTACCTACTGCCGCGCAGACGAAAACCTACGACTCGAGCGTGGATTTTTTTGGTCCAGCGCCGTTTTGGCCATTGGCGTTGCCTGCTTTCGGCAGGCGTCGGGAAATGAGCTGTATGCCTAATTGCAGTTAAGATAAGTCCTTATGGAGCCGCCACGATCGTCCGGCAAATGGGCCAAGCCGCTGATCCGCGTGCTGAGCAACCGCCGATCAACCGCGTGGATCGATGAGTCGTCCCATGAACAGAATACTATTCAGGCGGCGATCACGAATGACGAACACAAACGGATGATCTGCTCGGAAAGTACGAACGGAAGGACTTAGCGAGAGTCGCTCCATCACCACTCCCGTAGCGGCCGCGGCTTCGGTCCCTTCTTCCTGAACGTCGACCTGGGCCTTGTGGACAACCTCCGAGAGGAAAAGGTCTCGGCTTCCGGTCATGCCCGAGAAATCGGCACCGCGACCGAATGCGCTGGCCATTCCCATGCGGGAAAGCGCCTGTTTCAGATTGCACGCAACCATCATCTTAAACTTCGGTAGGGCCACATCCACTCTGCTCGATTTCAGCTGCGAGAGCCACTCCACCAGCTTGCCTGAGGTCACGGTCTTCTCGAACTCCGCCAGCCCGTCCACTTTCTTGGGCAGGAAAATCGTCATGGATAACTCCTTGCCGGCGTAGGGCAGGTCCAGGGCGTCAAAGGATCCGCCATCGACGTAACCGAAGTCGGCGGACCGGTGCATCATGGGGACCTGGATTTTCTCCTGGGGGGCAAGCGTGAACGCTTCTTCCCGCGTCGTCTTCTGGTTGAACGGGCTCTGCCAAGTGCTCTTGAAATAGATCGCGTTGGTGAGCACCAAGCGCGTGTCCGGAGTCAGGACCCCCGACGGCAGGAGATCCTTGATCTTTTCCTTGGTCTGTTTCTCCACCCAGGTGTTGATCGTGTGACGGGCTTCTTCCGCGTGGCCAACGAAATCGACTTCGTTCACGCTGGCGTCGAAATTCTTCCTGACCTGATTGAGAAAATCGGGAAGGAAGTGGTACCCGTGCTGTCCCCAGAGTGCATTGCCCAGGAATAATTCACAGCCCGATTTTTTCCCCAAGCTCTTGGTGTTGGCAGCGAGGGTGGCGAAGGCAGCAGAGAGGTGGGATCGATCGAGAGTGAAATGCAGCGCCTTGGCCATCTCGTCAGCGGTCTGGCCGAGCGCACCGGCATACGTCATGGCGAGGGCGGTGGAGATGCTGTACGGCGAAAAGAAGAGGTTGCCCCGGTTGTCGCGCAGTTGGCCATAGAGGTCGGTCGCGAATTCCCTATTCCCGTTCACGACCGCTCGCTCTCCGGCCAGCCCTTTGTCAGGCCGTTGCCCGTGCGCCAGTTGGGTCAAGCTTGCTCCCAGTCCCAGGGCCATCTGTTTCAGTGCGGTTCGTCGGTTCATCGCGGTCACCTCTCCCGTGATATTGTTGCCAATCCGGCAATCGCCTGTCTACCCTTTCGACGTGCGAAGCTGCCCAAAGTTTGATGCGATCCGCCCTAATTTTTCAGGGCGGTTTTCTTGACTTCTTCATTTGTCACCCAGATAATCCAGTAGATTCGCCCAGCCAATTCGCCGCTCATGGCTTCCCGTAGGAGTCAGGCATGTCGAAACTTCGAACTGCGAGCTTCGTGTTGTGCCTTTGTTTCATTGCGAGTCACTGCTCAGCCCAGGACGCTGCGCCCGCACTTCTGCTCGCCAAGGGCGTGATCGAAAAAGCCGAGAAAGACTCACTGACGATTTTACCGCGCGAGTCAAGCGGCCGATTCGGCAAAACCTTGACACTCAAGCTGACGGGGACGAGCAAAATCTCGACGCTAACCACGGAAAAGCGCGCCGGCAAACCCGTACATGTGCAACGCGACACCAACGCCAAAGATCTGCAAGTAAAGCAGGGAATCGCAATCATCTACACCACCGGTCCGGCCGGTCCTGTGCTGCTGGCAGCGGTAGTGCAACCTGAATCAGAGAAGTGACGATCTCGTCATCAGTCGTTACTCACTGTTTAGCGGCGGTTCGCAGAACCGCGCATTACCCGCGCGGTTCTGCGAACCGCCGCTAAACCAAATGGTCCCTTTACTCAACGATCATCTGCCCATTCATCACCATCCAGTGGCCGGGGAAGGAACAGAGGTAAGGATAGCGCCCCCGCTGCGACGGTGCGCGGAAATAGATGGTGAAGCGCTCACGCGGCGGCACGATGTCGGTGTAGCACAAAACGTCGTCAGACCGCGGGACATAATGCCGCGTCACGGCTGCGGGATCAGCGACCAGTTTGTTGGCCAGATCGCCAATCCGTTCGAGGCCACCGGGCCTGACGAGCACCCAGTTATGTGGCACCACATCCGGATTCGAGAAGGTCAGCTTGATCGTTTCGCCGGCGCGAACCCTGAATAGCCGGGGCTCGAACGATAGATTTTGGCCGGCTTCCATCGTGATTGACCTGGCATTCGCCAGCGGTCTTCTCCAGAGATTCGGCACCATGGTGGTGCCCATGGCCAGGTCCGTCAGGATCGGATGGGCCGCAATCTGCTTGGTCAGAGCGTGGTAGCCGGGATAATCCGTGAAGGGGGTGTCCAGGCGATGCACCGTCAAGAACAGATCCTGCGCCCGGCCCGAATGGACATGCAGGTGCAAATGCAATTGGTTGACAGGCTGTAGCTCGGGAATCTCCAGGAAGAGGGATCGGCCATCCGGCAAAACGTGAGCCGCGGTGATGGCCAGTTGATCGTGTCCCGGCGTGCCGAAGTGCCGCGGCGAAAACTCCGGCGAGCCATATGCGGAGCTGTAGCGATAGTTCCATGCCTGGGCGAACTGTCCCCTGACTTCGCTGGCCACGGTCCGATCGACGCGCTGCGTGAAGGTAATCTGAACTCCATTCTCGTGCACATGAAACCCGCACGGCAGCTGAACTGGTTGGCCGGTATAGCGAACGCGCTGAAAGCAACCGTCGGCCACCGCGTACATTCCCCAGCCCCCCATGCCGCAGACATAGAGCTGGCCATCTTTTGGGTTGAATCGGCCACGATGTACGCCGGACTGGAATTCGCCCGGAAGCGGCACGACCGCGCCCTGTGCTTGGCCGGCCACTTCATCCCGAAGGAGCAGAAAATGGGCGGCCGCCCCATACGAAAGGTGCACGGCCCGTCCTTGCAATGGTCCCCATTGGTTGCTCGTGATGTACACCTGGCCGCCGCTCGAATTGTCCAGGCCACGCGGCAAGTAGACCAGCGGTAACTCCGGCGGTTGGCCGTTCTTGGGGCCTCGGTAGCCGAAAAATGGCACTTCCTTCGCATTCCTGTTTGGCCGAACGAGACAGATCATGGAAGCCGGTGTCCACTCGCCTTCGGAACAAGGCACGGTCACCGAGCCGTCGGGTAGCAACCCCAGTCCGTCCGGATTGCGGAAACCCGTTGCGAGCACATCGGCCTGCCGGCCATCCGCGGAGATGCGCACCACACCTTGATTGCCGGACGCCGTGTAGAATCGGCCCGAGTTGTCCCGTTGCAACCCGCAGATAAAATCGTGACCAGCCGGCGACGTCACGAATGCGTTGCTGAAACACTCGTACCAGTCGGCTTCGCCGTCACCGTTGAGATCATGTAACCGCGTGATCTGGTCGCGGCCCAGCACATAGATCTGGCCGTCGGCCACCACCAGACCGAGGCAGTGGTGCAAGCCCGAAGCAAACCGCCGCCACCGAACATGCCGGAGGTCGCCGTCGAGCCCTTCCACTCTCCACACGTCCCCTTGCATTGTGCAGATGAGGGCCGTCCCGTCCGGAAGAAAGTCCAGATCACCAAAGAAGAGGGGTACCCGCCACGGGTTCTCAAACGGGGGCGTGATTGTGTCGATGGCATAGGGTTCGGTCGTGCCCCGGCTGCCTTGCGTCTCGAGCACCTGTGGCCATTGGGGCGGACCGCCCCGGGTCCAGGATGCCAACGGATGGCTGCCGGCCGGGCCAACCAAACGCACGAACTTGCCGCCCTCGGCCCACGGCGCGTCCAGCATTTCCACGTCGCCGATCTGATAGGAAAAGAGCACGCGTTTTCCGTGCCGATAGAAGCCATGGTATCGGAACGGCTGGTCCGGTTTTTTCCCTTCGGGACGTGGCAAGACGGTCCCATCCAGAATCAGGCCGTTCAAGAAACCATGACGCACGGACGAGAATTTGACAAAGCTGCCGCGCCAAAGCACTTCGTAACACAATGTATCCGGGTTGAAACACACGGCCATCCCGCCCTGGTCACCGAGGCGGACACAGACGCCCCGCGGCACGACGAGACCCGGCGCGTGCAAGACTCCGCACATGACGGAGCCCGCTACCGATTGATTCCAGCGATCGTCCACCCAGGTCGATTCATTCTGATTTCCCCAGTGGCCATACTTGCCGCCGTCCAGGCCAGGAAATTCGGGGAGAAGCATGTGGCCCTGCTGTTTGCGAAAATACTCTGCCTCCTTGGCATAGAAATCGTAGAGACGGTCACGGTTGACATAGTGCTGCCAGCTTGGGAAATAATCCGGCTGGAGCGGAGCACGGTCATAGGCAAATGTGGCCGGGGCGCTCGTGTGAGCCAGCAGTTGTTCGGGTGTCACACTTCCCGCCGCGCCGAGTTCGAGGAGAAATCGAATCACATCGCGGCGTTGCTCAACCGACATCGCCTCGGCCAAGCCGTCCGGCATCAACGTGCCAACCTCCGTTCGCTCCTCGATCTCGGGCTTGGCGAGGTGAACCAGGTTTCCCGTCGACGGATCCTTCAGGATGAGCTCCTTGTCATTCTCGCGTTCCTTGTACCCAATGTGTACCTTCCCATCACTGGTCGCCACAGAAATGGCCAGGTACCCCTCCTTGATCTGCCGCTTGGGCCACAGGACCGATTCCACAATCTGGTCCGGCGGCAAGCAACGGCTAACCAACGTGAGGTCCGGCCCAACGGTTCCTCCTTGTGTTCCAACCTTGTGACAGGTCAAACACGCGAATTGCGGCGCCCGGAAGACCTCCGCCCCGCGCCGCGCATCTCCGCTTGCCTTTGCCTCCGTAAGTAACCGGACGACCAATTCCCGATCATAGGGCAGGGTCTTGGACAGCTTCTTCGGATCTTCGCCAAGGACTTGGAATGCAAGCCCGGCCAAAAGGCACAACGCCAGAAAAGAATTGCTTGGATGGAAGAGGATCCTCATCCGCCGGCAGGAAACCATGGAACGGCTCTCTCGTTGTTTTTGGATACGGAAGTCGTTCTGATATGATCGCCGATGATGGGAACGAAGGCAAGGCGGTGATCGCAATGCAGCAAGCCGCGCGTCGGCCAACAGCAGGGGCCGCGCTAGCCGTGCTGTGCTGCCCGATTGTAAAACTCATCGGAAGAAAGGAACTGCTGGGCGATGCTCAAGAACGGTGCCCCCTTCTGGAGATTTGCTACCCAGCCATTCAACCCTGCCGTATCCGCGGGCCGCTGAAGAAAGACTTCGTAATACCCCTCTGTCAATCGGGTTAGCGACTCCGTGGAATCAAGAAAGGCCGAGATTACCTGCTCGTGGGTCAAACTCGCTGCGTGGGTGGAAGTGCCGGATGGATCATCTCCGAGCTGGTTGAGCCAGTTGGCCTCGCCCGCCGGGTCGAAGGAACGCCCCAGCAGCGACAAATACATCGCGTCAACAAAATGCTTATCCCCCTTGCTCAGGTACTCCGGGGAATCAAGGAAGTCAAAGGCGATCTGCTCCTCGCGGACGCCGGCCTGAAGTTGCTGTACCCAGTTTTGCAGGCCTGGAGGGTCCGCCGGCCGGTTCAAGAGCGTCAGATAGAAGTCGGAGATTTCTTGCGTAAAGTGTTCGGTTGAATTGCGGATCCCTTGCACCACCTGCAAACGGGACAGCGTTCCCGCATTGAGTCGACTGGTCCAGTTGACGAGTCCACCCAGGTCGGCATCGCGGTGCAGCACGGCCCGATAGATGGCCTCGACGTAGTCGGCGTTAGCATTCCCTTGTGCCGGGAAGGGATCGCTCGGGGATAGAGTCAAGGGCACAGCAATGCTGGTCACGACATCGCCGAAATTCTGGCCCGTGACGCTCGCCCCGCTGGTCACGGCCACCTGGTAGCTGCCGCTGGCCGGCACGCTCAGCAAGACTCCGCCCAACAGCAGTTGGTGAACGGTGTACGTGCCGGCACTCTGGACTCCCAACTGATAGTTGCCGTTGGCATCCGTAAGTGTGGTCGGGTCGCCCGGCTGCAAAACACCGGAGCCGTTCAGATCGATGAAGACCGTCTGTCCGGCAAGACCTGGCTCGCCCGGCTGCTGAACACTATCCGTATTGAAATCGTGAAAGACCGTGCCGCTGATGACTCCCAAGGTGGCCGGGGTGATGGTGGTCGGATCGCTTGCCGAGTCGTTGGCGGTGTTGACTTCGCCCCCACCGGCGACAGTGGCCATGTTAGTGATGCCAGCGGGGGCATTGCTGGCGACGCTTACGGTCAGCGTGAGGGCAGGGTAGCTGCTACCAGAGCCGAGTGCATCGCTCCGTGTAGCCGTAATCGTCTGGCCGTTGGTGGAGACGTTCCAACCATTTTGGACCCCGTTATCCGCTGCGGTGGGTGTCAAACCTGTGGGAAGTGGATCGGTCACGGTTACTGTGCCTGTCGTCGGGCTCGAGCCAATATTGTTCACGGTCGCCGTGTAGGCATCGGCGGGGTCGCCTTGGCGGAAGGTTCCCGTGTGTCTCATGACGATGGTCAAGTCGGGGGGTGGTGAAGGAGACGTGAAATCAACCGCGAGTGCTGGCCGTGCCGATGCGGTTGTGTTTTCCTTGGTATCGAACTCCTTCGACGTACCGCCGCTGGACTCATTACCGATTACAATCCAGCCGAAATTCGTGGCCGGATTGCTCAGCCACTGCTGCACATCGGTGGCCAAACCCGATCCTGTCCATTGATAGGTGCCCACATCGTTGACGGAGGTCGAAGCGCTGGCTGCCGGGACAAAGTCACCTCCCGGCGCCGTCCATTTCTGCGTACTAAAGGATGAATAAAACCAGGTGAGGTCACCGGGCATCGCCTGGATCCCGCCCCCTTCTCCTCCCCGGCCTGCCAGCGCAGCGTTGGAAGTACCCTCGCCCCAATCCATGAGGACCCGGTGCAACGCGACATTTTGTGCTCCGTTCCTCGTCCTGGACATGTGCAGCGCCAGGGTCACACTGTTGATCGTTGATCCGGCGGGCACCGTGGATAGGTCAAATTTGATCGCGCCGCGCCGAATGGAACTCTGGCCTGTCTCGCCGACGTAGAAATGCTGTCCGGTCCCATTGCTCAATTGCTGCGATGGATCCGCTACGGAAACCTGGTAAAGGGTATTGTCGGCCACCGGCGTGAGATCAAGGACCGTAGGCGTGGTACGGCTTTCCAGACCCTCCACGCATGGCTGAAACCCAGGCGAGCCCGGTGTCTTGTGCCGGCGCGTGCTTCCCCGCAACGCCTTGGCCATTGCATGCAACCATGCTCGTCGCAGCGTGCAGGTTTGCGCTGAGGCCGAAAATACCATGTCCCAGGCGAGGGCCATTTTCCAGGAGGAGCGCATGAAGCCTATCCTCTCTAAGCAGCGACCGATCCAGTTCCCGTTTCCTCGGCGACTTCCCACTTAACTTCCGCGCACACTCCGGACCCGGCTCGGAAAAGTCATGGCGACGGAGGGCGCGCTCATCTCCTCGCAACACCCCTTGCTTCCTCCATACTGCCGGTTAAAGCATAAATGAATGCCCGATTTCGCTGCCGAGTGCAAGGCTGCCGGCCTGAACCCATTCCTGTAAGATGGATGGCTCCGGCATGCGTGGGAGATAAGGGGACAGCGCATGGATATTCCCGCCGAATTCATGTCCGCCATCATCAACGCTTTCGAGGCCAACAAGCGCCTGGCGGATCGAGCCATCGAGCAAGTGCCGGACGACAAACTCCACACCGCTCTCGATGCAAACACGAACTCCCTTGCGATCATCATGAAGCACATCGCTGGAAATCTGCTGTCGCGCTGGACTGACTTCCTGACGACGGACGGCGAGAAATCGTGGCGCAATCGAGACGCAGAGTTCGTGGACTCCTTTGGCAGCCGGGCGGAAATCCTGGAATTGTGGGAACGCGGTTGGGCGTGTTTGTTTCAGACGCTCAAGAGCTTGAGGCTGGAAGACCTGGGACGTTCGATTACGATCCGTGGCGAGCCGCATTCTGTGCCGTTGGCCATTGAGCGTTCGTTGGGCCACACTTGCTATCACATCGGCCAAATCGTGCAAGTTGCCAGGGTCCTCGCTGGGGAGAAGTGGAAGACCTTGACGATTCCCAAGGGAGGCTCCGAGCGATTCAACGCGGCCAATTGGGGACAACCGGGCCGATCGCATTCGTAGAACACGCACGGGGATGGTCCCCTGATGGACACGGGGACCATCCCCATTGGAAAGCCCTTCCTATACGCGCTCCGGTCGAGTGTGTCCGTATTCGTTTAGCGGCGGTTCGTAGAACCGCGTGGGACACATCCGCGCGCCGTTCTACGAACGTCCGCGAAGCGGACATTCAACCGGATCCTGAATTAGAAGATAAGCTCCTCGTTACCGCCGAACGGGTTATCCCCTGAGCGGCTTGTCTGCTGGCTCGCGGTTAACCGGGCGGCGAAAAAGAGTTCGATGCGGCCACGCATGTCTTGACCGATGCCGCCGAGAGGGCTGTGAGTCTGATCACGGTTGAGCGTGCCCTGAACCAGGCTTGCGGACGAGGATTGGCCGGTGTTGATTTCATCCAAGCGACCGCCGCCGTGGCCAGTCGGAGAAGCGGCGAAACCGCCAAGTTCCGGTTTCGCCAGGAAGCCATGTTCGACGCCATTGACATCCACATAGAATCCCACAATGTCTCCGGAACTGTTAATCCCGCCCGCTTGGGTGCCACCAAAGATTCCCGCGTTGGGATCGTCGAGCGTCGTGAAATGGCTAAAGCTGTATAGGAAGCCGTGCACGGTCGTGCCATCCTGGTAATATCCCACGACCTGGCCGAACTCATTAATCCCTTCCGCTACCGTGAGATTCGTCGCGTTGGGATCGTCCAGCGTCGTGTAGTGGCCGAAACTCAAGAGGAAGCCGTGCGTGTGAAAACTGCTATCGACGTACTGCCCTACAACCTGCCCGAGTGAATTGACGCCAAGCGCGTAGGTGCCCTCACTCGTGGTGGTCCCTGCATTGGGATCATCCAGGGTGGTGTAATGGCCGGCGTTCAGCAGGAAACCATGAATGGTTCCGACGGGATCAAAGTAATAGCCCGCGACCTGCCCGAGCTCATTAATCCCCGCGGCCACGGTGCCACCCCCCCCGGCGTTGGGATCATCCAGGGTCGTATACTGGCCGTTACGGTACAAAAAGCCGTGTGCCATGATGTTGGAGTCGGTATACATGCCCACGACGTTCCCGAGGGTATTGATCCCCAACGCCGACTGGGGAAAGAAGGGGGCCTCGTTTGGGTCGTTGATGGTGGTGTACTGGCCGCGGCCCAGCAGGAAGCCAAGGGGGGCGAAAGTGGGATCGGTGTACGCGCCCACGATGTCTCCCTGTTCGTTAATCCCGAACGCCCCCGTACCCTGCCCCGGCAAGGTCCCGGCGTTGGGGTTATCAAAGGAGGAGAAGACATAACTGGGAACGGTCCGCACTTCGAGGGCTTCCAAGTGGGGCACGAACCGCGCCTGCGATGAGCGTTCCGCAGGGCCGGGGAGAGGAAATCGCAGCATGGTGCTACTCCTATGTTGATAAGGAAAATCCAAAACTCCTTCGCCAGGGAGGGAACCGTTCGTGGGATTTCCCCCTGTTGGACCATTGGCAAAGCAGGTTGCAAACCAATCAAGTTCTGTCCGAATGGTTCTTGTCAGCTGCGTGGGGCAGGCTTGCGCTCTGTCCAGGCGGCAGAGGTACTGGAAGCGCAGAGTTCCTTACGTGGGAGCGATGGCAAGGTCAGGGGCAAAAGCTGGCCCGCAAATGTCCCTGTTCCAGCTCAGTCTGCGCAGGACAGCCAGTCTGCAAATGATAAACGTGATGAGATCGGAATGCAAGGGAAAGACCGCAATTAGTTCGACGATGGCTTGCTGTGCTTTCCGTCCGCCTTTGCGTCCTCCAGGCCAATTTCGGCATCCAAGCGGTAGAAATCGGCTTGCGCGAGGTCTTGGATGCTAATTCGTCCAGCCTCGAACCTGGCCAGATTGATCGCATAAATATCTTGCATGCGTTGAAGGTGCGTCTCCCAGGCAGCCACTTGGTCGGCCTTTCTGGGAGTCAGATCGCGTTCCGCTTCAAGCAAGCGCCGGGATGCGCCAAACAAAATATCGAGCGTGCCCCTACCCGCACAGAACTCTCGGTACCGAGCCTTCAATTCCGTCTTGGCCGCGTCGATTCGGTTCTTCATCAGCTCCTTAAATCGTGTATCCAGTTTGGATGCTTCGAGGATTCTTCTGATTTTGTAATCGGGTGTCATCGCCGGCGTTGCCTGCTCCGAAAGTCGGTCCGCTTTCTCTTCCACCGTTTCTTGTTGCGCAACCGCGACGGCCATCGGTGAATTTGCCGGTTGTTGGCCCGGCGTTTGCGCAGCCAGCTTTTGGTAGGTCACAACCCCGGCACCCCCACTGAGCGCGGATACGATGAGCACCAGGCTTGCCGCAACTTTCACTTTGGTCATGAACATGGCGTGTACCACTCCTTCCATCAAAACAACCACGGACGTCGGAATCAGGCCCGCGGCCCCCGTTCCGTTTGCCATGAAGGTCATGGCAGCTCGAACCGTGGCGACTTTTAGCGAAATCGGCAGCGCGGCCGAAGCGGCATCGGTGAGCGCGGTGGCCAGCAATCCGGCCGTCAGTCCCAATCCCCGTCGCGTCAACCGGGCCCGCAGCAGTTGCCGGGCCCGCGCCAGCCTGCCGGAGACGGTCCCAGCCGGCCAACCCAGCAGGCGGGCGGCTTCCTCGAAGGTCTTGCCTTCCAGGTAGCAGAGCACAACCGGTACACGGTACTGGTTCGGCAGCCGCTGGATCTCTTCGTCGAGCACTGGGCGGAGGTCGTTCCACTCGATCTCAGACTCCGCTTCCTCCGCCGGCACATCCGTGAGTGGCCGGGTGCGGACATTCCGCCGCGCAGCCAACGCTCGGGCCTTCAGTGCCGTCCGATGGGCAACACCATAAAGCCAGTTGGCCACCAGTTCCCGTTTGCCCAGGCCCGCGGCCTTGCGCAGCAGCACCAAGAATGTGGCCTGGAAAGCGTCTTCGATATCGTGGGGATCGCGGAGCAGGCGGCGGCAGACACCGAGGACCATCGGTCCGTGACGCCGCAGCAGAGCCTCAAACGCCGCCTCTTCGCCGTGTTCGAGAAAGCGTTGCAGCAGCGGACCATCCTCCAGGTCGGCCGTTTCGGCCGTCAGCGCAATCCGCCGAATATGGCGGAGGACATCGCTCAGGGGTCCACACTTCATCGAGACGGTACTCCGGACAACAAGTCGCCTCTCTCTTCATACTGCCCGAAACGAGAGAGGCGCGTACAGTTTTCTTGAGAATTGGACAAAAAGAAAAACCGCACGGGAAACCGGGTCCCGCGCGGTCGATGCTTGCAAACGACCGGAACAGGCCGAGCCTTACTTGGCCAACTTTTGGACCACTTCGAGGATTTGCTTGCTGTCCTGGGTGGGATTGGCGTTCTCATTTTTGGAGACGATCTTTCCGTCCTTGCCAATAACAAAGGTCCAGCGCATGGCGGTCACGCCGCGTTTCAACTCGACATCGTTGCCGCTCTGATCCTTGGTCTTGAATACCCCGCCCGGCTTGAGCGGCACGCCAAACTTCTTGGCCACCGAGCCATCCTCATCGGCGAGGAGGGTGAACTTCAGATTGTGGACCGCCTTGAAGATCTGGTGGTTCTTGACGCTGTCGCCACTCACGCCGACCACCTCGACTCCCTTGTCGGCCAACTTCTGCATGTCATCGCGGAAGCCACACGCCTGCCGGGTGCACCCACCGGTCATGTCCGCCGGGTAGAAATAGATCACGACGACCTTTTTGCCGACGTGATCGCTCGATTTCCATGCTTTTCCTTGGTCATCGGTGCTCTGAAATACCGGAGCTGGATCGCCCACGTTCAAGGGTTTGTCCTCCGCAACGGCCCAGGGAGCGGCACACAGGACCACCGCCAAGGCCAAGATTGCCAACGCCTTCATGCTCAACCTCCTCAAGGTGCTAGGCGAAAAAGTGTTCGAACCGTGCAAGGGACGCCAGACGGACACCCGGAGCGTCCACCCAAGTCGAATCAGGCATGATAATAGGCAAGGCCGGGGAGATGTCAAGCATGAGCTTCTCGACATCTCGTTGCTCACGGATCGGAAATCGTGTAGGCTGAAAAGCCAGCTCCCTTCACCCAGTTGGGAGAACCAGCGCATGCCGTCCTCGGTTGCTTCTCGCTCTGCTCGTTGGCCCCGCATTCTGACACGATACAGGAGTTGGCAGGCATGGAAACAGCCTGTGATCGGCCTCGGGATCCTTGGGGGTACGGGCGGGGCTTTTTGGTATGGCCGACACCTCTTGTTGGCGCAGCAAATCTTGCTGGGCTCTCTCCTCCTGTTGGGAGCAGCCTTGCTCCTTCGCCTGGCCGGGATCTCGCTCATCGGGCCCGTGTTTGCGTATGATGTGGTTCGCAGTGCTCGCCGCGGCCGCCAGGTCATCGCTCGCAGTGCCTACGGCGGCATCGTGCTGGCCGCACTCCTGTGTGCCTATTCTCTCTGGTTCGGCGATACCATCCACGCCTTCCGAGACCTGTTTGCACAAGCAGCGCTCCCAGCGAATGCCTTGGCGCGGTTTGCGAGCGTCTTTTTTGGAGCATTCGTGGCCATTCAGTTACTGGCCACGCTGGCCCTCACGCCGGCCTACACGGCCGGGGTCATCGCTCAGGAAAAGCAACGGGGCACACTCGATGCCTTGTTGGCGACCGCCCTCGACAGCCGCGAAATCGTCGCCGGGCTGCTCCTGTCCCGGCTGGCCAACCTGGCCTCATTGATCATCACCGGATTACCCATCCTCAGCCTCATGATCCTCTGGGGTGGCATCGATCCCGAGCTGGTACTGGCGGTATTCGTCGGGACTGGGCTGACCATGATCAGCCTGGCCGGCTTGAGCCTCCTCCAATCGGTCTACGCCACCCGGCCGCGCGATGCAGTTCTTCGGACCTATCTTTTCATCTTCGCCTTCCTGGTCTTGACCGGTTTCTTGGAAGTGGCCCTCGTATGGGCAGGGAGACTTGGCTGGAACCCCGTTCTCGACCATACCCTTATCCCTGGCGACGTGCCGGTGACCTTCCGCGATGGTCTGGAAGGGCTTTGCATTGCCAATCCCTTTGTGTTCATCCTCCAGTTGCGCCAGGGCGCCGGCGGCAGTGTCAGCCTGACCCTCCTGACCTGGTATCATCTCCGTGATTACGGACTTTTCCATCTTCTGGTCGCGATTATCTGCATCGCCCTGGCCGTGCTGCGGATACGCAGTGTAGCCCAGAGACAGGCGGGGCGCAAAACAACCGAGCCTATCGATATCCAGGTGCGGCGGCGGAAACGACGGATCCGCCCGGGGCGTGGACACCGAGTCGCTGGGCGCGGCATGCTCTGGAAGGAGACCGTCGTCGAGGCCCGCCCGGGCCGTGGAGCGCTCGGCTGGCTCTGGCTCGGCGTGCGGGTAACGGTCCTCTTCTGGTTGGCCATTCACATCTGTTTTCATCTGGGACGGTGGATCCCGACCGGTCCCAATGACGAACTCGTGCAGTTGACGAATGTCTGGGTGCGTTTGGTCACCGTGGTCATGGGTGGTTTCATGCTCTTGGGGGTGGCCATCCGTGCCGCCGGCAGCGTGAGCGGCGAACGCGATCGCCAGACCCTGGACGGATTGTTGGTTACACCGCTGCCGAACCGGACTCTGCTATTCGCCAAGTGGCTGGGAAGTATCCTCAGCATGCGGGGAGCCTGGCTCCGGCTCGGCGTGGTGTGGGGAATCGGAATCGTCCTTGGGGCCCTGCACCCACTGGCAGTCGGCTGTTTGGTGCTGGTTTGGTTTCTCTATGCGGCAGTATCGAGCAGCGTCGGCCTGTGGGCTTCTGTCGTCACTCCGTCGGCGCATCGGGCCATGATCTCCACCGTGCTTCTGGTGCTCGGAGCGATCCTTGTTCCCCTGGTCGTCGTCCATTTCTGGTTGGGCCTCGGCGATCCCCCCGCGGAGATGTTGGCGTTGATGCCGCTGCATCTGCTGAGCGGATTGGCCTTTTCGAAACAGGAATACACTCAGGCAGCCGGTATCTTGGCGAAGCTGTGGACGCTGGGGATTCCGCTTGGGCTTTGGGCGCTGGCCGCAGCCGGCCTGTATCTCCTGGCCGGTTATCGTTTCCGCGCCTTGACCGGCCGGGACACGTCCGGCGGAGATACTTCCGCAGATCTGCAAGTGTCCAGCGCTCCTGCCTGCGGTGCGCCGGCGGAAGAGGAGGTTCTGATCGTGCGCCGGCGGGTGTCCTGGTCCCTTCGTCTGCGCAACGCTGGGTTGCTCGTGCTCCCGTTGGTCCTGCTGCTGGCCTGCTATGGCTACCTGGACGATGCCGCGAATCGGGACCTGCAGGAAGCCATTGCCTTGGCTGATTCCCTCGACCCGCACTGGCGATTGGAAGAGATTGAGGCCAACCGGGTCAAAATCCCCGACGACCGAAATTCTGCGCGCCTTGTGCAGAAGCTGAAGAATGTACGGGACACACCATGGTACACCGAAGAAACGGACCGCATCATACAGAATCAGTCTCCTGAATTGCAACTCGAGCCGCAGGAGACAGTGGCCATCCGGAACCTGCTGGCCGCGGCGCAGCCGGCCTTGATCGAGGCCAGGCGACTGAGTGAGATGCCCACCGGCAACCTCCCCGTTGCCTGGAGCCGCGATGGCTGGTCCACGCCGTTGCCGCATGTCCAAGACGCGCGGCTTCCCGTCAACTTGCTGACCCTGGATGTCCTCCTGCGCGCCCAGGAAGAAGACGCCGAGGGCGCCCTGGCATCTTGCATGGCCATCCTGAATACGGGCCGTTCCCTCGGCGATACGCCGCTCTTGATTCCCGTCATGGTGCGCACTGCCATTGTCGAGGCTGCGTTGGTTCAAATCGAGCGGACCTTGGCCCAGGGGAGACCATCCGAGGCGGCGCTCGCGGCGGTGCAACACTTGCTGGAGGATGAAGATCGCCAGCCGCTCCTCCTCGTTGGCCTACGTGGCGAGCGCGCCTGCTGCAATCAATTCTTCGAAGCCCTTCGCAGCGGCGATGCGCAGGCGGAGCAGATTTTCGACATGAACCGCCGCATGAACCTCGATATGCTCTTGCCGTCGTATCTCCGTTCTCTGAAGTCTGAAGAGGCGGAAGTTTTGCGGCAGCACACGCAGCTCGTGGAGGCGGCCAAGCTCCCGGTGGAACAGCAAGAGGCCCGCTTCCTCCAGATCGGCACCGTTCTACAAAGATCCTTGGCCGGCTGGTTCTTTCCTCGTGTGGCACCGGTGCTCGCTAGTGATCGGCTCATGCACGCCCAGTTGCGAAGCACGCTCACGGCACTGGCCGCGGAGCGCTACCGTTGCACGCATGGCGATTGGCCAACAGGCCTAACGGCGCTCGTGCCCGAATATCTCGTCGACGTGCCACTTGATCCCTATGATGGCCAGCCGTTGCGTTACAGCCGGCTCGCGGATGGCGTCGTCGTATATTCGGTCGGTCCAGACGGCACCGACAACGGAGGAAAACTGGACCGGAAGTTCCCGAGCCGCCCAGGCACCGACCGCGGCATGCGCTTATGGAATCCGGCCAAGCGGCGCCAGTTCCCACCGCAAGTTCCCAGCAACACGAGCCCGAAACCCGAATGAGGAGCAACACAAGCCTGACGCGCCAACGAAGGATCTTCGCTAGCGCGTCAGGCTTATATGCGGCGAAGAGCGATCAGGTCCGGAATAGCTCCAGTCGTTCGAATGGTCCGCCCAGGATCGAATGGCTGGGCAGGCCCAGCCATTCTTCTAGCAGCGTGGCGTAAATCCGCCGGAAATCGGTTCCCACGCGGAGGTCGCCATGCCTCGGATCCAGATCCATCAGGCTGGGCGCTGTGCCGATCAGCCCGCTCTGCACACGAGGCCCGGCCAAGAACACCGGACCGGCCGTTCCGTGGTCGGTGCCGGCGGATGCGTTCTCTGTCACCGTCCGGCCGAACTCACTAAAAACAAGCACAGCCACGCGCTCGGCCAATCGTGCGGCTGCCAAATCGTCCAGGAAGGCGCGTAGGGCGCCGGCCAGCTCGCTCAGCAGATTACCATGGGTTCCGAATTGAACCGCGTGGGTATCGTAGCCGGACTGCCGGGCGTAGTAGACCCGGGTGCCCAGATCCAGCTTCATCAGCCGGGCCATGAGCCGCAGCTCACTGGCCAGCTGCGTGGAGGGATAGGGGCTGCTCTTGTCCGCACTGCGAGCAACATCGGCCATGCGGTCGGCGGTTGCGTAGGCATCCAGGGCACTGCGCAGAACGTATGCCGCCAGGTCCTCATTCGGCTCAGAACTGGTGATCGGACGGCGGGCCGATTCGGGGCTCAAAATGAAATCCTCTGGCCGGGTCAGAGACGAGGCTACGGTATGCCGGCCGCGGAGTGCAAGCGGCAGCGTACCGCTACCGACGGCGACGGCGTCCGGTACGCCGGGAGCACGCTGGCCGAGATCGAGCGCCCGTCCCAACCACCCGAAACTGCATCGCTCCTCCGGATCGAGGCGTGCGCTTTGCCAGATGGCTATGCTCTCGAAGTGAGAGCGATTGGGATTTGGGTAGCCCACGCCCTGGATAATGGCCAAGCGATGGCTCTCCAGCAGCTTGCCTGCATCGCCCAGCGACGGATGCAGGCCGATGGTGTCGTTGACCTTGACCAGGCCGGCCAATGGCAGGCGCAGCACGCGGCGGTGCCTGGCATAGCCCTCGTCGGCGAACGGGACCACCGTGTTGATGCCGTCGTTGCCGCCATCGAGCTGGACCACGACCAAGATCCGGCTGTCTTTCTCCGGTTTGGCCGCCCGTGCAGTTTGGGCCAGGAATCTGGGGACCGTTGGTGCCAGGGCGAGCACAGTTGAGTGTTTCAGAAAATTGCGGCGGGAAAGCATGAGCAGATCTCCTGGAGCTAGTTCACTTGTGCCTGGGGCGACGACAGGATGCGGATGGCAATCCGGCGGGCATTCTCAGGTGTGGCTTTGGCGTTAGGACCCAGCGCGGCCAGCAGGGACTCGTGCCAGGCCGAGCTCGGCACCGCACCGAAGACCAGCTCGGCATAAAACGCAATCAGCGTGTCGAGGTCGTTTCCCTGGCCGTGCCGCTTCGCCAAGGCCTCGGCATTCAGCGGTTCCCGGCCACGCGACAGGCCGCCACCGACGAGGCTGGCGGCGTAATTCATCCGGCCAATCATCGACTGGGTGCCGATCCAGTTTCGGCCACCGGCCCAGCCGCCGACATTGGGAGGGTAGAACAGCTCTTGACCGAGCCGAGCGGCCCAGTCAGCCAAGACGAGCGTGCTCAGTGGCTGATCGAATAATTCCAGCAGCCGGGCCGAGCCCACCACGTACTCGATCGGCCCCAAGATCTGATTGCCCAGATTGGCACTGGCGAAGAAAGACTGCGAACGCAGCACGATCCCGGTCGCCCAGCCGATATCCAAATTGTGCTGGCGCAATCCAGTAGCCAAGGCGTCCACCGCTGCCGCGTCGACCGGTTCGCCCATGAATTGTTGCCAAAGCCGCCAAGCCAAGCGCCGGGCGGTAGCCGGGTGCGCGAGCACGATTTGTACCAGGTCGCTCCCCTTCCATGCGCCTTTCTTGCCCAGGATCGTCTTGTCGCCGGGATCGTGCTGGGCAGCGTCTTCGCGGAACTTCTTATCGACAACCGTCCAGCCGGTGAGTGCGCGGGCGGCTTCCTTGACATCCCTTTCCGTGTAGTGGCCAATGCCCAGCGTGAACAACTCCAACAGCTCCCGGCCCAGGTTTTCATTGGGGTGCTCTTTGCGATTGGCCGGGGCATCGAGCCAAAGGAGGAGAGCCGGGTCGCGGACCACGCGCTCCAGCAGCGCACCGAATGGTGCCCGTGCCAGCTCGCGGAAAATGCTGTTCTGGCGGCGGAGGATCTGGACATCGGTGACCTTGGCTGCACTGGTGGCAAAGTGATTGTGCCACAGGAGCGTCAACCGTTCGGTCAAGGGATCCGGCCCGAAGAGCATGCGATAGACCCACCACGCTTTGAGCCGTTCCACATCCTTGGCCGAATCAGCCAACAGAGCCGCCGTGGGCTCGAAATTCTCTGGAACCCCCTGGCTCCGCGCCTTGCCGGCCAGCAGGCGGTACACACTGGTCCCGGGACCATCCTGAAGATCGCGCTGGATTTCGTTCCACGTAGCTGCGAAGCCCGCTCGGCGATGCAAGTGCACCACGCGACGAAGATTCCAGGGAGCATCATCGCTGGGCTGATATGGTGCCCAGGGGCCAGTTGTGGCGAAGGGTTCAGTCCTGGAAAGCATGGCTACTCCTTCGTTCCCTTCTGGCTCATCGGCTTGTCTTTCAGGTCCCCCAGATCCTTGATCTGGTTTGACTCCGGGACCAAATCTCGCTGGGTGTAACCGGGAAGCACTGACTCGCCATCCTTGATCTGGAGATGGTATTTGAGCCCCGGCACGAGGCCCTCGACTCGGAACTTTCCCTCGGCATCCGTGGCCGCCTCGCTGTCGATCAGCTTGGTCCACGAGGGGTAATCAAAGATAAGATCGAGAGGAATGCCCTTGTAGTCTTCCCGCTGAAAGCTGTGCAAGATGGCGACCTTGAGACCGGCGCGCGGGTTTCCGTTGGCATCGAGCACGCGCCCGGTCACACTGCTGAGCGGCTCCAATCGGACCATCAGTGTACCCGCCTCATCACCACGAACGGGGTGGAGCTTGGCGAGCCGTTTCTCCGGATGAAAGAAAAACAGAAAGCGTGGCCGTTTGGGATCCACCCCGGCCGTGAACGAGGCTGTTGGCAGCTTGGCTTCCCGAAAACCAAAGATCTCCGCGGTTGCTCCCAGGCCGGCAGCGAGCGCTCCCGCCAACGGCTTGCCGTCCGGATCGATCACCGATCCTCCGAGGACTCGGCTCGGCTCCAGGACGAGGTCGCAGGTCGCGGATTGTGGATCATCCCGAGAAGGGTTAATTGGCACGACCGTGTGGTAAACATCCAAAATAGCATTTCCACTGAACTTGATGCCATCAAGGTTCGTTGCGACATAGCCGATTCGGTCATCCGCCGAAGCCCCGAGTAGGCCGGGTCCCGGCGCAGCGATCACCGTAAACGAGCCGTCCGCCTTGGTTTTTCCTCCATCGACTGCATGGACATGGAGGCCGCCCAGCGTGGCGAAGTCCTTCAGGTTCGGGTTATCCGGCGAGGAGATGTAGCTCACGTGGCCAGGGATCGGCTTGCCCGTGAATCGATCGAGCAGCCGGCCGCGGATGGCGATACCGCGTTCCAACTCGAAATCCACGGTGATCGGATCCAGCCCCAGCGAGTCGGCAATGTGCATCTTCGTGCAGTTGAAGTAGGGACTGCCTTCTGCGGATACGGTGTATTCCTTGTGCTTGCCT
>DATGIQ010000476.1:0-9307 GCA_035295665.1 Gemmataceae bacterium | reverse complement strand
CCCGGGAAGAGAGCCCAGCCAGGACTGTTCCCAGGACGGTCAGGATAACCGGCGTGGCTGTCAGGACCGTGTTCCAGCGGCTGCTGTCTTGACGATTTGGCTTCGGGAGATTCACGTCGATCGTCCGTGTTTGGTGATCGCTGGTCAGAGAGCAATGGCCATTGTACAGTAGCGCTGGGATCTTGGTGCCAACTTGACCATGGGCTTGCCGCCATGAGGGTGGATTTTACGTTATGAGTACGCCTCCCTTGCTTCCTGCAACGGTAATTGGCAGCTGGTCATTCCCCGGCTGGTACGTCAAGTGTTGCGAGGATATAGGCCGCCAACCCGAACTTTTCGGAACGGAGGACCGAGCGGAGGCAATTCGGGACGCCGTGCGTCTTGCCGTCGACGACCAACTTCGTGCCGGAGCGGACATCGTCACGGACGGGGAGATGCAACGCGTCGATTTCAACCTTGGTTTTTATGATCGGCTTGCCGGCATCGAGCCGTTGCCCCAAGCTCGCCGCTGGGGCCCGCCGGCTCACGATCAGCGAAGCAAGTACCGCTGTGTTGCACCGCTAGCTGCTCCGCAGGGGTTGGGGCTTGTGAAGGAATATCAGCGGCTCCGCGAGATCACGTCGGCACCCGTGAAGGTTCCGATTCCCGGACCGTACACCCTGGCTGGGTGTCTGGAAGGCGGCAACGTCTACCGAGATCGGGACGAAATCGCAGCCGCCCTGTTGCCGATTGTCAACCGGGAAATGAAGGACCTGGTACGGCAGGGTGTCGATTTTTTACAGATGGACGAACCGAGCTTCGCCTGTCATCCGGACCATCCCGAGCAGTTCTTGGAGTTGATCGCTCGGACGACGGCAGGCGTCGGGGCCAAGATCAGCCTTCACATGTGCTTCGGCAATTATCGAGGCCGCCCCGTAGGACACCGGAGCTATCGGCCGCTCTTCCCTCACCTGGCCAGGGCCGCGGTTGGCCAGCTGGCCCTAGAGTTTGCCAATCGCGAAATGGCCGAGATCGACCTGGCCCGCGAGATTCGACCACCGATGGAGCTGGCGGTGGGATTGGTGGACGTCAAGAATACGTGGATCGAGCCCCCGGAATTGATAGCAGACCGTTTACGATCGGTCCTACGGTTCATCGAGCCGGGGCGTGTGCAGATCACTCCCGATTGCGGATTCTCCCAAACGGCGCGCTTCCTGGCGTGCCGCAAGTTAGCCAATCTGGTGCAGGGGGTCCGGCTGGTGCGTCACGAGTTACAGGGATGAAGTATGGGATTCCGCCCAGCCCACGAAAACTTTGGCAGTTAATCGACGAAAGGGCGAATCTCGTCCAAGGTTTCGGCCGTTGCAATGGCTCGCGTCAGCTCGCGCAAACGCTCCACGTCTTGGGTGCAGAGAAGCTCATTGCACAAACTCGACCGCCACCGGCGCAGGAATGATGCCGGCGCGATGACCTTCGTCCAGCAACCTCCGCACGGCTTCTCGGCCGCGGGGGCCATAGTCCAGCGTCCATTCATTGACGTACATTCCCACAAAGCGGTCGGCCAACGTCTTGTCCATGTTGCGGGCATACCGAAGCGCGTAAGCCAGGGCCTCATCGCGGTGGTCCAGAGCGTAGCGGATGCTGTCCTTGACAAGTCGGCTAATCTGGCGCATGAGGCGCTTGCCAAGATCCTGGCGGACGGCGTTGCCCCCCAGCGGGAGCGGCAGCCCGGTCCGCTCTTGCCACCAAACACCCAGATCCACGACCAGATGTAAGCCTAGTTTCTGAAACGTCAACTGGCCTTCATGGATAATCAGTCCGGCTTCGTAGCGACCCTGCTGGATTAAATCGAGGATTTGATCGAATGGGACCACATCATAGGCAAAACTTTCCGCCAGGAGTAACCGAAGCGTCAGGAATGCGGTGGTCATGGTCCCTGGAATAGCGATGCGCCGCTTCTTCAGCTCGTCGATGGACATGGGCTGGCGCGCCACCACCATCGGACCGTACCGATCCCCCATGCTACAGCCGCTGGGCAAGAGAGCGTATTTGTCCAGCAGGTGGGCGTAGGCATGGATGCTAATGGCGGTCACTTCCAGCTCACCGCGGAGCGCGCGCCGATTCAACGTCTCGATGTCTTCCAGCTGATGACGGAAAACCAGCTCCTCCGTGTCCAGCTTGCTGTTGGCCAGGGCATAGAACATGAAGGCGTCATCTGGGTCGGGACTGTGGCCAACGGTGATCAGGCGTTTGCTGTTCATACGTGGAAACCTCGCTGGGCCACCTGAGAACGGACTATCTTGGCCATGGGGGCATTGGATAATATAGGAATCCGCCCGCACTCCGTTCCCCTCAGGATGGCCTTATGTTTCGATCTCCCGTTCTCGCCGAGATCCGCACCCTCCACCCGGAGAAAGACAATCAGCGGATCGTCTTCCTCAGCACACGCATCGATTTTCCCTTCGACACGACGCGGGCACTGGAATTTGCCCTGTTCCGCACGTTTTCCGTCCCTCGTATCGCCGCCCTGCTGGACCAAACAGGAGAATTCCAACACCGGCCCCAAAAGCGGTACGATGACACGGACATCATCGTGAGTGAGTTGATGGAGCATGGCTACGATAGCCCACGCGGCCGGGCTGCGCTGCGACGGATGAACCAGCTGCATGGGCGGTTCACGATTGCCAATGAGGAATTCCTCTATGTGCTGTCCACGTTCATCTATGAGCCCATCCGCTGGAATCGGCGCTTCGGCTGGCGGCTCATGTGCGCGGAAGAGCAAGAAGCCCTATTCTATTTCTGGCTGGAAGTCGGCCGACGGATGAATCTCAAAGAACTGCCCAGGGATCTTCGCTCCTTTGAGTGCTACAACATCGAGTACGAGCAGACCAACTTTCGCTTCACGCCCGCCAACTACCGGGTTGGTGCTGCCACGCGGGAGCTGTTCGCCAGCTGGTTTCCGCGTGTGGCCCGCCCGCTGGTTCGGCGGGCCATCTATGCGCTGCTCGATGATCCGCTGATCCAGGCGTTCGGCTTTCCGAAACCGTCGCCGGCCATGCGATGGCTGGTCACAGGCGGGCTGAAGCTCCGGGCACGGTGCCTGCACTGGCTGCCGCGACGGCGGCAACCCGTCCTCCGAACCGAACGGCGACAGCGCAGCTATCCCGATGGCTACCAAATCGACCGCCTGGGTCCGCCGGAAACGCTGCCCTGATCGCTTTTTGGAATACGATACTCCTGGGTGCTCATCCTTGTTTTTCTGGAGGCAAATCATGATCGGACGTCGGTGGTATGGGTTGTTGTTGGTTGCGGCATTGTGCGGGATCGAAGCCGCCCAGTCGGCGGCTCCCGAGGCTCCGAAGGGTTTCGAGCCGCTCTTCAACGGCAAAGACCTGACCGGTTGGCACGTGAACAAGGGCGGCAAAATGAGTGTCTGGGGAGCCCAGAATGGCATTCTCTATGTCGACGGCCGGGGCGGCGGCTGGCTCATGACTGAAAAAGAATATGGCGATTTCGAGCTGCGCCTGGAATTCAAGGTGCCGCCGCGAGGCAACAGTGGCGTCGCTCTCCGCAGTCCGATGGAAGGCGATCCTGCTTACGCCGGCATGGAAATCCAGATCCTCGACGATCAATGGCACAAAAACGACAAGAATTACAAGGGGCTTCGGCCAACGCAGCTGACCGGCGCAATCTATGATGTGGTGCCGCCGGGCAAGGACGCCACCAAGCCGGCCGGTGAATGGAACCAGTTTGACATTACGGCCAAGGGCCGGCACGTTACCATCGTGCTGAATGGCACAACGATCGTGGATGCCAATCTCGACGATTACAAGAATCGTGCCGACCGCCATCCGGGACTGCTGCGGGAAAAAGGCCATCTCGGCTTGCAAAGCCACGATGGCCGCGTTGAATTCCGCAATTTGTATGTCAAGCCGCTGTAATGCAGAGCCGCGGGTGGCACGCTCTGGAGACCGTGCCACCCGCGTTCCGTTTCCGTCGTCACGCCCCGTTCCGCTCGAACCGCACCTCGCCGCCGACAAGCACGGTTTGTGCCCGCCCGTGGACCTTCCATCCGCCAAAGGGGCAGTTCCGGCTCTTGGAGCGGAACTTACTCGGATCGATCGTCCAGGCTACGTTGGGATCGATCATTGTCACGTCGGCCACGGCACCCGATTGAAGGGTGCCGCGGTCGATCCCGAGCACGCGGGCCGGATTGATCGTGAGCTTCTCTACCAGCTGCGGCCAGGTAAGATGGCCCGGCTCAATGAGGCAGAGAATGCAAATGGGCAACAGCGTCTCCACGCCGATGATGCCGTTGGGGGCTTCCGTCAACTCGCGCATTTTCTTTTCTGGAGCGTGCGGAGCGTGGTCGCTCGCGATGACTTCCAGGGTGCCGTCCTTGAGACCGCCGATGAGGGCTTGCACGTCGCCCTCGGTTCGCAGCGGCGGAGCCATCTTGTAATTGCTATCGAAGGTCTGCAAGCACTTGTCCGTGAGGGCAAGATGATGCGGACACGCTTCCCCGCTCACCCGCACGCCGCGCTGCCGGGCCCGCCGAATCAGGTCCACGCTCCCGGCCGTGGAGACGTGCAGAATGTGCAACCGGCCACCGGTCAATTCCGCCAGGGCGATATCACGATGCACCATGACCTCTTCGGCCGCGGCAGGCATGCCGCGGAGGCCCAAGCGCATGCTCTCGAAGCCCTCGTTCATGACCCCGCCGCGCGTCAGCTCCAGGTCCTCCGCATGGCTGAGAATGGCTTTGTCGAACATCCGGCAGTATTCCAGGGCACGGCGCATGATCTCAGCACTAACCACCGGCGAACCATCGTCCGTGAAGGCGACGGCCCCGCCTTCGACCAACCCGCCCATCTCGGCCAGCTCTTCGCCCTGGCGTCCTTTGGTGATGGCGCCGACCGGAAAGACATTGGCTTTGCCGGCCCGAGCAGCCTGAAGATAAACAAACTCGGCGGCAGCCTGGCTATCCAGCGCCGGCTCGGTGTTGGGCATGCAAGCGACCGAGGTGATGCCGCCCGCCAAGGCCGACGCAGTGCCGGTCGCAATCGTTTCATCCTCCTCTCGGCCCGGCTCGCGGAGGTGGACGTGCATATCGATCAACCCCGGACAAACAATCTTGCCGCTGGCGTCCAGCGTAAGGTTAGCCTGCAGCTCGGGGTGCGGGCCGACGCCCACGATGGTTTCACCTTGAATCCATAAGTCGGCAATCTGATCCAAGCGTTGAGAGGGATCAATGATCCGGCCATTCGCGATGCGGATGGTGTTCATGGACTGAATTGTAGCGAGTTCGCCTCGCGCTTGGGGAGGGATGTAGCCCGAGCGGACGACTCAGCCGCACGCCGCTGCCGCAATACCTGCCAATTGTAGCGAGATTGCCATTGCCTCCGCCGGCTTTTGCAGTGTTCTTGCACCGGCGGCGATCGACCAATCGATCGACGGTCAAGGATATCCAACGGAGCAGGACAACCTTCACTTGCTGGCGGGGCGATGGATGCCATCCCAATCGTTCCCAGGGGGGTCCTCCAGATATTTCCGGCAACGGGCGACCATCTGCTGCGCGGCACCGTCGGCGGGTCGCATCTTCAACACTTCCTCGAAAAGTGCGATCGCCCGGACCCAGTCCATTTTGCGATAGTGGTTCAAGGCTAACGTAGATCGGTCGATCAACTCGTCGATTCCCGGCGTTACGTCACGCTTCAATCCCAACAGCTCATACACGCAGACCGCCTCGGTCTTGCCTTTGACGGAGACCCAATCGAGCGGGCGAGCAACGATGGCTGGTTTGGCTTCCCGATACGTACTCTCACTGATCATGATTTCCGTGTCGTACAACCGATTCAGACCTTCCAGGCGGCTGGCAAGGTTCACGGCATCGCCAATCACGGTGTAGTTCAAGCGTGCTTCCGAGCCAATATTGCCCACGACAACTTGGCCGCTATGTAAACCCATCCGCACCGCGAAAAGCGGTTGGTGCTTTGCTTTCCAAGAGCGGCGCAGTTCTTTCATCTGGTCTCGGCACCGCAGGGCTGCCGTGCACGCTGCCAATGCGTGCTGAGGATTCCAAGCCGGCGCTCCCCAAAAAGCCATGATGCCGTCACCCAGATACTTATCCACGGTTCCGCCCGTTCCTAGAATCTGGCTGCTCAGGGTGCTCAGGTACTCGCCCAACTGTTCGACGAGTTGCTCCGGCGCCAGAGCTTCCGAAATGGAAGTGAAGTTTGCGATATCACAAAAGTAAATGGTCATGGTGCGCAGCTCGCCTCCCAACCGGGCCTCTCGACCCGCGGCCAGGAGAGAGCGGACCAGATCGGCCGGGACATATTTCTGGAACGAGCGTAGCCCGGTTTTCATTTCCTCCATCGCGATGCCGAGGCGATCCACCTCGTGGACGACCGAACGGATCCGCGGCCGCGCATTCATCTCCAGGCGACCGATCGCGGCCGTTTCCCGAGCGAGGATTTCCAAGGGACCTGCAACTTGCGCGGAGACATACAGGCTGACCAGGACTGCCGCGGCCAGCACGCATAGACCGGCAAACAGATAAATCCGGTGATGGCGGTTGACGCGCTCGAAGACATCCGTCTCCGGCATGATCGTACAGATCAGCCAATCCGGCGTTTCTCGCGTTGACAGGCAATCATAGGCGCCCAGGTAGCTGCGGCCTTTCTGCGTAAAGCGGATGCGGCGAATTCCATTCATTGTCGCCGGGTCGAGGCTTGGGGGTAATTGGTTCAGGAACGTCTGGACGCGCTCGTCGGCCAATTCTGCCGGCGGAACCAGTTCCTGACCGGTGACCTTGCCGTTTTCTCGGCTGGTCCGCAGCAGGGACTGTCCTTGCGGGTGGGCGATGACGCGGCGCGAGCCATCCGCCCGGAACTCCACAACGAATGCGTAACCATTTCGGCCAACTTGGAGCTTACTCAGAAACTGGCAGAGTTCGTCCAGGCTATAGCTTGCAGTCAACACGCCGATTAGCGGACCGCCGGCCTGGTAGAGGGGGGTAGCACACGTCACTCCCGGGGCATCGGAAATCCCCGGCGCGCCAAAAAGCGCATACGTCTCCGACCAACTTTGTTTCCGCGCTGTACGCGCCGCCGAGTACCATTGCCGGGCCCGGGGATCTTCCAGATCACACTCGGCATCGATGAGGAAGGGTTTCTGTGGATATTCCCCCGGCCGGTAATTCCGAAGTTCCAGCTTTCCAGTGCGGGGACTTCTGCGGAGTTCACCAAGGACTGGTTCCTGGCCGGGAAGTCGACTCACGTAGTACCATTCTCCGTCCGCCTCCAGCCCAAGAGAGAGACGGGTCAGCTTGGGATGCACCCTCATCTGCTCCAACCAAAAAGAAGCAAGCTTGGCGAAGTCGCTGCTCGTAAACTGACCGGTCTCGAAAAGGCGACGGTTTAGGTCCCCCTGCCTGTTCGCCGTTAGGAGCAATTCATTGATTTGACAATCAATCCGCAGAGAAGTCTGCTCCAAGATTTGCGTTGACAGGTCGTCTGCTGCTGAGCTGTCGTTCCAGTAGGAGCTCAGGCCGAGCCCGGTCACGGTGAAACCGATGAGGATCAACATGATGGTCAGCAGCGTAACCCGCAAGGTGAGCTTCATCGATTCTCCACCAAGGAAAACTGGGTTCCTGTTGGCGATCTGCCCGGCTCGATGCCGACAGTTTGGCCAGCGAGCGTCCGCGCTGCGCGCTCATCCAGGATTTCAGCTATCCAAGTGTGCAATATAAATATCGGCCGGGACGAATGGTTCGACAGGCCCGAATGCTCCTGAACGCGGTGGACGAAGAAAGACCGCGCGCCCCTTTGGATTAGCAGAATCGCCTCGTTCGAAGTCACTTTTCCGCGGTAGCTACCTCGCGGCTTACGTTGGTAAACTGGTTTTGTTCGGACGTAAGGTCCCGGGCGACTGTGCTGACCAAAAAGCCCGGTCCGGGGACAGGATTGGAATGGCCAATCGTATTGCGCCGGAAGATCAGGTTATTGTGAGAACCGCGAATCACGATGCTGGCAAAAGCAGCCTCGCCCTTTGAGGTCTTACCATTGTTCAGCAGATGATTGTCCTCGAACACGTTACGGTGTGCTCCCATTGCCTCGGACTCATCGCGGAAAAGAATGCCCGCCTCGCCGTTGCTGGCAATGATGTTCTTGGTGAAGCGATTATCCGTGTCCTTATGGCCAATGGAGATGCCGTTGCGTTTGTTTCCGCATAGCTCGTTTTGCTCGAAGACCCCATGTTGGACTCGCCAGCAGACAAAGAGCCCGTCCTGATCGTTCCCGATGGAACGATTGCGGCGCAGGATCGGATACTGTGAGCCGCTGCCGGGGTGGAGGCCGAGCCCGCCGTTCCTCTCGGCCAAACAATCTTCAATGGTTACATGGTGGGATACCTGGAAGCTGATCCCATCACCCTTGTACTCGCGTACCACACAATTGCGAATGGCAACGGAATCACATTCGAACAGATAGATGCCGCCGCCTCGGCAGCCGTCGAGGGACTCCGAATGGGCGCGATTTCCCTCGATCGTCAGACCCTCCAGCGCGGCATTCTGGATATTCCAGCCGCCCACGACGGGAAACACGAGCTGCGCGGCAGCCTGGTTGGAAACGAGGTAATCGAAGTAAAGTGGCTTGGAGAGGCGAAACGTGTTGGCGTCGACACGGGCCGTCAAGGTCGCCGTGGTAACGGCAAAGCCCCCTCCGGAGCGGCGGTCCTGGATGGCTACCCCGTCGCCGAGCTGTAGGCCCGAAGGATCCTCGACCGTGATTTGCCGCTCGTTGGCATCCCCATCCGCGCTCAACCGCGTCCGGAACCCATTGCAGGCGACCAGGATTGACTTGCCGGGTTCGCCGACCACACGGACGTTGGACCGCAGGCATAGTGCGTTGCGCATTTGGTAACGACCTGGCTCGATGCGCACGGTCCCACCGCCAAGCCCCGCCACATAATCAACGGCAGCTTGCAGCATTCGGTGGTCGCTGCCCCGGAGGTCGCCGGCATCGATGCCAACACGGATCTCGGGCGACAACTTTGGGTCTGCTGGGAAGGAGCCGCCGGAAGCGACCCCGAGGATCAGCCCCAGATGCAAGCAGCTCAATGATGCGACGAACCGGAACCTGCGATCGATGTCCATGGTTTGCTCCCTACCGGCTTGGTAATGAAATCTCGATGCTCCTGGCACAGTACCCTCTAAGTGATAAGTTGTGCGGAACCCCGCGAAGGCCGCTGGGTCTGTGGCGGGTTCCGCGATGCAGTTACTTTTGTGGCGTCGGCACCCGCAGCGTGGCGAGCCATTCCCGATTGC
>DATGIQ010000475.1:0-3792 GCA_035295665.1 Gemmataceae bacterium | reverse complement strand
TGATCACAGTGCGTGCGCAGAGCCGGCGTTGGACGCGCTTCATCAACCCAGGCTATAGTTATCTGTGCAGCAACGATCCCCGGGCGCATTTCGGCCTGGGACAAGCGGCGCGAGTAGACGGCATCGATGTCCTCTGGCCGGATGGAAGTGTGGAAACCTTTCCCGGTGGAGAGCCAGATCGACTGATTGTGCTCCGTAAAGGCGAAGGAAAGTCCCTGGCTCGCGATTCTCGGCCCGCGTTGGGACAGTGGTGAGAGCATGGGAGCGATGGAGTGATGGCTCGTAGGGCGAAGCAACACGCCGTCCAGGGGAAGCGAATGCGAAGCCGGCCAAGACGGTGGCCGATCTTTACCAGTCTCCTGGTCGGCTTGCTCCTCGCTGTGAGCATGGGCTGGTTTGTCTGGCACGGTCTGGCCCCACGGCGGCAGGCAGCCAACGAACCAGCGCTCATCGAGCCGCCGGCATTGGAGCTGACCGGCGTCGATCCCGCGGTTGTCCGAGCGATCGAAACGGCTCGCAGAGCCGTCCTCGAGTCACCGGCTTCCGGACCGGCCTGGGGACAGCTTGGCAAAACGCTCCTGGCTCACGATTTTCATCGCCAGGCAGGTACCTGTCTGGCGCAAGCGCAGCGCCTGGACCCTACCGAGGCCCGCTGGCCCTACCTCGAAGGAGTGGCCCTGGCCTCTGCAGACCCGCCCGATCCGGCCGCGGCCTTGGAGTGCTTCCAGCGCGCGGTCGAAGTGGGGGGTGACGTTCCTCGCACCTTGCGTCTGCGGCTGGCGGAAGCGTTGCTGGGGGAAGATCGGCTGCCCGAAGCCGAACAAGCATTTCAACACGTCCTCCGCTCCGACCCTGCCAATGCGCGTGCTCACCTCGGCCTTGCGCGTCTTGCCCTCCGCCGCAATGATCCGGGAACGAGTCGAAGCCACCTGGATCGAGCGGCCAGCGACCCCCATGCGAAAAAGGCCTCCCGGCTGCTGTTGGTCGAAGTCCAGCAGAGACTGGGCAAAGAGGTGCCCGCCGACGAGGTCCGGGCCACGGCCGCCTTGCCGGCCGATCCAGCCTGGCCCGATCCGTTTTGGGAAGAGGTTATCAGACTGCAAACCGGCATGAAAGTGCAGCTGGCGCGGGCGCAGCGCTGGCTGCGGCAAGGCCGGGTTCCGGAGGCCTTGGCTCTGCTACAGAAGACCACCCAAGACTATCCCGACTCGTACTACGCCTGGTTGATGTTTGGCAAGGCGTTAGTAAAGCAGCGGAACCTGAAGAATGGTGAACAGGCCTTACGAACCTCCTTGAAGCTGGCACCCGACTCGGCCGAGGTGCAATTTCAGCTGGGCGTTGCCCTGTTTCTGCAAGGCAACGTTGCGGGTGCGGAGGGGCAGTTCCGTAGTGCACTCGAAATCAACCCCAACATGGCATCGGCGCACTACAATCTGGGCCATTGCCTGGTGCGCAAGGGCGACCGCGCCGGCGGCATCGAGGAATTTCAGACGGCACTGCGCTGTCAGGCCGACTACGCCGAGGCCCATACGATGCTGGGCGAACTGTTTGCCGGCAACGGCCAATCCGCGCTGGCGCTCCGCCACGCCCGGCTGGCTCTCCAATTCAATCCGGCCGATGCAACCGCCCGCAGGGTCTTGATTCACCTGCTGAGGCAAATCCCCTTCGATGTTTCCCCCTGAGGCGGTCCCGTCTGCCAAGCCCCATTGGGAGTGCCCCATGACCCCGCATCGGTTTCTGGTCCGCGTCAAAGGGAAGTATGGTTTCATCGACGCCAAGGGGAAGATGGCCATTCCTCCAACGTTTGCGCTGGCAGGGTCTTTTTCGGAGGGACGGGCGATGGTCGCCGAGATGGATCCGAGTCAACGCGATCCGCAGACCCAGCTCTACAAGACCAAGTGTGGATTCATCGATCTCGCCGGCAACCTGGTTATTCCTTTGCTTTACGACCAAGTGCGTGATTACCACGAAGGAAAGGCCGCCGTACGGCAAGGGAAAAAATGGGGATACATCGACCTGACCGGGCAGTTCGCCGTCCCGTGTCTCTACGATGGGGCGTGGGAGTATAGCGAAGGGATGACCTTCGTGACCAACGGCAAAAAAACGACTTGCCTCAACGCGAACGGCGAGACCGTCTTCGGCATCCCTGCCACTGGCTGCGGGGGATTCTCGGAAGGCCTGGCCTGTTGCGAGATTCGAAATAAATGGCACTACTACAACAAGCAAGGGGAGATCGTCTTGTCGCTCACCTGCACGGCAGCTTCTTCGTTTCACGAAGGCAAAGCAGGCATCTTGAGCAAGGGCAAGGCAGGTTACATCGACACCACGGGGAATATCGTCATTCCATGTCAATTCACTGCCGCCGACCGATTTGCCGAGGGTTTGGCTGCGGTCCGTGTCACAGTGCCGTCGAGCAGGCCGGGACCGGGCTTCGGCGGGTTATATGGTTATGTGGACGACTCCGGAAACCTTGCCATTCCTCCTGCATTTGGTTTGGCCCACTGCTTTTCGGAAGGTTTGGCACCAGTGCTGTTGCAAGGGAAGACTCGAAGCCACGGCTACATCGACCGCTCCGGAAACATGGTCTTCGGTCCGGTGTTGTGCGATCTGGCCAGCCCGTTTGAGCATGGTCTGGCCTTGGTGCAGCACGGCGAGTCGATGGGCTATCTCAACACCAAGGGCGAGTGGCTCTGGCCCATTCAAGGCTGAAAGCGTCGGTTATTCCGGCAACAGGCTAGTTCTTGCCTCTGCGTGGTCTGCGCGCAATTTTGCCAACGTTGCGGGCATAGAACCCAGAGAGAAAGAGCCAGGTGGCTTTTCCTGGAAAAACCCTGGAGCAATCCAGGTAGCCGGCCAAGAAGCCTGAAGCTCAGACAGATCCACTCTCTAGGAGACGAAGTGCGCTAACCATTTCTCGAGCGGGACCAAATACGGCATAGCAGTTGCTCCTTGTGCCGATTAGCCCATCGGAACTGCGCGGTTGCTCGGAACAATGCCAATTGTGCCAGGTTCTGACCTTGCAAGGGGCAAAGGCGACCTGGCGTCTCCATTCGCCCGGCATGTCCTTTGGAGGAATGATCATGTTGCAGCACCTTCGGAACCATCGCCTGCAGCGGAGACTCCTGGTGGAGCGTCTCGAGGATCGCACCGTCCTGTCCGGCAATGTCACCGCCGCCCTGGACCCAAGCAGCGGAATGCTCACGATCATCGGCGACAACAACGACAACGCCATTGCAATCACGGAAGGTACGGATGGCACGGCTACGGTGACCGGTGAAGCGGCCACCACGGTCAATGGCGCCTCCAGCGCGGACTTCAATAACATCACCGGCATCAACATCCAGTTCCAAGACGGCAGCGACAGTGTGGATATCGAGTCCGCTGTCCTGCCGGGAGCCATTGCGATCACCGCAGGTATCGGAAACGACACGGTAACGCTCAACAATTCGACATTCCAGCAGGCTGACATTTCGCTGGGTACGGAAGCTGCCGGTGCCGTGGGAAACAATACGGTGGCAATGAGCCAGGACGTCATCACCGGGGATCATCTGAACCTCAGTCTCCTCAACCAGAGCGGGTTGAACGACACAACGAGCAACGGCAACTCCGGATTGAGTCCCGGCTCGGCAAATGCCGTCACGCTGGATAGCCTCCAATTCACGGGGGCCGGCGATTTGAACGTCACCGTGGAGGATGGTTTCACGACTTCCAACGGCACACAGTTAATTGGGTCTTCGTCCGTTTTGATGACCTCGATCCAGACCGCCGGAGATGTGGCCGTCAATCTGGGCA
>DATGIQ010000474.1:0-6444 GCA_035295665.1 Gemmataceae bacterium | reverse complement strand
TTCCGTCTCGGCATGGTCCGGGGTAAGAAGCTGCCTGCTCATTTGGACGGCGCCGCCTGCCTGGAAGAATCGGAAGGCGGCCGCCTTTTTGGAGAAATCGTCGTCTGGAAGAGCTATAAAGACCGGATACCGGCAGGCGGTTCCTCGCAATGTCTCTGAATCCATCTGCCAAGCGGAAAGGACACGACCCCATGAGCGAACTCGTCACTCTGACCAAGGACCGCGACATCGGCATCCTCACGATCAACAACCCGCCGGTCAACGCACTCAGCCCCGGCGTGCCCGAAGGAATCCTCGCAGGAATACAACATGCCGCAATCGACCCTTCCATTCAGGGGATCGTTCTCATCGGCGGCGGCCGCACGTTCATCGCCGGGGCCGATATCAGGGAATTCGGAAAGATGACGTCGGGTCAGAAAAAGCGCGACGTAGGCTTGCAGCCGATGCTACAAGCGCTCGAGGATTGCCCCAAGCCGGTTGTCTGTGCGATCCATGGCACCGCATTCGGCGGCGGGCTGGAGACGGCGATGTCTTGCCATTACCGTGTGGCCGTCGGATCCGCACAAGTCGGTCAACCGGAAGTTAAGCTGGGACTCATTCCCGGAGCAGGTGGGACGCAACGACTACCACGTTTGGTGGGCGCGGCCAAGGCAGCGCAACTGTGTGCGACGGGGGAGCCCATCAGCGCTGCGGAGGCGTTTCGGGCTGGGCTGATCGACAAACTCATCGAAGGGGAGTTGCTGCCGGGTGCGATTGCCTTTGCTCGTGAAGTCGCGGCCAAGGGCGGCCCTCCACGCAAGACGCGCGATTTGTCGGCTCCGTTGAGGGATCGCCAGGCCAATCTCGCCTCCCTGGCCACCGTGCGTGAATCGGTCCAGAAACGGGCGCGCGGCCTGATGGCGCCCTTCAAGGCCATCGAGGCTGTCGAAGCGGCCGTAACGCTCCCGTTTGCCGAGGGATTGAAGAAGGAAGCGGAACTGTTCAACGAATGCCTATTCTCGGAACAATCCAAGGCGTTAATCCATGTCTTCTTCGGTGAACGCGAGGTAGCGAAGATCCCCGGCCTTCCCAAAGACACGCCGATTCGACCGATCAAAAAGGCAGCGGTCGTCGGCGGCGGCACGATGGGAGCCGGCATCACAATGACCTACGCCAACGCCGGTATTCCGGTGCTCCTCAAGGAAGCCAGCCAGGAGCTCGTGGACCGCTGCCTGGAACGGATCAAGAACACCTATGCCGCCAGCGTGCAGAAGGGCCGGCTGACACAGCAGCAGATGGACCAGCGCTTGGCCCTGATCCAGCCCACCGTGACCTACGAGCGCTTTCCGGAAGCGGACATCGTCGTTGAGGCCGTCTTCGAAGAAATGGCTCTCAAAAAGAAGGTGTTCGCGGAACTGGACAAGGTGACCCGACCGAATGCCATCCTCGCTTCGAATACCTCGACCCTGGACATCGATCAAATTGCGGCGGCAACCACGCGGCCGCAGCGGGTCATCGGCAATCATTTTTTCAGCCCAGCCAATGTGATGCGCTTGCTCGAAATCGTTCGCGGCAGGGAGAGCGGCCACGATGTGATCGCCACATCGATGGCGCTGGCCAAGACGCTGGGCAAAATCGGCGTCTTGGTGGGCAATTGCTACGGATTCGTTGGCAACCGCATGTTCCACTGCTACCAACGCGAAGCCCAGTTCCTCCTGGAGGAGGGAGCCAGCGTCGAACAGGTGGATCGGGCCCTCACCGATTTCGGCCTGGCCATGGGACCGCTGGCGGTGGGCGACCTCGCTGGACTGGACGTCGGTTGGCGGATTCGCAAAGAGCATCGGCACCAGGTGCCCAAGGAAGATCGTGAACCGCTGGTGGCCGATCGACTGTGCGAGATGGGCCGTTTTGGCCAGAAAACCGGCCGCGGCTGGTATCGCTACGAAGAAGCGACCCGAAGGGCAATCCCCGATCCGGACGTGGAGCAGCTCATCACGGAGTGCGCTCGCCAAGCAGGGATTGCGCGGCGCAGGATCGCAAACGAAGAAATCCTGGAACGCACCCTTTACGCCCTCATCAACGAAGGTGCCAAGATTTTGGAAGAGGGGATCGCTCTGCGGGCCGTCGATATCGACATCATCTACATCAACGGCTACGGCTTTCCCGCGTACCGAGGTGGACCGATGTGGTACGCCGGCACAGTGGGCCTTGACAGAATTCTCGAGCGGATCCGTAGCTTCGAGAAGCAGCACGGTAGCCTGTGGAAGCCGGCCGCTTTGTTGGAACGGCTTGGCGCGACAGGCAAGACCTTCAGCGATTTTGACCGCGAGAAAAGTACGGGAACATAACCACGCCGGAGGCATGCCCGCGCGACTCGCCATCGAACGGATTTCCCTGCCGCACTCCAAGCGAGGACCGACCGTCATGGATTTCGAGTACTCCGCCAAAGTGAAGAATTTGCAGCAGCGAATCGCCACATTCATGGAAGAATTCATCTACCCCAACGAACGAGTGTTCGCCGAGCAAATCAACCAGGGCAAACGCTGGCAACCCACCGCCATTATGGAGGAACTCAAAACCAAAGCGCGCAGCCAGGGACTTTGGAATCTGTTCCTGCCGGACAGTGAGCTTGGTGCGGGCCTGACCAATGTGGAATACGCCCCGCTGTGCGAAATCATGGGTCGGTCGCCGATGGCGCCGGAAGTCTTCAACTGTTCGGCTCCGGATACCGGGAACATGGAAGTTCTGCTGCGCTTCGGCAGTCCGGAACAGAAAGAACACTGGCTCAGGCCCCTCTTGGCCGGCGATATCCGCTCCTGCTTCGCCATGACCGAGCCGGAGGTCGCCTCTTCCGATGCCACCAATATCCAATCTCGCATCGTCCGCCAGGGGAATGACTACGTGATCAATGGCCACAAGTGGTGGACTTCAGGGGCCGGCGATCCGCGGTGCAAGATCTGCATTTTCATGGGCAAGACCGATCCGGACGGCCCGTCGCACAAGCAACAATCGATGATCCTGGTGCCGATGGATACGCCCGGCATCACCATTCAGCGGATGCTGTCGGTGTTCGGCTACGATGACGCACCGCATGGCCATGCCGAGATCTTTTTCCGTGAGGTGCGCGTGCCGGCCTCCAATTTACTTCTTGGCCAGGGCCGGGGCTTCGAGATCGCACAGGCGCGCCTGGGGCCGGGACGCATCCATCACTGCATGCGGTTGATCGGCCTCGCCGAGCGCGCCCTGGAAGCGTTGTGCCGGCGGGTGAGTTCTCGGGTCGCCTTTGGCAAGCCGATCGCCGAGCAGGGGACGATCCGCGCTGACATCGCCAACTCACGGATCGAAATCGAGCAAGCCCGGCTACTGACGCTGCAAGCCGCCTACCTCATGGACACGGTCGGCAATAAGGAAGCCCGCCGGGAAATTGCCATGATCAAGGTGGTGGCTCCCCAAATGGCCTTGCGGGTCATCGACCGAGCGATCCAGGCTCATGGTGGAGCGGGAGTGAGCGAGGATTTTGGCCTGGCTGCGGCCTGGGCCGGCGCCCGGACGCTCCGCCTGGCGGATGGACCCGATGAGGTGCATCGCGAAGCCATCGCCAAGCTGGAGCTGAAGCGCTGCGATGCAACCGGACCGAGGGGGCGCGCGATACAATAACCAGAGGATTCCATCTCCGAACGGAGGTCCGCTTATGAGTACGCCGATGCAATCGTTGATCGCTTCGGGAACGAAAGTCTGGCTCGACGGCATTCATCCCGAAGACGTCGCCCGCAATCACTCCTGGGGAATTACGGGAGCCACCTCGAACCCCATCATTATTGCTGACTTGATCAAGACGGGACGGTTCGACGAAGAAATCGCCCGTTTCCTGGATAAGGGGATGAAGGACGAGGACGTGGCTTGGGCCATGACCCATCTGCTGGTCGGAAGGACTCAGGAAGTGTTCCTGCCGGTCTGGGAGAAGACTGAAGGCAACGATGGGTACGTCAGCTTCGAGCTAGATGCGCTCATCGAAGATCCGCAGCGCAACCTGCCCGTGGATACACGAACTAAACTCTACATCGATCTGGGCAAGAAGTGGAGCGCCGGCCAGCCGAACCGGATGATCAAGGTTCCGAACACCGCGGCCGGCGTGGCGGCGCTAACCGAATTGGCCGCCGCCGGGGTCACGATTAACGTGACCCTCACGTTTTCCCCACGGCAATACATCGCGGCGCGGGATGCCATCTGGCGGGGTGCGCAGAAGCGCCGCTCGTTGGACAACTTCAAATCGGTTTACAGCATCTTCGTAAGCCGCGTCGATGTTTACACCGAGAAGCACGTTCCCCAGTTGTCGCCGCAGGCGCAGGGTCAGGTGGGCATCGTGAATGCCAAGCGTATTTGGCAAATGAATCAGGAGTTTTGGGCGGACAAGCACCTCCGGCTCGAGCAAGAAATCGTCTTCGCCAGTACGGGAGTCAAGAAGAAAGATGATCCGCCCTGGAAATATGTCGAGGCGTTCGCTGGTTCTGACATCGAGACCAATCCGCCCGCCACCAACCAGGCCGTTCAGGATAGTGGCCGGACCTTCACGCGGCAGGTCGATCAATTGCCGCCTGCCGATGTCCTTGCCGAGATCGATCGATTGGTAGACATCGACAAAATGGAAGCCAAGCTCATGGAGGAAGGGATCCAGAAATTCGCGGATCCGCAGAAGGCGTTGCTGAAATTGATCGCGGAAAAACGGGCTGCCATGCATGCCGTGGGCGCCCGCTGAGGTGCGTGCGGGGACCAACCCAGGGGGTTCATTGAGACACACGGACTAACAGGCATCTGGAACTCTACAATCAAAGTTCCAGATGCCTTTGGGTTCGTGTTTCCTATTTCTCTGCGGGCTATTGTTGAATTTGCCGGCACAGCAATGACATCACACTACCGCACCAACTCCAGGACACTCCACAAACTAGGATCTTCCCAGTACGGAAAATCGGCGCCGACGTTCAAGACCTGTTCGCCCAGTTCGGCATCCTTCACCACGTAATAGAAGCCCAAGCGGGGATTCTGCTCCGCATCAAAGCCGTTGAGCACAGCCGCCGGCAAGAAGGCTTCCACGAGGTAGCCGTGCCGCGTCCGGGCACAGTGGAACGGGACATCGCTGGGATTGCACAGGGGGGCGTCCTGAAGAGCCCGATGGATCTTTACCTGGCTGAAGACGGGTTCATCTTGATCGGGCCCGCCACCGCTCGGTAAGAGATGAAATTGATGGCAATAGCGGCTGGCGCGATGGCTGGTGCGGGCATCGCGCGTATCGATCCAGAACGTGATGCCGTCTGAGCCGCGCAATTGCTTACTGCTCCCCCGCGGCAATTCTCCCTTGCCCTTCACTTCCGCCTGGAAGCCCAGACCGAACTCGTTCCAGGCAAGCCGAATGTCGGCGAAGCTCTTTCCGTCATCCATAGCCCCGAAGTTTTCGATCCGGCATGTCAGGGGCAGATCGAGCAATCGGTCGGCTTCCTCCGCCGGAATGCCCTTCACGTATCGGCACGGATAGGCAATGCGAAATAGAAACTGGTGCGGCACCAGCGCCATAGGTCAGCTCCTGGATTCGGCCCTTGCAGCAGCTAGATCTTACCAAATCGGGACGGGTGCGACACTCGAAGTGCCAGGAATGGGCGTTGCTGCCTGAGCAAAGTTTTCCAAGCAACCTCTT
Organism: Gemmataceae bacterium; assembly: GCA_035295665.1. GTDB lineage: Bacteria > Planctomycetota > Planctomycetia > Gemmatales > Gemmataceae > DATGIQ01. The sequence goes on along the minus strand of DATGIQ010000474.1, from coordinate 776 downwards.
GATTCCTACACCGCATTTTCACACGGCCCGCTTAAACTGCCACGATCGGTGCTCGCTCTTCCACCCGTGTTTCTTTTTCATGGAGATTTTGGACCATGACGTACCGTCCCGATGCTGCGCGGCGGCGATGGGCGTTCACGCTGATTGAATTGTTGGTCGTGATCGCCATCATCGCCGTCCTGATCGGCCTGCTGCTGCCGGCCATTCAGAAAGTGCGGGAAGCTGCCAACCGCATGAAGTGCCAAAATAATCTCAAGCAAATGGGCGTGGCGATCCACAACTACGAATCCACCTATGGCAAATTGCCGCCGGGCGGCGAGGGTTCGAACAAGACCGTCAACGGCACCGCCTTCAGTAACGATCTGGTCAACGGCAAAGCTCCCCCATCCGGAACGGCTTATCATTCCCTCTTCACCTACATGCTGCCCTACATCGAACAGCAAAACGTCTTCAATCAGATCGATCTGAACCAGTACTACAACGCCAAGTCGACCAGTTCTCCCGGTCACGTGGATGCGTTCAAAACCGTCATCCAGACCTTTATCTGTCCCAGCTATCCGTTCGAGTCAAAAGATTCGCTCGGGTATGGATACGTCGATTATGGAGCAACCGTTTATACCGATATCGTCGTCCGCGCCGGCATGAATGGGACAACGGTGGCCGTCGGTCTGCGTGATAAGCTGCTCGCCCGGCAGCGCGGAGTCCTGGACAATCTGCCCATCTCCGTGGCCCAGATCAGCGATGGCAGCAGCAACACGATCATGGTCGGCGAGGAT
>DATGIQ010000473.1:0-17601 GCA_035295665.1 Gemmataceae bacterium | reverse complement strand
GTCAACCTGCTCAACAATGCGGCGAAGTACACCGATCCAGGTGGACTCATTCGGATGAGCGTTCAGCAGGAAGGAGCCGAAGCCGTGATCCGGGTGCGGGATAATGGCGTCGGCATCGCCCCGGAGATGCTGCCCCGGATTTTCGACCTGTTCACGCAGGTAGACGGCTCGCTCAGCCGGTCCCACGGAGGGCTAGGGATCGGGCTGGCCCTGGTGCGCACCCTGGTGGAGATGCAAGAAGGCAGGGTGCAAGCGCAGAGCGCCGGTCTTGGCAAAGGCAGCGAGTTCACGGTCAAGCTGCCGGTGGTCCCGGACACGTCCGGGAACGAACCGCAGACCGTCCTTGAACCGGGCGAGCGAACCGGGCGACCCCTGCGTATCCTCGTGGTCGAAGATAACGTCGATGCGGCCGACAGCCTGAACCTCTTACTGCGGCTGTATGGACACAACGTTTACGTGGCTCGCACCGGCCCGACCGCCCTGGAAATGGCGTCGGCTTCTCGCCCTGACGTGGTGCTGTTAGACATTGGCTTGCCGGGTCTGGACGGCTTTCAGGTCGCACAGCGTTTGCGGCAGAAGCCGGAGTTCAAGGATGTGATGATCTGCGCCTTGACCGGGTATACTCCAAGTGAGGCAGACCGTCATCGCCATCAACAAACGGGGTTCGACCACTACTTCGTCAAGCCGGTGCGCCTGGAATCACTGCTTGAACTGTTTAAGACGGTTGAGCAACAACACCCCTGACCAAATGGTAGGCCGGGAGGCAACACTTCATGAGACACGGAAGGGCCTCCATGTTGCGGATCAGGCGGCAATCGCCTGCGCCGGGTGAGAGGAACTCCCACGAAACAACGCCCGCTACGCAAGGCGAAATCGAAGCCGCCGTCTGCCAAGGCATCAGTCGTTTGAGCAGGAGTACATGGGCCGGGGGCCGAAGGACATCCACACCCACCTGATCGGTGATCTCGTCGTGGTTCGCCTCCACGGGGTCTTGACCGCCGCCGAACAACAACTGGTCAAGTCGCTGCCCGCCGAAAAGGGAAGGGACTTGCTCAAGCAAGTACGGACCCATCTGATCGAGACGGCGCGGCCGATCCTGGGAGCGATGATCCAGGAGGTCACCGGCATCAAAGTGTTGAGCCTGCACCACGACATCAGCACCGTGACCGGAGAAGAGGTCGTGGTTTTCGCCCTGGCTGGGTCGCCTGATTACAGGCGAGCCAAGAATCGACAGGGCTAGGAATTGGAGTGGGAGTCGCCCTATCTCTATTCTCTAAGCTAAGAGGAGGGTACCAAAATGCCGGATTATCGGATTAAGGTTGCGCCCGACACCGTAGCGTATCCGGACGGCGAGAACCACAAGCTCGTCGTGGAGTTCGCCATCCCCGGAGCGCCAACCGATACCATCGATGTGAAGATCCTGGCAGACAGCATCCACCTGACGGCGCCAGCAAGGGACATTGAGTATGTTGCAGCACTGGCTCTAGCTTGGCCGGTGAAACCTGACAAAGCCGAAGCGACCTACGACCACGGCCTGCTCCGAATCGAGGTGCCCTTCAAAGATCCGATGGAAGATGCTGTAAAGGTCGCCATCAAAGCAGGTAACGCGGAAACGAAGTCCAAAACAATCAAAGCGGGAGAGGCTCCGCCCGCGCTTGCGAGCGGCAGTGGCAAGCCACCGGCTGGCCGACCACCCAAATAGCCATGAGCCACGCCGAGGCAAGAGCTGCCGCAAGCCCTACCCCTCGACGTGGTTTCTCGATCTGGCAGCTGATCCCAGGATCAAAAGGAGCGACATCATGACCCAACACCACCACAAACTTGCAACCCTGGCGCAGGCTGGTGCAGGCAAACCAACGACCTCAACAGAAGCAGCCGTCGCCTCCAGCGACATCGGCAACGACCACACGGCAAAGTTGGTTTCGGACGAGGACATTCGGCTTGCTGCTTACCAGAAATGGGAGGCCGCTGGCAAGCCAGCCGGAGACGGCGTCCAGTTCTGGCTGCAAGCGGAGCAAGAGCTGCTGGAAGGTAGGAATGAGAAGCTCGTCCAGCGGGACGGCTGGCACGGGCATCGCGAGCATGAACGGCCGGAGGCCACGAAGGCAGTCAAGGAGCGCGATGTGATCGTGGACAGCCACTACAGGGACAACAACAGGATGTTCCAGAGCCACGGCGATCGGGGCCATCGACACGGGGGCAGTGGCTGAGCAACGAAAGGGAAGAAGCGGAGGCGAGGATACCCTATCATTAGGCGGTTCTGTGTTCCGCATAGACGGGCGAAGGGGCCGACCGAGAAGATTCGGGAGGTCGTGCTCTTTACCCTGGCCGAGGCGCCTGAGGACAGGCAACCGAAGAGCGCTAGGGCTGAGAATCGGGGTGCTAGCCGTAGCTCAGGCCCCGAGCAGTACGATCTGAGCGAGTGGCGGACCACCGATGAACCTGTGGTCCGCTTCGAGAACTAGTACTAGTTGAGTTCAGTCGTCGGAAGACTGGGCGAAGGGCAACCGGCCATACCGGGGGCTCGTTGACGAGTTGGCGGACGTGGTCGAATACCTCATCAGGGTGTTCCACCACGCCGGATTTTTTACTTGTGAGCGCGAAACGGCTGCAACCACTGAGGAGAACCAAAATGGACAAGATCAAATCGACCATGGCACAACAGATTGCCGAGGCGGCAATCGCGTTCGAACAGCGCCGAACGGGCAACCACGTGCCCAAGTCGGTGACCGTGGTCCTGAGTGAGGGCACGCTGGTCATCACACTGCACGATGCTTTGTCACCCGCCGAAAAGGAGCTAGCCAAGACTGCGGCAGGCGCCGCTCAGGTGCAGGAGTTTCACCGGCAGCTCTTCGCCAGTGCCTCGGACTCGCTGCGGCAGGAGATTAACCGGATCACCGGCATGGAAGTGCGCGAGGCGACTGCGGAAGTCGAGCCGGCGAGCGGTGCCGTCGTGCAGGCATTCACCACCGGCAACGTGGTGCAAGTCTTCCAGCTCGCCGGCAGCGCTCCTACGGAAGACTGGAGCAGCCATCGCGAACAGGCCAAGGAGCACGTTTCTTCGGCTGGCGACCATAGCCAGGATGCGGACAGGCACAGCAAGGCCAGACACGTGCACTCGCAAAAGTAAACGAGCAGGGATCCGGTGGGATCAAGGCCATGCAGAGCGTCTGGCGCTTGCTTGGTCTTCCGCGGCTACGGTCTCCCGGAGGACATGGTGGCCTCCGTAGTAGGCGCCATCCGTTCGGATCGCAAGCGGTGGGTGGATTTCATGATGAAGTTTGAACTCGGCATGGAAGTGCCGGACTCCCGCCGGGCCCGGACCAGCGCCCTCACGTTTGCCCTGTCCTACGTGGCCGGGGGTCTGGTGCCTCTGGCTCCCTACTTCTTCTTGCAATCGATTCGTGTGGCTTTGCTGGGTTCCGTGATTGTCACCATTCTGGCTTTGTTCTGGTTCGGCTTCATCAAGGGGCGGTTCACCACCCATCGTCCGCTGCGCAGCGCCTGGCAAACCGTGCTGGTTGGAGGACTGACAGCCGCCGCAGCTTTTGCCATAGCCAAAGTCATAGGCTGACCACCCGGGGCTCAGAAATCTGCTGCGCCGCTCTCAGGCAGCGAAACGAGGTGAATCATGCCCGTCTTGCCGACTTCTGTGCTGCCCAAGCGAATCCCGCACGGGCCCCACAAGCTGTCGTCGGCCATCCAGGTCTCACCGCTGCTTCTCGAAGCCGCCGGAAGTGAAGCCGAAGCGGTGTTGGAAAAACTGCGCACCTCGAAGGGTGGGCTTTCGGCTGCGGAGGCCGAGCGGCGCCTGCAAGAATATGGGCCGAACGTCGTGGCGCGGGAAGATCGCCACCCGCGCATCCACCTGCTGGGCAAGGCCCTGATCAACCCCCTCGTGATCCTGTTGTTCGTGCTCGCCACTTCCTCCTTTCTCACCGGCGATTTCCGGGCCGCGAGCGTGATCCTTCTCATGGTAATCCTCGGTGTCGTGCTGCGCTTCGTTCAGGAGGCCCGCGCCGATTCCGCTGCAGCCAAGCTCCGGGCGATGATCAGCGTCCACGCGACCGTCCTCCGCGACGGCCGGGCTCAAGAGGAGCCGATCGGGCGTCTGGTGCCCGGTGACCTGGTGGAACTCTCCGCCGGGGACATGATCCCCGCCGATGTGCGGCTGATCACTTGTAAGGACTTGTTCCTCACCCAGGCCAGCTTGACCGGAGAGGCGTTCCCCGTCGAGAAATTCGCCGCCCGGGAAGACGTGGCACGCCGCTCGCCCCTGGAATTGACCAACGTCTGCTACCTGGGCACAAGCGTGGAGAGCGGCGCCGCCACAGCGGTGGTCGTGGCGACTGGCCTGACGACCTTCCTCGGCGGCATGTCCAGTGCCATCGTGGCCCAGCACACGACGACCAGTTTCGACAGGGGTGTGAGTAGCTTTACCTGGCTGATGATCTACTTCATCTTCGTCATGGTCCCCCTGGTCTTTGTCATCAACGGGCTGACAAAAGGGGACTGGAAAGGGGCCTTCTTCTTCGCCCTGGCGGTGGCGGTGGGGCTGACGCCGGAGATGCTCCCGATGATCGTGACGGTCTGTCTCACCAAGGGCGCGCTGGCCATGTCCCGCAAGAAAGTGATTGTCAAGCGCCTGAACTCGATCCAGAACCTCGGCGCCATGGACGTCCTCTGCACCGACAAGACCGGGACGCTCACCATGGACCGGATCATCCTGGAGAAGTACTGTGACGTGATGCTCAACCAAGACAAAGAGGTCCTGATCTTGGCCTATCTCAACAGCCATTTCCAGACGGGCCTGAAAAACCTGATGGACCGAGCAATCCTTCAGCACACCGAGGTACACGAGCACCTGACGCTGCCGGAGTATGCCAAGGTCGATGAGATACCCTTCGACTTCTCCCGAAAAATGATGTCCGTCGTCGTCAAAACACCCGTCAACGCTAACCGGCTCATTTGCAAGGGCGCTCCGGAGGAAGTTTACAAGCACTGCAGCAGCTTCGCGCTGGACGGCAAGGTCCACCCCATGGACGAAGTGATTCCCTCGAACCTGAAAGCGGAGTTTGACCTACTCAGTGCCGACGGCTTCCGGGTCCTCGCGCTCGCATACCGTGATCTGGAGGCCAAGCCGGCCTACACCAAGGACGACGAGAAGGACCTGATCTTGCGCGGCTACGTGGCCTTCCTCGACCCGCCCAAGGACACTGCCCGGTCGGCGATCGCAGCCCTTCAGGCTCACGGCATCTCGGTCAAGGTGGTCACCGGCGACAATGAGTTGGTGAGCCGCAAGATATGCAGGGAAGTCGGCATCGCCACCGACCAGGTGCTCCTGGGCAGCCAAGTCGAAGGAATGTCGGACACGGAATTGGCCGACGCCGCCAGCAAGGCGACCCTGTTCGCCCGGGTATCCCCGGCCCACAAGCAGCGCATCATCAAGACCCTGCAGGGGGCGGGGCACGTCGTGGGGTTCCTGGGCGATGGCATCAACGATGCGCCGGCTATCCGCGCCGCCGACGTGGGCATTTCGGTGGACACGGCGGTCGATATCGCCAAGGAATCCGCGGATGCGATCTTGCTGGAGAAGGACCTGCTCGTGCTGGAGGAGGGCGTGCTGGAGGGGCGGAAGGTATTCGCCAACATCCTGAAATATATCCGAATGGGGGCCAGCTCCAACTTCGGCAACATGTTCAGCGTCCTGGGCGCTAGCATCTTCCTGCCCTACGTGCCCATGGCCCCGCTGCAAATCCTAACCAACAACCTGCTCTACGATTTCTCGCAGGTCCCCATCCCCGCAGATGACGTGGACCCGGAGCAGATCGCCCGGCCGCGCCCCTGGTCGATGAACGCCATCGCCCGGTTCATCCTGTTCATCGGCCCGTGCAGCTCGGTCTTCGATTACACCACCTTTTTCATGATGCTCTACGTCTTCGGTTGCTGGGACCCGGCCCGCGCGTCGCTCTTCCAGACTGGCTGGTTCGTCGAGTCGTTGCTGACGCAGACCCTGATCATCCACGTCATCCGCACCAATCGGATTCCCTTCCTTCAGAGCTGGGCCAGCTGGCCGCTGATCGCGACCACGGCCGTCATCATGCTCCTCGGTGCCTGGTTGCCCTTCTCGCCGATTGGGCCGGCGTTCGGCTTCACCCCCTTGCCGCCTCTCTATTGGCCCCTCCTTGCTGTGACGTTGCTCGGATATGTCCTACTGACCCAGACGGTGAAGGCCTGGCTCTATCGGAAGGGCTGGGTTTCGCAATAGAATCACAGGACAAGCAACGTAACCTTTCTGGTCGACGCCCTTGGTCGGTCTCCGTCAGTGGCCCCGGGCTTCCGCATCGCCCTGCTGCCGATGGACGGCGGTGTCCTGCTCCTGGGAACTTGTATCGCCCAGATAGCCAGCCTCCGCCAGGCGATCGAGCAGGAGGTGAAAGTAAACAAGTCCGGCGTAGCCGCCCCAGCGGACCAGAACCCGGCGGACTCCCTCGTAGTCGAGAGGTTTCCTCAGTTGCAGCCAGCGTTGCAGGTTGTTGCGAGCGCCCACGTCGTCGCCAGGAAAGACATTCACCCGACCCAGGCCGCGCAGCAGGGTGTATTCCGCCGTCCAACGTCCCACCCCACGCAGTTCACGAAGGTGGTCAATCACCTCGTCATCGGGCAGGGCCGCCAACCCTTCCAGGTCCACGCGTCCCTCGGCAACCGACTGGGCCAGCTCGATCATGGCCTGGCCTTTCTGGCGGCTGAACCCGAACTGCCGCAGGGCTGCCGGACTCACCCGGGCCAAATCCTCCGGGCGCGGGAAGGCGTGAACGGTTTCATCCCCCTCACCGAACGCCGCGCCGCAAGCCATGGCCAAGCGGTTAAGGAGATGGACGCCCACCGTCAGCGTCAACTGCTGACACGCCATCGCGTTAATCACGCCCTCGAAGACCGTGGCGAAGCGCGGCGGCTTCATGCCCCGGAAGCGCTGGGCCAACGGCCCCAGGTGCCGCTGGTGCGCGGCGAACTGGTAGAACTCCGTCAGGTCGATGCGCAGCCCCAGCAGCCGCTCCAGCGCCGCCATCACGGCCACCCGCATCGCGGCACGAATCGGTTGGCCTGCTACCACCACTTGCAGCTGCGGCGCCTCGGGCGGTGCCACCTGGGTCACCGCCACCTCCACAGGCCCGGCCGGCAAAGGCAGCACCCGGCGGTAGGTCGTTCCGTCCCAGCGGTCCACGGCGTTGTGCGGACGACGGCGCAGTGTCCAGACCGTCAGGTCTAGCCGGAAGGGGGGTATGGCCTCCAGTACGAAGGTTCCGCGGCTCATGGTAGGAGACTCTCCATCTTCTTTCCTCCGATTCTCCCAGCGGTTCTTCGGATCAACCTTTGACTTTACCGATCTTTTTCAGAGCCGACCCTTTGTGCATGGCCATGTGGTCGGTCTTGTCGCTCTTGATCAAGTATTGCGGCTCCTCCTTCGAGGCGTGGACCTTGTACCCCTTGAACGTGATTTCCGAGGTGATTCTCTTCTTGATCGTCCCTCGGACCCGGCCCGCCTCCGAGTTCCACTCCACATGATCTCCTACCTTAAAGTCATGTGCCATCGGTACGACCTCCCGTGAATAGTGCGTCCTGAACATTGATATGAATATCGTTAATGCCACTTGCGCTGGCTCATGGTCAGGGTTCAACTCCTGCAATGCCTTCATACGAGAGCCGTCCACCCACTAGCTGCGCCGGCGAAGTGTACGGGTGCTCTTGAACTTTGTTCGTGCCCAAAATGTGGAAGACATGCACAGCCATCGCTTTGAGATAGTCAGCGATCATCGAGCGGTGGCAACGCCACCACACCGCTTCGGAACACATGATCGCGGTTCGGCCGGTGCGGGCAATCTCCAACAGGCGATCAACGCCATCGGGGAATGGCTGGGTCTCCATGTAGTCGGCATAGCTGCGGAACGAGGCATTGCGCCAGGCGACGTTGTGCGAGTCGCGGTGAACCGGCCGCCGCCCGCCAAGCTCGACCAGGTGCTCGTAGCGGATACCTGCTGCCACTAAGGCATCATGCAATGCGCCCTTGTTGAAGTGAGGGGATTTGCGAGAGCCGGGAAAGTGTCGCACATCAACAAGGATGTCGATCTGATTATGGCGCAGGATGTCGATAAACTCCTCGATCGTATGGGTCGAGTGGCCGACCGTCCAGATTGCGAGTGAGTTAATGGTCACGGCGTCTGAGCCCTCCTGTAGCACGGTCAGTTGGCGACGATCCTTGCAAATATGTTCAGCGTCTCGGTCTCTACACGGAGAAGCTCTGGTCGCCGCCAAGGTGTCCTTGGTAGATGACGGCTCCTACGACAGCGAGGGCGACTAGCAAATAGAAGAGGCTCGGCCAGCGGTTGCTCTTGAAGAACCACCACCGCCACAGAATGAGGCCAACGAGGAGCACCGCCAGGGCAGTACCGAGCCACTTGTGGATGGCCATGCCGGGGACGCCGTCGTCGTCTTTCATCCAGAACAGCCAGCCGGCGATGGCAGTGAAGGGCGTGATGACTGCGGCGAAACACAGCGTCCACCAGCCGGTATCGCGGAGCGTCTGCTTGCCTAAGACCCTGCCCAGGATGTCGCTGCCGACTGAAACCGGTATCAGCGCGGCTGTGAAGTTGACCAGGATCGGGTGGACCTTGTAGGCGCTGACGAACTGGTGCAGGGTTTCGTACACCGAATCGGCGAGTAGGTAAGTCGGCATTGTTCCCTCCTGTTGTTCGCTCGCGGTGAAGTTGGTGTTAATCGCCCCGCCTTTTTCCCTCTCACTGCGGGCGATCATCGGTGGGCCGCTGGTCGAAGCTGTCACGCGGCAAGCGATTCAGGCATTGCGACGCCGGTATGCGATGGCGTACACGGCAGACCGGGCCGGAGGCAACGGATCGCCCGAGAGTTCGATGCCGTCCACAAACCTGGTTGGGTCAAAGAGGAGCCGGCGCTCAGCGGTCGCGCTGTCCGCAACCACAGAGGTGACGGTGATAATGCCCAGCTCGACCTGCGGCCGTTCTTCGGGCCAGGGGAGCGAGCCGTCATCGACCGGATCGCCTTTGTCCGCGAGCTGAACGAGGAGGCGGAACCGGGCAGCGCCGCGGGCGAGTCTCTCGGCAAGCTCATCGAACAGAAAACTCCCCGCCCGGCGGCCCGCTTCAGCGGGTTCCAGGTGTTCTTCGCCCGCTTCCGGACGGACACGGTAACGACCGTAGCGGCTCGTGCCTTCCCGGTTGGTAAAGCGGAAGGCGTTGACGCCGTAGTAGGATTCCGTGGCGAAACTGGCCGGCGCCGGTTTGGGCGCCTCCGCGAACCGCTTCGCCTGAGGATGACTTGCCAGGAAGTTGGCGATCGGCGTCGGGTTCGGAACCCCAGGGCCGCTCGCGGCCAGGGCGCGGACGAAAACGAGGAATTCTTCGGCGGTACGAACCGGGAACCCGTCATACGATTGGGCCACAATGTCGGTGTCGATCCCGCCGGGCAACTGGAACTTGATCGCCATGCCCCTGGGACTGGCAAGCGGGTCGCTGTCGGACACGGTAGGGGCGCCCGCGAAGTCGGAGAACCGCACCGTGATCGGTGTCGGGGCGCCTCGGAGGTGGGAGGCACGGCTGACGGAAGCGGCGGTCGCAGCCGGGCTAAAGGTCCCTTGACAGACGATGCCTTTCGCATGAATAGCCCGGTAGCCGGGGTGAACCCCGCCGAACAGGGTATGCAGCGCGTCCAGGAGCTGCTCGTAGAGGAGTTGCTTCTCTGGCGCGAGGCTGCTTGCTGAGGTTGCCATCACATCGCCCCTTTCCGGCCGGCTTTGCCGGCCTCAACACGGAGTTGTGCTCGTTGAGTGAGAGAGCCGGGGCCATTTCCTACCACATCTCCGTCTGCTCCCCGCGGTTGCCTATCCGGAACGGACTACCTGGGCGGAGGAAGCCGCTCGATCCCCAGATCGAGCAACCCCTGCCGCGGTTGCCGGGCCTCGATCTCCCGGCGGCATCGGTCACAGATCATCTGTCCGTCCATCTCGGTGGAGTGCTTCTCACAGACGGGCTGGAGGCACCTGTCGCACTCCGGGTAGACCCAGGTCTCCCGATCACGGGGGTCCGGCTTCAGCACCGGCTGCAACTTCTTGTTACAGCCATCCACGCTGCACTTGACGAAGGGCATGGGCGCTCCTGCTCAAATGTCAGTCCAAACCCAGTCGCGGACTTCCGGCATGTCCTCGAAATGCTCGCGCGTGTAGGTCTGGTGCTTGGCCAGCATCTCCTGACACCATTCCATCAGCGGGCCGGCCTGGGGGTAATCGGACCGCCGCAGCGCCTCCATGCACAGGTGAAAGCGGCTCATCTTGTTACGGACAACCATGTCGAAGGGCGTGGTCGTCGTCCCCTCGTCGATGAAGCCGCGCACGTGGAAGCGTTCCGTGTTCGTCCGGCCGTGGATGATCGCGTGGACCGCCCGTTGGTAGCCGTGGAAGGCAAAAACGACCGGCTTGGCCTCCGTGAAAAGTTCGATAAACTTGGCCTCCTCCAAGCCGTGCGGATGAATGAGCAGGGGCGGAAGGCACATGAGGTCCACGACGTTGACCACACGGACCTTCAGGCTCGGGGCGTGCTTGCGGAGCAGCCATGCCGTCGCCACGATCTCCAGGGTTGGAATATCTCCGGCCGACGCCAGCACGACGTCCGGCTCACCTCCCTGTTCGTTGCTCGCCCAGCGCCAGATCGACGCGCCGGCCGCACAATGCTTGACGGCCGCGTCCATGTCGAGCCACTGGAGTTGCGGCTGCTTGTCGATAACGATCAAGTTGACGTAGTTGCGGCTGCGGAAGCAGTGGTCGGCCACGGACAACAGGCAGTTGGCATCCGGCGGCAGGTAGATGCGGGCCACCGTCCCCTTCGTGGCCAGCACCGTATCGATCAGGCCGGGACCCTGGTGGCTGAAGCCGTTGTGGTCGTTGCGCCAGCAGGTCGAGGTCAACAGGATGTTCAGCGACGGGACGGGGACGCGCCAGGGGAGTTCGAGGGATTTTTCCAGCCATTTTGTATGCTGGACTGTCATCGAGGCCGACACCATGGCGAACGCCTCATAGGTGGCGAAGAGGCCGTGGCGCCCGGTCAGGACGTAGCCCTCCAGCCAGCCCTGGCAGAGGTGCTCGCTGAGCACTTCCATGACCCGGCCGTCCGGGGCCACGTGGTCGTCAATCGGAATGATCTTCCCGACCGAGCAGCGGTTTTCGACCTCAAAGACGTTGCCCAGCCGGTTCGAGTTCGTTTCGTCGGGGCAGAACAGCCGGAAGTTCTTGGGTTTCACGCTCCCCTTGAACAGGTCGCGCATCATCTTGCCGAGTTGGCGTGTCGATTCGTGCCGCTCGGTGGCAGGCTTCGTGACGGGGATCGCGTAGCCGCGGAAATCGGGGAGGTCGAGGTCCACGGTGAGCTTGCCGCCGTTGGCGTGGGGGTTGGCGGCCATGCGCCGGTCGCCCTTGGGGGCGAGGGCGGCCAGCTTGGGGTCAAGCCGACCGTTCTTATCGAAGAGTTCCTCCGGCCGGTAGCTGCGCATCCACTGTTCCAACATCTTGAGGTGCTCGGCGTTGTTTCTCACGTTGGGCAACGGCACCTGATGGGCCCGGAACGTTCCCTCCACCGGCAGGCCATCAACGACCTTCGGCCCGGTCCACCCCTTGAGGCTGCGCAGCACGATGACCGGCCAGGCCAGCCGCTTCGAGAAACCCCCGGCACTCACTTCCTCCGCGATCGCGGCCGCGGCGGGTTGGCCGGGCCAGGTCGGCCGCTTCGAGAAACCCTCGGCGCGCGCCTCGGCCTGGATGGCCCGGATTCTCGCGTAGCAGGTGTCCAGCGCCGCGGCGAACGCCTGGTGCATGGGCAACGGATCGACTCCCTCGACCCAATGAACCTCGTAACCGTGGGCTTCGAGAAGCTTTTGGATGTCCTCATCGCGATCCCGGCCCAGCACGGTGGGCCCGGAGATTTTGTAGCCGTTTAGGTGCAGGACGGGCAGCACGGCGCCGTCGCTGACCGGGTCCAGGAACTTGACGCTTTTCCAGGACCCTGCGAGCGGTCCGGTCTCCGCCTCACCGTCCCCGACGACGGCGACGGCGATGAGGTCCGGGTTGTCGAAGACGGCGCCGAACGCATGCACGAGCACGTAGCCGAGTTCGCCGCCCTCATGAATGGAACCGGGGGTCGTGACACTGTCGTGGCTCGGGATGCCGCCTGGCGTCGAAAACTGGCGGAAGAGGCGGCGCAGGCCCGCCGTGTCCTGCGACACCTCCGGATAGATTTCGGAGTAAGTCCCGTCCAGGTAGGCGTTGGCGACGAGCGCGGGGCCGCCGTGTCCTGGGCCAGTCAGGTAGATCACGTCGGCGTCGGTGTCCTGGATCAGGCGGTTCAGATGCACGTAGATGAAGCTGAGGCCGGGCGAGGTCCCCCAGTGTCCTAGCAACCGGGGCTTGATATGCTCCGGCCGAAGCGGCTCGCGCAGCAGGGGGTTCTCCTGCAAGTAGATTTGGCCGATCGTCAGATAATTGGCCGCCTGCCAGTAGCGGTTCATGTCCCGCAAGCGGTTCGGATCGAGGTTTGCCATCCTGTTCTCCTTCGGGGGCTGTGCTTCGTGTCGGGTGGAGAAGACCGTTCCGTCTCCATGCGGAGCGCCAACACCGACCACTAATGGCTCTTCTCCATCAACTCTCTGGTGTGTCGGGCAATCATCAGGTCTTCATCGGTTCGCATGACCCGCACCGTTGCCGAACTGCCTTCCGGCGAAATGACGGGCGCGTGCGCTTCGTTGCGGCGCGGATCAATCCGGATGCCGAGAGACTCCAGGCCCTCACAGAGGCGCAGGCGCACGGAGGCGGCGTGTTCCCCAATCCCTCCGGTAAAGACCAGGGTGTCCAGGCCGCCCAGGACCGCAGCCAAGGCACCGAGGTATTTCTTGGCCTCGTAGCAGAACAGCCCGACAGCTTCGGCCGCATGCCCGTCCGTGGATTCCCTTTCGAGCAGGTCGCGCATGTCTGCGCTGATCCCCGAGACGCCGAGAAGCCCGGCCTGCCGGTTGACCAGCTCGTTCAGCGCGGCTGGCGTCATCTCCCGTTCGGCCAGCAGGTACAGGAGGACGCCGGGATCGAGGTCGCCAGTGCGGGTGCCCATCATGAGGCCGCCGGCGGGCGTAAAACCCATGGTCGTATCGATGCTCATCCCGCCGCGCACCGCCGCCATGCTGGCCCCGTTGCCAAGGTGGGCGATGAGGACACGGCCCTCGGCCTCTTTAGGATCCAGGGCGCGGAGTTCTTGCATGATGTATTCGTAGGACAGGCCGTGAAACCCGTAGCGGAGCAAACCCTCGTCAGCGAAGTGCCGGGGCAGCGGGTAAAGCTGCGCGATCCGGGGCATGTGCCGGTGAAACGCCGAGTCGGAGCAAGCCACTTGCGGAAGGTTCGGATAGGCTTTGACCGCGACCTGCATCGCCCGGATGGACTGGGGCAGGTGATCAGGCGCGAGTGGCACCATTCCCTGGAGGATGGCGATGAACTCGGGAGTGATCCGCTGCGGCTCCTGGTAGTGGATGCCCCCATGCACCACCCGGTGCCCCACCGCGCTGGGGTTCAGGTCTGGGCGATCAGCTCTCAACCATGCCAACAGCGCCTCCAGCGCGGCGCCATGATCCGCAAGGTGATTCCGCTGGTCGATCAACGTCGCGCCGTTGGCGTCCGTAACGTGCACACGACCCTCGGGAACGCCGATCCGCTCGATCTCCCCAGAGAGAATCCGCGTTTCCCCCCGGTCCATCTCATACAGGGCAACCTTAAGGCTGGAGGAGCCGGTGTTGATCGTGAGTATCCGCTGGACGGTCTGATTGAGCATGGTCGATGAACTTCCCAGTTGACGCCATTCATGAGGCACTGGCCTCCCTTAACGATGTCCGCCCTCATTTTCCCAGCGGCTAATGGCCTGACGAGTCAGACGTACTGACTCAGCAGGCAAGAGCCGTGCCTTTTCAAAGATGTCCACCCACTCCCGGTAGCGCCGGGCGATCTGCTCCACAGCCGCCGGGCGCGCGACTCGTTTCGCCCGCCGTTCAACGAGCGGGTCCCAGAAGGTGGTGCGGCCCACGGCAAAGCCGATGAACCCCGCTACGGATGCCGCCGTCGCCAGCCACTCACGCACCTTCGGTTTGTCCTCCCCGCCGCCCAGGATGATGCAACCCACCCGGCTTCGGTTGCCCCGTCGCGCAGCCGTGACAAGGTTCACGCAGTCCTCGCGGCGGTCCAGGCCCTGGACTTTCCACACGTCCGGCTCAACGCCCGCGTCCTGGAGTTCGCGAAGGGTTCGCACCGTGAGGCCAGGACGCAGGTTCAGCTCGTAAGCCTTCTTCTGGCCGTGAAACTGCTCCATTTGCGCGGGCTCCGCATCCACGTACAGTTCGACCATGAACCGCCGGCAGCTCCCGTGCAGGTAATCGGACAGCCGCTTCAACCGCGCCGCCTGGCGCCGGTTCAGGGCTTTGTCGCCTTCCGGGTTGTAGCGCACCAGCACTTTGCAGAAGGTCGGGTTGAACGCCTCGATGTGACGGGCAAACTCCCGCCCGTACTCGAAGTCGAACTCTTTCTGCCCGCTCTTTTCGGCGGGGCACGCGGTCATGTATCCCTGGCGGGCGGCGTCACGCAGGATGGCGGCGCCGAACTGCTCGTCCACCAGGATGGCGGCGTGCTCCTTCGGCGCGCCGCCCGCGATGGCGGCCTGGAAGCCGTCGTAGATCACCTGTTTGGCGGCGGCGATCTCCGCCGTCTGCGCGGCGTTCAAGGTGCCCTCCCAACCGAACATCTTTGTCTGGAAGGATTCGCGCTGGTCGAAGGGCAGGATGTACAGGGGCTGGTCGAAACCGATGGTCGCTGTCATGTTCGTGCTCCTTCCGCTGCTTGTTTGTCCTTCCGCTGCCGCGGGGAGTTGGGGGGAGCAGAAGCGCTCCACTTGCCGGCTTCCTCCCACAAGCGAAACCCTCCGAGAAACGCATTCGCGTTCGTGCCCGCCCGGCAACCCGGAGGCATTTCTTTGAGCTTGTGGACGTTGCCTCCGCCGAGGACCACATCATCCGGTTCGAGGGCGGCGATCAGGCGTGCCACCACGTCCGCGACGTAGTGCCGCCATTTCTTTTCGCCCACACGTTCCCACCCCCGGATGCCCACGTAGTCCTCGTAGGTTCGTTTCCTGTACGGAAGATGGCCCAGTTCCATCGGCTCGACGATGCCATCCACGATCATGGCGGAACCGAGGCCGGTCCCCAGGCCCAGGAAGAGCATCTTTCCTCCCTCATAGCTCCCCAGGGCTTGCATGGCCGCGTCGTTGATGAGCTTGACAGGACACCCGAACGCGGCCTCAAAGTTGAACCCGACCCACCCAGGCCCGAGGTTGTGCGGTTCCGCAACCGGCTTACCGCGGAGAACCGGACCCGGGTAGCCGATCGATACCGCTTCGTATTTCCAGTCCTTGGCAGTTTTCAGGACCCCGGAGACCATCTCCTCAGCCGTCATCGATGGTCCCGAGGCAAACTCGCGCGGCGTCTCCTGGCCTGTGACCAGCATTTTGACGTGGTTCCCGCCCACATCGACGACCAGGACTTGCATAAAAACCTCTCCCATGAGAAACAGGCTCTCCACATCGTCGCAGGGACCAGGAATAAAGGATGAATCCAGCGGCTTTTTTCTTTCACCCTTCATCCTCGCGGCCTCAACTGGCCTTCTTGAGCGTCTCGCCCTTGGACGCGATGGACGCCAGCAGTTCGTTCCAGGACTTGTCGAACGCTTTGGCCCCCTCGTCCAGGAGTTGGGCCGCCAAGGCGTCAAGGTCGATGCCGGCCGCGGCGAACCTGGCCAGCGCCTCGTCGCAGTAACGGGCACGCGCGGGCAAGGTCTGGTCGATCTCCCCATGATCGGCGAGGGCTTTCAACGTGGCCTCGGGCATCGTGTTCACGGTGGAGGGTGCGGCGAGCGCGTGGATGTACAGGATGTCGGAGGCTTCGGGGTCCTTGGTGCCGGTGCTGGCCCAAAGGAGCCGCTGGCGGCGAGCACCGGCGTTGAAGATGCGCTGCCAGCGTGGCGAATCGACCAAAAAGCGGTACGTCTCGTAGGTCTGCCCGGCAACGGCGATACCGAGCTGGTCGCGCAGCCCTGCCGCACTCGCCAGCGGCCGATCCGGAAATGGATTGTGAGCAAGAGCGGCGTCCAGCTGCTCGCGCAGCGCCGCAGGTGCGTTGGCCCTCACCGCGACATCCCAGCGGCTGACGAACAGCGAAGCCACCGAGCCGACGTTGGGATTCAGCCCGGCGCTGATGCGCCGCTCGATGCCGCGCAGGTACGCCTCGGTGGCCGCGACATACTGCGCGCGGGAGAACAGGAGTGTCACGTTGATCGGCACACCCGCGAAGATCGCCTCCTCGATGGCGGGGATGCCCTCCTTGGTGCCTGGGATCTTGATGAAGAGGTTGGGCCGTGCTGCCCGGGCGTGCAGTTCCTTGGCCGCGGCGAGGGTGCGGGCCGTGTCGTGGGCCAGCAAGGGCGAGACCTCCAGCGACACCCAGCCGTCAACGCCGTTCGTCTGGTCGTGGATCGGCCGGAACAGATCGGCGGCCTGCCGGAGGTCCTCCAGCGCCAGCTCGAAGAACAGCGCCTCTCCCGACTTGCCTTCCTTCAATTTCTGGCGGATGGCGTCGTCGTAGTCGTGGCTGTTCTTGATGGCGTGGTCGAAGATCGTGGGGTTCGAGGTGAGCCCCGTGATCGAGAACTCCTGGATGTAGCGGCGAAGCGTGCCGCTGGTCAGCAGACCGCGAGTGATGTTATCGAGCCAGAGGCTCTGGCCCATGTCGTGGAGTTTTTGGGTGGCTTTCATGATTCTCTCCTGGTTAGGTAGACTCCAATACGGCCTTGGGGGTGCCGGCGTGGCCGGCGGCGAGCAGGGCGGCCCGGTCGTACCGGAGCAGGTCGCCGATGCACTCGATGGTGATGTCCGCGGGCGGGTACGTGGCCAGCGCCTTCGGGTCGTGGGCGTAGTGCCCCTGGCGCGGGAAAACGGTGGTCAGGCGTGACCCCCAGACCTTCTTCACTGCGGCCAGGATGCGCAGCTTGTCGTCCACGAGGACATAGTGACGGGCCGGGTAATGCTTTTCGACATCGTCCAGTTCCCGTTCCTTGTGGATGTAGATGAGCACGTGGCCCTCAACCGCCTCGAACAGCCCGGAACGCTCGATCTTGCGCGGCTGGAATACCACGTCGCCGTCGGACAGGATGACCGTCGGCCCCCAGCTGCGGAGCTGCTCGATCACGTCCAGCGAGGCCGGGAACAAGCGGTTGGCGAATGGGTAGTCCAACAGGTAGAAGGAGAGCTGCAAGAAGTGCGGGTCGCGCGGGTTCTCGGCCCGGTAACGCTGTAGCGCGCCGAGATAATCCGCGTAGCCGAGTTCCACGCGCAGCTTCTCAAAGATCGCCCAGTAACGCTCCTGCCGCTCGGTGCCGAACGCCTGGGTGAGGTGGCGCTTGAGGTCCGCTCCGATCCGATCGTTGTCGAGCAGGGTGTT